>NZ_JBIUAQ010000017.1:0-161205 GCF_044547565.1 Amycolatopsis sp. NPDC052450 | reverse complement strand
CACCCCGGGCGTTTTACATTGTGTTTGGGTGCCGCCGGGGGCCTCGGGGTCCGTAACCGCGGGGGTTGTGGTGCTTTTTATTTTAAACCCAAAGTACCCCCCCACGACCAGCTCACGACAGCGGGTTCCCCCAACCGTCGAGGTACGCCACTTCGGACAGCGGCACACGCGACGCGGGTTTGAAGTCCGGCACCGTCGTGTAGGCGACCGGCAGCAGCCCGACCTGCGTGACGTCGGCCGGGATGCCGAGGATTTCGGCCGCCTCCGCCTCGTGCGTCAGGTGATACGTCGTGAGCGTCGAGCCGAGGCCACGTGAGCGCAGCGCCAGCTGGAAGTTCCACACCGCCGGGAAGACGCCGCCGTAGAACGCGGCGTCGGTCGCGTTGTCACCGGCCGGCCTGCCGGTCAGGCACGGGATGACGAACACCGGCACCCGGTCGATCACGTCGATCAGGTGCTGCCCCGAAGCGAACGCGCGCGCCACGGAGGGTTCGGTGATCGCCTCGCCCAGCGCCGCCGCGTTCGCCTCCAGGTACGCCTTCCCGACTCGCCGGAACAGTTCGGACAGCCGGTCCTTCACTGCCTGATCCCGTACGACGAGCCATCGCCACGCCTGCTGGTTCCCCGGCGTGGGCGCCTGCAACGCGAGCCGCAGGCACTCTTCGAGCACCTCGGGTTCCACCGGCCGGTCCAGGTCGAGCTTGCGGCGGACCGCTCGCGTCGTGCTGAGCAGATGGTCGGTGACCGAGGTGTCCATGTCCCGCCTTTCAGTGGTGTGCCGCCAGGAAGCGGTCGATCAGCTCGCTGATCGGTTCGACGTCCTCCTCCAGCGCGAAGTGCCCGGTGTCGAAGAAGTGAACCTCCGCCGAGGGAACATCATCCCGGAACGCTTCGGCTCCCGCAGGGACGAAGAACAGGTCGTTGCGGCCCCAGACGGCGAGTACGGGCGGCTGCGCTTCCCGTAGCCACGCCTGGAACTTCGGGTACACGGGCGGGTTGTTCCGGTAGTCCCAAAGCAGGTCCTGCATCGCCTCCACGCGGCCGGGACGGTCGAGGAAGTACTGGTCCAGCAGGTAGTTCGAAGGATCGATGGTCTCCGGAGCGCGGGCGCCCTCGGTGTACTGCCACTGGATCCGTTCCGGCTGGAGGATCTCCGCGAACCCGCGCCGCGCCTCGGTTTCGTCCGTGAGGGAAGCGAAGTCCGGCATCGCCGGGCCGAGTCCTTCGACGTAGGCGTTGCCGTTCTGCGTGATCAGCGCCGTGACTTCGGACGGCCGCGAGACGGCGAGCCGCAGCCCCGCCGGGGCGCCGAAATCGAAGACGTAGAGCGCGTATCGGCGCAGTTCCAGCGCGTCCACGAACTCGCCGAGCACCTCGGCGAGCCGGTCGAAGGTGAACATGAAGCCCTCGGGCGTGACGGTCTGCCCGAAGCCCGGCAGGTCCGGCGCGATGAGCCGCCACCGGCCGGCGAGACGGTGCATCAGCCGTACGAACTGGTGCGACGACGTCGGGAAGCCGTGCAACAGCAGCAAAACGGGTGCGTCGGGGGCGCCGGCCTCGCGATAGAAGACCTCGACGTCGCCGAGTTTGACCGTGCGGTGCCGGATGGTCGCCATGAACCCTCCCTAATGGTTAGAACTGTCTTGAACCATTAGTACCTGATAGTGTCAAGGAATGCTCGATCTCGACTCGCTCCCCGGTGACGATCTCGCGGTGAACCTCGCCGACACCGTGATGCTGGCCGTCTCGCCGTCGGTCGACCTGCTCGACGACGGCCACGAGAGGTTCTGGTCGACGCAGGCGCCCCTGCTGCCCGAAGGCGCCCGGCCGCCGTCGGCCGCGCAGACGAGGCGGCTGCGGTCAGCGGTGCGTGAGGTGCTGGAGGCGACCGTGGCCGGGCGGGCGCCCGAGGCATGGGCGGTCGAGCGGGTCAACGCGGCCGCGGCCGCCGTCCCGACCAGCCCGCGGCTGACCGCGGAGGGAGCGGAGACGTCCTGGCACGGCGAGGAGGGCGGCGAGATCGCGCTCGCCGCCGTCGCGGTGGCCGCGATCGACCTCGTGTCCGGTCCACGCGCCGCCCAGCTGCGGCGATGCGGCGCGCACGACTGCTCGATGCTGTTCGTGGCGGCCAACAGGAGGCGGGTCTGGTGCACGCCGTCGCTGTGCGGCAACCGGATCCGGGTCGCCCGCCACGCGAAGAAGGGCTGAAGGACCATCGCCGCATGCGATGCGGTGAAAGCGCCCTTCAGCTACAGCTCCAGCAGCATCCGGCTGTTGCCCAAGGTGTTGGGCTTCACGTACGGCAGGTCGAGGAACTCCGCGACGCCAGGGTCGGCGGAGCGCCGCATCTCCTCGTAGACCTCCTGGGTCACCGGGGTGCCGTCGATCTCGACGAAGCCGTGGCCGGCGAAGAAGTGGGTCTCGAAGGTCAGCACGAACAGCCGCTTCAGCCCGATCTCGCGGGCGAAGCCGATCAGCTGTTCCACCAGCGCGTGCCCGATGCCGCGACCGCGGGAGGCCTTGTCGACGGCGATGGTGCGCAGCTCGGCGATGTCCTCCCACAGCACGTGGAGCGCGCCGCAGCCGAGCACGTCGTCACCGTCTTCGACCACCCAGAACTCCTGGACGCTCTCGTAGAGGGTGACGAGCTCCTTCTCCAGGAGCACCGTCCCCGCGTCGGAGTCGACCAGCGCCTTGATCTTGCGGACGTCCGCGATCCGCGCCCGGCGGACGGTCGGATGGCGGCGAAGGAGAGGGTCTGAGGGCACGTCCACCATTAAGCCATCAGCGAGCCATCCCCCGGTCGAGGGCTCGCCCGAGCGAGCGATCGCCGACCCCGCGAACAGGCCAGCTACCCTAAGGCACGTGCCTTCTCCCACCACTGATCCTGTCGCCACCCGTCGCGTTTCCTTGTTGACCCTCGGTTGCGCCCGCAACGAGGTCGATTCCGAGGAACTCGCCGGTCGGCTGGCGGCGGGCGGCTGGGAGCTCGCCGCCGAGCCCGAGGACTCCGACGTCGTGGTCGTCAACACCTGCGGCTTCGTCGAGTCCGCCAAGAAGGACTCGGTCGACACGCTGCTCGCGGCGTCCGACACCGGCAAGAAGGTCGTCGCCGTCGGCTGCATGGCCGAGCGTTACGGCAACGAGCTGGCCGAGAACCTGCCGGAGGCCGACGCGGTCCTGGGCTTCGACCACTACGCCGACCTCTCCGAACGCCTTGACGACGTCGTGGCCGGTCGCAAGATCGAGTCCCACACCCCTTCCGACCGCCGCAAGCTGCTGCCGATCAGCCCGGTGCAGCGTCCGGACGCCGCCGAGTCGGTCGAGGTGCCGGGGCATGCGCAGCACGGCTGGGGCCCGCGGGTGCTGCGGACCCGGCTCGACACCTCCCCGGTGGCCGCGCTGAAGATCGCGTCCGGCTGCGACCGGCGCTGCTCGTTCTGCGCGATCCCGTCGTTCCGCGGTTCCTTCGTGTCGCGGCAGCCGGACGAGATCGTCGCCGAGGCGATGTGGCTCGCGGAGAACGGCGTCAAGGAGGTCTTCCTCGTCTCGGAGAACTCGACCTCCTACGGCAAGGACTTCGGCCGTGACGGCGCCCGCGCGCTGGAACTGCTGGTCCCGCGCCTGGCCGCGGTGCCCGGGATCGAACGCGTCCGCGTCTCGTACCTGCAGCCCGCCGAGACGCGCCCCGGCCTGGTCAAGGCCATCGCGACCACGCCGGGTGTCGCCGACTACTTCGACCTGTCCTTCCAGCACTCCAGTGAGACCGTGCTGCGCCGCATGCGCCGCTTCGGCTCCACGGATTCGTTCCTCGCGCTGTGCGACCAGATCCGTGAGTACTCGCGCGACGCCGGCATCCGCACCAACGTCATCGTCGGGTTCCCCGGTGAGACCGAGGAGGATCTCGCCGAGCTGGAGCGCTTCCTGAACGGCGCGCGGCTGGACGCGGTGGGCGTCTTCGGGTATTCGGACGAGGACGGCACCGAGGCCGAGACCTTCGACGGCAAACTCGACGAGTCCGTGGTGACCGAGCGGGTCGCGCGGATCTCCGCGCTGGTCGAGGAACTGACCTCGCAGCGGGCCGAAGACCGGATCGGTGACTTCGTCGAGGTCCTCATCGAGCAGGCCGAGGACGGCGAGGACCCCATCGGCCGCGCCGCGCACCAGGCCCCCGAGGTCGACGGCGAATGCGTCCTGATCGAGACGGAAGACCTGCCCGCGCTGGCGGTGGGTGACTTCGTGCGCTGCGAGGTCGTCGACTCCGAAGGCGTCGACCTGATCGTGCGGCCCGCGCCGCTCGAGGCCGACCGGTGAATGCCGCCCCGAGCGACGCCGGGGCCGGTGAGGGGACGGGTGGTGAGCACGCCCGGGTTCCCGAGGCCACCCCGGTCCCGACCCTGAACCTGGCGAACCTGCTCACGATGTCGCGGCTGGTGCTGGTGCCGCTGTTCGTGCTGGCGCTGTTCACCGGCGACGGGACGGACACCTTCTGGCGCGCGATCGCGACCGCGCTGTTCGCGATCGCGTCGTTCACCGACCAGGTCGACGGCTGGGTGGCGCGCAAGTACGGGCTGATCACCGACTTCGGCAAGATCGCCGACCCGATCGCGGACAAGGCGCTGATCGGCGCCGCGCTGGTCGGGCTGAGTGTGCTCGGCGAACTGGGCTGGTGGGTCACCATCGTCATCGCGATCCGCGAGATCGGGGTGACGCTGCTGCGGTTCTGGGTGATCCGGCACGGTGTCATCCCGGCCAGCCGCGGCGGCAAGGCCAAGACGCTCGCGCAGGTCGCGGCCATCACCGCGTACCTGCTGCCCCTGCCGGCGTCGGCCGAGCCGGTGCGCTGGGTGCTGATGGGGCTCGCGCTCGTGCTGACCGTCGTGACCGGGCTCGACTACGTCGTGCGCGCGGTGCGGCTGCGCGCCGCCGGAAGGCGTGCCGCGGGCGCATGAACTCTGAGACCTTGATCACTCACCTGATCGAGCGCGGGGAGACGGTGGCGACGGCGGAGTCGCTGACCGCCGGGCTGGTCTGCGCGGCGCTGACCGAGATCCCCGGATCGAGTGCCGTCGTCCGCGGTGGCCTGATCGTCTACGCGACCGATCTCAAGGCGACGCTGGCCGGCGTCGACGAAGACCTCCTCGCCGCGCATGGCGCCGTTCATCCCGAGGTCGCGGCGCAACTGGCCGTCGGCGCGAAAGACCGGTGCGGCGCCACCTGGGGCCTCGGCCTCACCGGCGTCGCGGGTCCGGACGGACAGGACGGCGTGGCACCCGGCACCGTCCACGTCGGGCTCGCGGGCCCGGCCGTGCTCACCGTCCGTACGCTGGACTTGAGCGGTGATCGAGCCTCGGTCAGGGCCGGTGCGATCGAGGGCGCGTTCGCCCTGCTGGGGGAACATCTCGCATGATCGCCGCGTTCGCCCTTGGCGTATTGCCGTGTCAACACCTGCGCCCGGGGCACCGCTCTGGGTAACGTAGGGGGTAGTCAGTCCTGGAAGGGAGGCGCGTGATGACCGTGCTGTTGCGCGAGGCGATCGGCGACCGGCTCCGACACGCCCGCACGAACCAGCGTCGAACGCTGCGGGACATCTCCCGCGCCGCCAGGGTGAGCCTCGGCTACCTGTCCGAGGTCGAGCGTGGGCAGAAGGAGGCGTCCAGCGAGCTGCTGGCGTCCATTTGCGAGGCCCTGGAACTTCCGCTGGGCGAACTCCTGCACAAGGTCGCGGCGGACGTCTCGGCGATGGACAACGTCGAGGTCGCCCCGGTGGACGAAAAGGTCGAGGCCGGAAAGCGGCGTGCTCCGGAGCGGGAGAAGACCGAAGCGGGCGAGCTCGAAGGCGGCCGCCTGGTGTCCGAGCTGATCGGCAACGACCTGGCCGATCTGCGGATCTCGCCACCGCCGCGGATGAGCCCCGCCCTGCGGACGACCATCTCCGCACCGAAGATGGTCGCCGCCTAGCAAGGTTGTGAACGGAAAAGGCCCCAGGCAGTCCGCCTGGGGCCTTTCCCGTCAGTTCGCGACGGCGTCGAACGTGCCCGCCTGGTACGAGCCGCCCTTGGTGTGCGTGATGACGAGCAGCCGGTTGGCGGCGTTGATCATCGCGACCAGATAGACCAGCGCGGCGATCTGGTCGTCGTCGTAGTGCTTCCGCACCCGGTCCCAGGTCTCGTCGGAGACGCCCTGATGCGCGTCAACGATCCGGCTGCCTTCCTCCGCGAGCGCCAGCGCGGCCCGCTCGGCCTCGGTGAACACGGTGGATTCGCGCCAGGCGGCGACCAGGTTGACGCGGACCGCGGGTTCGCCGGCGGCCGCCAGGTCCTTGGCGTGGGCGTCGACGCAGAAGCCGCAGCCATTGAGCTGGCTGGCCCGCAGCGACACCAGTTCCTGGGTGACCTTCGGCAGCGTCGACCCCTTGATGGCCACACTGACTCCTGCGAAGCGCTTGCCGATCTTCGCGCCGAGCTCGTTGCTGTTCAGATCGAAACGGGAATCCATGATCTCGTCCTCATTCGTGGTCGTGGGCTGAACCGGACGACCACCAGATGCCGGGAGCCCGGCAGCCCTGACAGCATCGGAACGTGACGTGCGCCACGGCTTCGGAGTGTCAGAAAGCGAGGGGACGCGGCGTCTGGTGGGGGACACCGCCGCCGAGAACAGGAGCCATCCATGTCCGATACCGCCACGGAGGCGTTCGTCGCCCACCGGAACCTGCTGTTCACCGTCGCCTACGAGATGCTCGGCTCGGCCGCCGACGCCGAAGACGTCCTCCAGGAGACCTGGCTGCGCTGGTCGGGCGTCGATCTCGGCACCGTGGAGAACCCGCGGGCCTATCTGGTCCGCGTCACCACCCGGCAGGCGCTCGGCAGGCTGCGCACGCTCGGCCGCCGCAAGGAGTCCTACGTCGGCCCTTGGCTGCCCGAACCGCTGCTCACCACCCCGGACGTGGCCGAAGACGTCGAGCTGGCCGACAGCGTCTCGATGGCGATGTTGCTGGTGCTGGAGACCCTCACGCCGACCGAACGCGCGGTGTTCGTGCTGCGTGAGGTGTTCGACGTGGCGTACGGCGAGATCGCCGAAGCCGTCGGCAAGACCCCGGCCGCGGTCCACCAGATCGCCCACCGGGCCCGGGCGCACGTCGCCGCGCGGCGGCCGCGAGGTGCCGCGTCCCCCGGTGAGACCCGGAACGTGCTCGACGCGTTCCACCGCGCCGTCCGGACAGGTGACCTGCAAGGACTGCTCGACGTCCTCTCACCGGACGTCGTCTTCCTCGGCGACGGGGGCGGCTTGGTGCAGGCGGTGCTCGAACCCGTCGTGGGCGCGGCCATGGTCGCGCCGCTGCTGGCCGCGAGCCGCCCGGTCCGCGACGACGCGGCGACGATGCGGACGGCGCAGGTCAACGGGCATCCCGCGCTGATCGTCCGCCTCGGCGACGAGGTCGACACCGTTCTCGCGCTGCGCGTCGACGACGGCCTCATCACCGGGCTCTACGCGGTGCGGAACCCCGAAAAGTTGTCACGCATGGAACAGGAGACCGCTTTGCGCCGCTGACTCCGGCCGTTTTCACCCACGGTCACCGGACGCTGAACCCGAAAGGTCGCGGACATCACAGTCAGGGAGATCCCTGAATTCCGTCGGGGCCGCCTGGAACGCGGGACGCCGACCTGACACGATGGAACTCAACGCCGGGGTCGGGACGTTGCAACATCACAGAGGGGACGCCCCACCTCGAGGTAACAGCCCGTGGGATGCGAGAAGGCAGGCGGAGGAGATGGCCAACCCGTTCGTGAAGTTCTGGAAGTACATGATGGCGGCGTTCTCGTCGAAGATCGACGAGCACGCCGACCCGAAGGTACAGATCCAGCAGGCCATCGAGGAGGCGCAGCGCAATCACCAGTCGCTGACCCAGCAGGCCGCCTCGGTGATCGGTAACCAGCGCCAGCTGGAGATGAAGCTGAACCGCCAGCTCGGCGACGTCGAGAAGCTCCAGGCCTCGACCCGCCAGGCACTGGTGCTCGCCGACGAGGCGCGCGCCAAGGGCGACGAGCAGAAGGCGACCGAGTTCGAGAACGCCGCGGAGAGTTTCGCCGCGCAGCTCGTCACCGCCGAGCAGAGCATCGAGGACCTGAAGACCCTGCACGACCAGTCGCTCCAGGCTGCGGCGCAGGCGAAGAAGGCCGTCGAGCGCAACGCGACCATGTTGCAGCAGAAGCTGGCCGAGCGCACCAAGCTGCTCTCGCAGCTGGAGCAGGCGAAGATGCAGGAGCAGGTCTCCGCTTCGCTGAACCAGATGAGCGAGCTGGCGGCGCCGGGCAACACCCCGTCACTGGAAGACGTTCGCGACAAGATCGAGAAGCGCTACACCACCGCGCTCGGCTCGGCCGAACTCGCACAGAACTCCGTCCAGGGCCGGATGATGGAGGTCCAGGCCTCCACCACGCAGCTCGCGGGGCACTCCCGCCTGGAGCAGATCCGTGCGTCCATGAAGGGCGACTCCGTCGCTCAGGTGACGGACGGCAAGACCGCCGCCGCGCCGAAGGCGTCGGGCGCCGCGGACATCCAGCGTGAGATCCAGGCTCGGGTTCAGGCCGAACAGGGCAAGAACCCCGCCTGACACACCACCTAGAGCCGGTCCCGCACCCCGCGGGGGTGCGGGACCGGTCTCACACTGACGACAGGGGCGAGGGCAATGGGCCAGGGCAGGCGCAAGGACTTCGGGGAGTTCACCGCCAAGCTTGAGAAGCACATCGAAAAGCTGCCCGACTACGCCCAGCGCGCGCAGGAGAAGCTGCAGCGCTACATCCCGCCCTCCGAACAGGGGTCTTCTTCGCGGCCCGCTCAGCCGGCGCCGCCCAAGCCGCGCCCGCAGATGCCGCCGATGCCCGCCATGCCGAAGATCTCGCAGCAGCTGACGTCGATGGCCGCGGGTCAGATCCCGGTCGTGGCCGACGCGAAGGCCAAATGGGCCCGCTGGAACGAACCGGCCGCCAAACTGGAGCGACGCAAGCGCCGGACCTCCCGCGCGATGACGTTCTGGATCCTCCTCACCATCCTTTGTGGACTGTTCGCCGTCGTCGCGGGCACCGGCCTGCTGAAGGCGGGCGAGGCCGACATCCTCCAGGCCATCGCGGGCGGCGCGTTCACCATCGTCTTCGGCACCTTCGGCGTCCGGTCGGGGCTGCGGTTGCGGGAACTCAAGCGCACCGTACTGCCCGCCGCGCCCGCCGCTCCGCCTCCGCTGCCTCCGGCTCGGTCCGTGGCGCGAGAGCCGATGGAGCGCCTCGCCGAGAGCGAGGCTTCGCTGACGGAGCTGCTTCGCCAGCTTTCGCAGCCGACGTCGCTCGGCACCATGCCGGTGTCGGAGATCGCCGTCGCGGACGCCCGGACCACCGCCGCGGAGGCCGCGCAGGCCCTGCGCGGGCTGGCCGGCCGCATCCAGGCCATCGAACGCGGACGGGACGCCGCGCCCGAGCGCGAACGGGGCGCCCTCGACGCCGCCATCAAGCAACTGCGCGAACAGCTCGACGACGGCCTCGACGGCTACGGCGGTCTCGTCGCGGCCGCCGGGCACACCGTCGCCGCCAGCTCGGACGGCATGACGTCGTCCAAGGAGCAGCTGTCCGACGCGACCGACAAGCTCGCCGGACTGGCCATGGCGCTGCGCGAGCTCTCCTGACGCGCGACTCGCGTGATCAGAGGCGTAACTCGCGTGCGTGGACGCGTATCTCGTGAGTTACGCGTCCAATCACGCGAGATACGTCTTCAAGCACGCGAGTCACGGAATCGGGTAGCGTCTGAGCAGGCGCTTTCCTGGACCATCGTCTCATTCGTCGTCGCTAATACTCCATTGCGTAACGACTCGCTCACTGTGTGATACCGAAATGCTCGCGTAACCCGAAACCGCTGGTGGCGGCACCTCGCGATGCCTAACGTTTCCTACATGCACGCAGTGCTCTTCCCAGCTCGGGCCTGAACCCAGCCCGCGTGAGCGGGCGTCCCAGGGTGGCGGACCGGACACAGTGGATCTCGCGCAGTGGTCTTTCTCGTCCCCACCGAGGAAAGGACGCCCAGTGACGACGCTCCCCCCGGAACCAGAACCGACCCCCGCCCCGCCTCCCAGTTCCTACCAACGCGTCATAGCGGCCTACGACCGGATCGCCGAGGTCGACCGGCCCGACGTGTGGATCACCCTCCGCCCCGTGGAAGACGCTCTCGTCGACGCCAAAGCGGTCGACGAGCGTGTTCGCGCGGGTGTGGATCTGCCGCTCGCCGGAACCCTGGTAGCGGTCGCCGACGTGCTCGACGTCGCCGGTCTTCCGACGGCGGGGGAGGACGTCTGCTGTGTCGGCGCCACCTCGGTGTCCCGGCTGACCGCGGCCGGGGCGGTGGCGATCGGCAAGACCAACTGCGATCGGTTCGGCAGCGATCTCGAGCACACCCACAGCCCGTACGGCGGGGTGAGCGCCGCACTGAACACCGCCCGCGTGTCCGGGAGCGCGAGCAGCGGCGCGGCCGTCGCCGTCGCGCTCGGGCTGGTCGATCTGGCGGTCGGCACGGATACGGCGGGTGCGGGCCGGGTGCCCGCGTCGCTCAACGGGATCGTCGGGCTGAAGCCGACCTTGGGTCTCGTGCCCAAGACGGGTGCCGCGCCGTGCGCCGGGATCTCCCTGTTCTCGCGCAGTCTCACGCTGGGCCAGCGCGCGCTGGGTCTGATGACCGGACCCGACGGGATCGATCCGCTCGCCAGGGACTGGCCGCCGGACGTCCGGCTGTCCGCGGGGGACCGGCCGCGCGTGGCGATTCCCGGCTCCGACACCCTCACCGGTCTTTCGCTCCAATCCCGGTCGGCCTTCCTCGGCGCGGTTTCGGCGCTGCGGGCGTCCGGGGCGCTGGTGGAGCCGGTGGAGGTCTCGGCACTGCTGTCGGTGGGCGAGCTGGTCCACGACGACGGCTTCACCGCGGACAGGCAGCGGGTCGCCGAGGCCGGGATGATCGCGCTCCGGATGCTGTCCGAGTACGACGCCCTGGTCCTCCCGACCGTCGCCGACCATCCCGAGGTCGCCGAGGCGTTGTCCGATCCGGAAGGTGTCACGAAACGCCTGGAGCGCTTCACGGCTTTCGTCAACCTGCTCGACCTCGCCGCGGTCACGGTGCCGGCGTCGCCGTCGGATCTCGGGCCGTACGGGGTTTCGGTGGTGGTGCGGCCGTTCGACGACCAGATCGCCATCGACCTCGCCGCCGTGCTCACCGACGAACAGGCCGACTTCCCTTATCCCACACCGGGTGCGGATCTCGTGGTGTTCGGCGCGCATCTGCGCGGGCAGCCGTTGAACGGGCGGCTGGTCACCGCGGGAGCGCGGTTCACCGGGCTGGTCCAGACCGGCGAGGGCTACCGGATGGTGCTGCTGCCGTCCGATCCGCCGCAGCCGGGGGTGGTGCCGGTGGACGCCACGGGCGAGCACACGATGCTTGCGGGTGAACGCTGGCGGCTCTCACCCGCCGCTCTCGGTGCCTTCGCGGCCACGCTGCCCGCCCCGTTCGTCCTCGGCCGGATCCGGCTGGAGAACGGGGAGACGCCGCTGGCCGTCCTGTGCGACCAGGCCGCCACGGGCAACGCGATGGAGCTGACGAAGTACCAGTGCTGGCGTGCCTACCTGAGGTTCGTCAGTACGGCCGGGCCGCGAGACCTCGGGCGACCCGCTTGACCAGACCGGGACCGTGCAGGGCGAAACCGGTGTAGAGCTGGACGAGACCGGCGCCGGCGTCGAGCATTCGTGCGGCGGCGCCGGCGTCGAAGATCCCGCCGACGCCGATGATCGGCAGCTTGCCATCGGTCTCGTCGTGTACGAACCGCACCACCTCGACCGAGCGCGCGGTGAGCGGGCGGCCGGACAGACCGCCCGCCTGCTCACCGACGGCGGCCTCGGGCGGAGCGATTCCTTCGCGGGACAAGGTCGTGTTGGTCGCGATCAGCCCGGCGACCCCGTGTTCGAGGCAGACTTCCAGCAGTTCCGCGAGCGCTTCGTCGGTGAGGTCGGGGGCGACCTTCACCAGCACCGGCGTCGGCTTCGCGTCGACGGCGAGCTCGGCCGAGGTCTTCCGGAGTTCGGAAAGCAGTTCGGCCAGCGCGGATTTGTCCTGCAACGCCCGGAGTCCCGGCGTGTTCGGGGAACTGACGTTGATCGCGAAGTAGTCGGCGTACGGGTACAGCGCCCGCAGCGAGAACCGGTAGTCCTCGACGGCCTCGTCGAGCGGGGTCACCTTGGATTTGCCGATGCTGACGCCGAGCGGCACCGGCGGCTTCCCGCCCGCGGCGAGGCGGGCGGCGAGCGCCTCCGCGCCTTCGTTGTTGAAGCCCATCCGGTTGATCACCGCGTCGGTCTCGGCGAGGGTGAACAGCCGCGGTTTGTCGTTGCCCGGCTGCGGATGCCGGGTGACCGTGCCGACCTCGACGAAACCGAAACCGAGCGCGGGCCACGCGTGCAGCGCGCGGCCGTTCTTGTCCATCCCGGCGGCGAGGCCGACCCGGTTCGGGAAGCGGAGACCGAGGAAGGTGACCGGATCGTCCGTCCGGTAGACGCGGCCGAGCGCGCCGAGCGCGGGGGAGACCCGGCTCAGCCTGGCGAGCGTGCCGATGGTGCGTTCGTGCACGGTTTCGGGGTCGCTGCCGGAGAGCCGGTAGAGAGCGGGGCGGACGATCTTGTCGAAGAACACGGCCCCATCATGCCTGGTGAGCTCTAGCGGCTCGCCTTCCACTCGTCTTCGAGCATCGCGAAGACGAGTTCGTCACACCATTCACCCTTGACCAGTTCGTTGTGCCGCAGGTGCGCCTCCTTCTTCATGCCGAGGCGTTCCATCAGCGCGGTCGAGGCGGTGTTGCGGCCGTCGCAGCGGCCGATGATCCGATGGAGTCCGAGATCTTCGAAGCCGAGCCGGAGTACTTCGACGGCGGCTTCGGCGGCGAGCCCCTTGCCGTGGTGGTCGGGGTGGAAGACGAAGCCGATCTCGCCCTGGCGCTTCTCACTGCTGAGGTATTCGAGGTTCAGGTCGCCGATCAACTGCCCGGTCTCGGTCAGTTCCGCGGCCACCGCGAGGAACTGGCCTTCCTTCGACAGGCTGCTGCTGTGCACCCGTTTGGCGAGCGCGGCGGCGGATTCGGCCCGGCTGCGCGGGCCCCAGTAGAGGTAGCGGGCGACGTCGGCGCGGGACTGGAAGGAGTTGAGTTCGTCGAGATCGGCCGGAGTGAAGGCGCGGAGTGTCAAGCGCTGGGTGATGATCGGGAAGTCGGGCCTCAACATGGCGTCAGGCTATCCAGTCTGCGTCGGTTCCGGGGGCGGAACAGCGGCGGACGGTCCTCCAGGGCGACGGGTGGTCCCCTCCGGGCTCGCAAAAGGGCCATATCCCGGATATGAGGGTACCCCCGAGGCGGCTCCCGGACGCCGGAATCGGCGGCCGGGCCCGAGCCGGACCGGTGCTCGGGAACCTCGGGGGCCCGGTGACTGCCTGGTATTCGCTATCAGGCATCACGCGAAGCAGAGACGACGAGCCGAAGGTGGCTCCAACTTGCGTTGTATCGCTGCTCAAAGTCCTACGCGTGCAGTCCGCTAGCGGACAGTCACCTCACGAGTCCTGTTGGAATACAACTTTGGACCACCTCCTCTCTCGTGTACCGCCACGCTATGCGAGGACTTCGGGGTCCTGCAACAACATTTCTTCGATCTCCGTCACGAGGACGGCCTTGTCCGCCGAAGGCAGAAAAGACGCTTCCACGGCGTTCTTCGCGAACCGGGCGATTTCGGTCGCGTTCAGGCCCAGCGTTTCGGCGACCGCGACGTACTCGCCGTCGAGGGTGGCGCCGAACATCGGCGGATCGTCGGTGTTGAGCGTGACCACCACGCCGTGGTCGAGCAGCCGCCGCACGGGATGCGCCGCGATCGAGGCGAACTGTCCCGTCCGGACATTCGACGTGGGGCAGACCTCCAGCGGGATCCGTCGCACGGCAAGGTATTCCAGCAGCGCCGGATCGGTGTGCGCGCCCACGCCGTGCCCGATCCGCTCGGCGCCCAGATCGTGCACCGCCGACCAGACGGTGGCGGGCCCGGTGGTCTCGCCCGCGTGCGGGACGCTGTGCAGCCCCGCCTCCCTGGCCGTGGTGAAGAACGGGGCGAACTGCGCGCGGCCGACGCCGACCTCGGGTCCCCCGAGCCCGAAGGACACCAGGCCGTCGGGGCGTTCGCGGAGCGCGAACACGACCGTCTCGCGGCCGGCGACGATCCCCTTCTCGCCGGGAATGTCGAAGCACCAGGCCAGTTCCACTCCGTGGTCCGCCCGCGCCGCCGCCCGTCCGGTGGCGAGGCCGGTGAGGAGATCGTCCGTCGGCATCCCGTCGAGGACGTGGTTGTACGGCGTCACGGTCACCTCGGCGTAGCGGGCGTTCTGCGCGGCCAGATCGGCCGCCAGCCCGGTGACGAGGGTGTGGATGTCGCGGGCGTCGCGCACCAGCGACGTCACCGCCAGGTAGTTGCGGAGGAAATGCGGGAAATCGCGGAAGGTGAAGAACTCGGCGAGTGCCGCCGGGTCGGTCGGCACCCCCGCGGCCGGGCGGCGCCTGGCCAGTTCCAGCACCGTGGGCAGGCTCGCCGAACCGACGAGATGGACGTGGAGTTCGACCTTCGGCAGGGCGTGCACGAACGCGCGCAGCGCCTCGCCCGTGAGGATTCCGGGCATGACAAAGCTCCCTGGGGAAAGAAGTGAAGGTGACGTGCGGGGAAGCGAGGCGGCTCAGGGAGCGAGGTCGCCGCGTTCGGTGTCGGCCCCGTAGAGCGGGAGCTTGAAGAGCGTCACCAGGCCAGCTTAGCGGCTCGGAGCGGGTCCGGACTGGCATTTCGGGCAGAACCAGGTCGGCCTCGCCTGGTGTCCGGCACCCTGGGACGCGACCCGGAGCGGTCCGCCGCAGCGGAAGCAGCCTTGTTTGGTGCGTTCGTAGACCCAGTGTTCACGGCCGCGGCGCAGATCACCGGTGGTGGTCTGCGAGGTGCGCCACGCGTTGGTCTTCAGCAGCTTGCGCCCGAGCGCGACGGCTTTCGCCGGGTCCACTTCGGACACCGGTGTCCATGGTGTGACGCCGAGCAGGAAGCACATCTCGACCTTGTACATGTTGCCGATCCCCGCCATGATCCGCTGATCCAGCAAGGCGTCGCCCAGTTCACGGTCCGGGTCCGCCGCCAGCGCGGCCGCCGCTCGCTCCGCGAGTTCGTCCGTCCACTGTGGATCGAGCAGATCCGGGCCGAGGTGGCCGACCAAGCGGTGTTCTTCGTCCGTGGGCACGAGTTCGAGGTCGTGCACGCGGAATCCGATCGCCTGCAGATCCTCGGTGGCGAGGATGACCCTCGCCTGATGCGCCGGGTTGCGCCAGCGCGCGCCCACCCGGTAGACGTCCCACTTGCCGTCCATCCGCAGGTGGCTGTGCAACGTGATCCCGCCGGAGAACCGCGTCAGCAGATGTTTGCCGACCGTGCCGACGCCGAGCACGTCACGTCCGGCGAGATCCGTCGTGGCCAGCTGAGGGACCCTGAACTCGCCTCGCAGCAAGATCTTCCCGGCCAGTGCCTTGTCGAGGACCTTGCCTGCGAGGAAGACGGTGTCGCCTTCGGGCATCGGCCGTCAGCCCGTGCCGGTGTCGCTCAGCTTGGCGGGCTTTTCGGTGGTCTCCGGATCCTCGTCGCCGCGGACGCGATGCCGTCCGGCCCGGCTCGAACGCAGCACCTTCGCCAGCACCATGTTGAAGGTGAGCGCGATCTCCTGCGCGCCGGGGGAGTGCCATTCGTGGATCGGGCTGCACGCGCCCTGGGCCTGCTGCACCGCGAGCCTGTCCGGGATGGCCGTCGGCATCACCAGCGGGCCGAAGTTCTCCCGCAGTTCGGCGACGCGGAACTGGTGCTCGTAGGAACGCACGCGGAGCTTGTTGACCACGACACCGATCGGCCGCAGTCCCGGGTTCTGCTCCTCGCGGATCTTCTCGATCGCCTCGAGCGCCCGCCGGGCGCCGGAGACGGCGTACATCGTCGGCTCGGTGACGATCAGGGCGCTGTCCGCGGCCACCAGCGCGGAGCGGGTCAGCCTGCCCAGCGACGGCGGGCAGTCGAGGATCACCAGTTCGTAGGGTTCCTCGCGCAGCGGGTTCGTGTGCAGTTCGTCGAGCGCGCGGGAGAGATTCTCCAGGCGGCGGATGTCGGCGTCGGGTTCGTTGAGCATTTCGAGCTCTTCGGCGCCGACGAGGACGTCGATCCGGTCGCTCCACACGCTGGGCGCGATCGCCCGTTCGAGCACCGAGCGCACCGGCGTCTCCAGGACGTCGGCCAGCGTGCGATCGGTGAGGGGCGGGTCCAGCGAGGTGGTGGCGTTGCCTTGCGGGTCGAGGTCGGCCACGAGAGTCCGGGCGCCCCTACGCAGCGCGGCGGACGCGACACCGAGGGCGACCGTCGTTTTACCGACGCCACCCTTCAGGCTGAGAACAGCGACCGTGTGCACTCGATACAGCCTACGGGCAGTCGGCGGGGTGACTCCTTGGCAAGGTGTCGAACACCGCATCGGACTACACCCGGCGGCGCCCGGAAGGCGGGCATTACCCTGTGCGTTTATGAAGACGGACACCGTGGCCACGCGGGGATCGGGGGCGGTTCGCCGGGTTCTCGAAGCAGAACTCCGGGCCGCACGGGCGCGAGGCGCGCACCAGCCGCACGTCGTCGACGTCGGCGGCGGCAGCGGCGGCTGGGCGGTGCCGCTCGCCTCGGCGGGCTGCCTGGTGACCGTTGTCGAGCCGAACCCCAACGCACTGGCGACCCTGCGCCGCCGCGCCGAGGAAGAGGGCGTCTCCGGCAGCATCACGGTGATCGCCGACGACTCCGACGCGCTCGGAGCCCACGTCGCGGACGGCTCGGCCGACCTCGTCCTCGCGCACGGGCTGCTCGAAGTCGTCGACGACCCGGCGCTGGTGCTCGCCGCGCTGGCCGCCGCGGTCAAACCCGGCGGCGCGATCTCGGTGCTGGTGGCGAACCGCCACGCCGCGATCCTGCAGCGCGCGCTGGCCGGACGGCTCGGCGAGGCACGGGAACTGCTCGCGGCGGAGAGCGGCGTGCTCGGCGGCGGCCGGGAGACCGTGCTGCGGCGCTTCGACGCCGAGGCCCTCCGCGCGCAGCTGATCGATGTGGGGCTCGAGGTGACTTCGCTCCAGGGCGACGGCGTCGTGGCGGACTTCGTGCCCGGCGGGGTACGGGAAGAGGAGCTGGCGGAGTTCGAGCTGGCGGCGGCGTCGGTTCCGCCGCTGCGGGACATCTCCAGCAGGCTGCACTTCCTGGCCCACCGCCCCTGACCCTCTGGATGTCATGAAAGGGTCGTTCAGGACACTTTTCGTCCTGAACGACCCTTTCATGACACTTGCGGGGCCGAAACTGTCGGTACTTCCGGCTAACGTGCCTACGGGGTCGCCGGAGGGCGCCCCGCGCCCGACGGCGACTTCACCGTCGCGCGCCCTCTTTCGGGCCGAAGGCCCCCGGAAACGTTTTGGCAGGGCGCCTCCATGACCACCGCAACTGACATCGACCACGTGCGCCCTGGCAAAATGTTTCCGGCAGCGCGCGACAAATGAACAATGAACACCGAACTGCCCGGCGGGATGGCCCGCTACCGGGTGACGACCGGGGCCACCACCTGGCCCGACGACACCGGCTGCGGTCTGCTGCACGTCGACATGGACGCCTTCTTCGTGTCCTGTGAGCTGCGCACACGACCGGAGCTGGCGGGGAAGCCCGTGGTCGTCTCCGGTGGCGGCCCGAGGTCGGTCGTCGCGGCCGCGAGTTACGCGGCGCGCGAGTTCGGTGTGCGGTCGGCCATGCCGTTCTCGACCGCCAAACGGCTCTGCCCGCGGCTGATCTGCATCACTCCGACACCGGGGCTGTACGGCGAGGTGTCGAAGGGGGTCATGGGGATCTTCCGCGAGCTGACGCCGCTGGTGGAGCCGCTGAGCCTGGACGAGGCCTTCCTGGACGTCAGCGGGGCGCTGAAACGGCTGGACTCCTCACCCGCCCGGCTCGGTGCCTGGATCCGGGAGCGGGTCGCCGCGGATTTCGGGATCAGCTGCTCGGTCGGCGTCGCGAAGGTCAAGTTCGTCGCCAAACTGGCGTCCGGGATGGCGAAACCGGACGGCATGGTCGTCGTTCCCGCGGCCGAGACGCTCGCGTTCCTGCATCCGCTGCCGGTGTCGGCGCTGTGGGGCGTCGGCAAGCGCACCGAGGAGCACCTGCGGCAGCTGGGCCTCGACACCATCGCCGACGTCGCCGCCGCCCCGCTGCCCAGGCTGAGGCGGTCGCTCGGGCGGGCGCTGGGGGAGCACCTGTACGCGCTCGCGCGCGGCCACGACGAGCGCGAGGTCGTCCCCGAGACGCCGGACAAGTCGATCGGCGCCGAAGTGACCTTCGACGTCGACCTCCACGACCGCTCGGCGCTCGGGCTGGAACTGCTCCGGCTGTCCGAACGCGTGGCCGCCACCCTGCGCCGCCGCGGGCTGCGCGGGCGGACGGTGTCGATCAAGGTCCGGTTCGCGGATTTCAAGACCATCACCCGCGCCAGGACAACCGCCGTAGGAGTGGACGTGGCCCGCGACATCCACCGCACCGCCGTCGAGCTCCTCGCCGAGCACGCGCCGACGGGCGCAGTCCGCCTGATCGGCGTAAGAGTCGAGGGATTGGACACGGAGAGTGATGGAGAGCAGCTGCTTTTCGACGCACCGGAGCCCCGTTGGCGGGATGCGGAACTCGCCGCCGACATCGCGAGGTCCAAGTTCGGTGACGGCGCGGTGCGGCCCGCGTCACTGCTGACCCCCCGTGACCAGTGACATCGGCCGCTCGGCCGTCTTCGAGAGAGCCGCGTCGGGTGGTTTCGGCCAATTTGATCCCTTCTGGATACGGGATCGGGTAGTCGGACGAGCGCGGGGCTCGTATCCTGGACAGAGACACCCCGCCTGGGGTTGTCTGTTGGGTCCATGACGTTGCGCGGCCCGGCGCCCGCGACAGCTGTGCCGGAGGAGGAAAGATGCCACTCTCCGAGCATGAGCAGCGGCTGCTCGATCAAATCGAGCGCGAGCTCTATGCCGAGGACCCCAAGTTCGCATCCACGGTGCGAGGCACCCGGTTGCGCCGCCCCGCCCGCCGACGGCGTTTGCAGGGCATCGCCCTGTTCGTAGTGGGCGTCGCACTGTTGGTGCTCGGCGTGGTGGTCAACATCCGGGTCGCCGAAATTCCAGTGATCAGCGTGCTCGGGTTCCTCGTGATGTTCTTCGGAGTCATGATGGCCGTCACATCGATTCGGCAAGGAGCCGAAACGGAAGGCGGTAAGGACAGCGGTGGCCCGGGAGCCGGCGGAGGTGGCGGCGGCAAGTCGTCCCCGCGCCGGAGCTCGTTCACCCAGCGCATGGAAGAGCGCTTCCGGCAGCGCTTCGAGGAGCAGTAGCTCTCACACACGCGAACATGCCGACGAGGCACCGCCTCGTCGGCATGTTCGCGTTGTCCTGCGCCTCGGTGTACTGCTGGGGGCGGGCGGCTCGCCCCGTCTGCCTGGCACGTGTCGCGAAAGCCACTTTCGGGACCTCAGGCGTCGCGAAAGTGGCTTTCGCGACGCCGCCCCACCTCGGCGGCGGTGGTAAAAGGCCCCTTCCTCGCGGCTCGCGCGAGGAAGGGGCCTTCATGTACTCGAGTGGCTGCTACTTCTTCCCTCGCCGCAGTGACCGCGGGAACAGGCGGCCCTTCCACGACATGGGCGCGTTCCGTTTCAGGCTTTTGCGCACCTCGTCGAAGGCCGGGCCCAGCTCCTGATCGTCCGACGGCAGGTCCGAGTACCAGGACTTCTCCACGACGCCGATGACGGTCCGCAGGCCGGTGCGGCCTTCCTCGTCCAGACGGTGCTTTTCGACGACCTTCCGGCCGGCGACCCGCACCGTGTCGCCGTCGGACAGCGGCAGGCCGCGGTCCGCGCATTCGTCCATCAGTTCCCGCCACGCCGCGTCGGCCGCGGCGGGGGAGTGGGACGCGATCTTCTGCAGCCGAAGCCGCCGCTTGATCTCCCGGATCGTCGTGGGCGTTCCGAGCACGCCGAGGACGACCACCAGCGCCAGCGCGAACCACCACGACACCCAGGCAGCCAGGAAGGCGAACGCCGCCACCCATAGTCCGATCGCGATCAGCGGCAGCCAGTTCGTCACGTTCTGGTTGTCGAGGAACCCGTTGTCCTCGCGGTCCGCGGCCGAGGAGGCCCCAGGCCGCATCAGCGCCCGGTGTCTCAACCGGGACCGCACGATCGCGACCACCGTCAGCGCGGCCGCCAAGCCACCGAGGATCCCGGCGAGGATCGCGGGCCACAGCGGCTCTTCCTTTTCCTGATCACCGTCGCCGTCCGCGCCGAGGTCCGCGCCCGGGTCGCGGGGCGTGCCGGTGGCGGGGGCGCTCGGCGCGGGCGCGCTCGGCACTTCCTGGGTGTCGTTGGTCGCGGAGCTGCTGGTGTCGGTCTGCAGATACGGCGGGACGACCGCGCGGCCGTCGAGCAGCGGGGTCGGGTCGAAGCTGACCCAGCCCTTCGTCTGGAAGTAGACCTCGACCCACGCGTGCGCGTCCTCGGAGCTGATCGAGAGGTAGTCGCCCTTCGGGGTCCCGGAGGTGAAGCCGATGGCGACCCGCGACGGGATGCCGACCGACCGCAGCATCACGGCCATCGCGGACGCGTACTGCTCGCAGAATCCGCGTTTGCCGTTGAGGATGAAGTCGGCGAGCGCGTCGGAGTCGGTGGCGTCGGCGGTCTTGGTGTCGTAGACGAAACCGTTCTGCGCGGTGAAGAACGACCAGATCGCCTGCGCCTTGTCGAAGTTGTTGGACTCGTTCTCCGTCAGCTGCTTGGCCTTCGCGGCGACCCGGGGATCGACGCGGTCGACCTGGACGAACTGCTGCGGTACCTCGGCGAGGCGGGCGTCGTCGAGCCGGAGCTGGTCCTTCGACGGTTCCTTGATCGACGCCGTCTCGGTGTAGGCGGGCGCGTTCTGCTTGGTCGTGGTGAAGACGGCACCGCCGACCGGGTCGTACAGCCAGTTGTCGGCCAGCCCGTTGATCGACCGCGGCGCGCCGTAGATCGGCAGCCAGTTGTCGACCCAGTTCGTCGGCTCGATGCGGATGTCCCGCGCGGGGCCGGCGCCGTCGTCGCCGGGAGCGGGCGGGAGGCCCTTGTTGGCCTGCACCCCCTGCTGGGCGCGGCCGTTCTGCGCCAGCCCCCAGCCCTTGTTCGGCGTGTACGTGTCGAGGGTGAAGGCACGCAGCAGCCGTTTGTCCGCGCCCATCCCGTAGACCTTGAACAGTTCCACGTTCTCGCCCTGGTCGAGCAGGCCGCGCAGCTGCGTGAACGGTTCGACACCGAAACCGCCCGCGCCGCCGCGGCCGGTTCCCTCGGCGCCCGGGAGTTTGCCGACCGTGCCGATCCCGGTGACGGCCGTGCCGATCACCAGGCCCATCGCGATCGCCGCGGCCACCACGCCGACGGGTGCGGACAAGGTGCTCGCCGAATTGCCCAGTCCCGGTGCCTCGCGGTTGCGCCAGCGGCGGTGCCGGTGGTTGCCGTCGACGGCGAGCAGCGCGGCGAACGCGGCCGCGCCCAGCAGGAACGTCCACCACGGCAGCATGTCTTCGGCCAGCGCCGCCGGGACGGCGTACACGCACAGCAGTACCAAGCCGGTCGCGGCGGGCGCGGCGGCGGCCACGGCCAGCGTGTCGACCAGGACGGCGACCAGGCCGATCGCGATGGTGACCAGGCAGAGGATCGGCGGCGTGCCCTCGACCGGGGGCAGTCCGACACGGATCTGTTCGGCCGCCGCGGCGAGCACGCCGCGCAGTTCTTCGAGCGCGTCCGGCCCGGGGATGACCTTCAGGATCCCGCTGGTGGTGAACGCCCCGGTGATCAGGAACAGCAGTACCAGCAGCTGCGCCAGGCCGACGACGATGGTCGGCGCGCGCAGTGAGCGCAGGGCGAGCCCGGTGGAGGCGATCAGCACGACGGCGACCAGCAGGTAGCCGAACCACGCCCAGCCGGAGACGACGCCGGTGAGCGAGGTCGAGGCGAACAGCGTGGCGAGCCCGGCGGCGACCGGGGCGAGCACACTGCTCGTCCAGACCGGCGCCGGCGCTTCGGGACGCGGGCGCGGGGTGTGCGGGCGAGGTGGCGCGGTCGCGGTCACAGGCCGCCTCCGATCAGCGTGCCCCGGCGGGTGGCCGTCTGGCACAGCTCGGCCCACACCTGCTGCATCGGCGATCCGGGTCCGGCGACGACGACGCCCCAGCCCGCGGCGCGCAGCAGCGCCACCGACTCCTCGGTGGCGGCGGCGCGGTTCTCCGGGCGGTTGACGCCGGAGGACCAGCCTGGGGTGTCGAGCAGCACGGCGAGGCTCCGGATCCCGCGCGGGCGGTACCGGGACAGCTCGTGCACGGATTCGTTGCTGACGGTGCCGAGCACGGCGATGAGTTCCTGTCCTTCGGCCGGGTCGTGGCCGAGGGTGATGTCGCGCTGGTGCGCGGGCTGGAGCGCGGCGAGGACGTCGAGCACGACGTTGTCGTAGTGCTCGCCACCCTCGCCGGGCGTGTCGGCCAGGGTCTGGCCGTGTTCGGTGATCAACCGGACGCGGTGACCGGAGCGGCGCAGGTGCAGGCCGACCGAAGCGGCGAACGAGACGGCCCATTCGAGGCTCGCGGCGGGACCGGTGCCGTGGTGCGCGGCCGCGCGGTGGTCCAGCAGCACCGTCGTGCCGCCACGCCAGGGCCGTTCCTCGACGCGGACCATGATCTCGTCGCGGCGGGCGGTGGAGCGCCAGTGGACCTTCCGCAGGTCGTCGCCCTGGCGGTACTGCCGGACGATCACGTCCGCCTCGCCCTGTCCGGCGTGCAGGCGGATGCTGCCGTCGTCGCCGGCGCCGATCCCGGCGCCGCTGGGCAGCCCCCACAGGCCGACCACCTTCGGCACGACGACCAGCCGGGAATGCCCGATCAGCTCACGTTCGAACTCGCACAGCCCGAACGGGTCGGTGATCGTCGCCCGCAGCGGGCCGACCTGCTGGATCCCGCGCAGCACCGGCTGAAGCGGATACCGCAGCGCGACCCGCCGGTCGTGGGGGAGCCGTTCGACGACGAACCGCGGCCGCGACCCCAGCGCGTACGGCACACCGTCTTCCAGCAGCACCTCGCCTGCCGGGAGCCTGCCGTCGCGCCAGAGTTCGAGCTGGACCTCGCCCGGCGAGCCGACCGAGACCCGCTCCGGGCGCAGCGAGCGGGCCGCGCCCAGCCGCAGCCGGGTCGCCGAGATGAAGAAGGCGACCAGCAGCGGCAGGGCGATCACGAACATCGCGACCCGCAGCAGATCCCGTTCGTTGAGCACGAACGAACAAGCCGCCGCGGCGACTCCGGCGGCGAGGAGGCAGCGGCCGCGTGTGGTCAGGCCGGACAGCGCACGCAGCATGGCTGTGTCTCGTTTTCTCTCAGCGGTGGTTCGAGCCCTGCGGGACGGGAACGCGGTGCAGGATCGCGCGGACCACGTCGGTGGCGGAACGGCGAGCCGCGTGCGCCTCCGTGGTGAGCACCATGCGATGCGCCAGCACCGGGACCGCGACCGTGTGCAGATCGTCCGGGACGACGAACTCGCGGCCGGACAGCGCGGCCTGCGCGCGGGAGGCGCGGACCAGCTGCAGGGTCGCCCGCGGCGAGGCGCCGAGGCGGATCTCCGGCACCTGACGGGTGGCCGACACCAGTTCGACGGCGTACTTGCGGATCTCCGGCGACATGTGCACCGCCCGCACCGTCTCGATCAGCCGCTGCACCGACTCACGGTCGGACACGGGCTCGAGGTCGGCGAGCGGGTTGTGCCCGGCGTGCTCGTCGACCATGGCCAGCTCGGCCTGCTGGTCGGGGTAGCCGATGGACACCCGCGCGGTGAACCGGTCCCGCTGGGCCTCGGGCAGCGCGTAGGTGCCCTCCATCTCGATGGGGTTCTGGGTGGCGATCACCATGAACGGCTCTTCGAGGTGGTACGTCGAGGTGTCGACGGTGACCTGGTGCTCTTCCATGCATTCGAGCAGCGCCGACTGCGTCTTCGGCGAGGCGCGGTTGATCTCGTCGCCGACCACGATGTTCGCGAACACCGGACCGGGCCGGAACTCGAACCCGCCGCTCTGCCGGTTATAGATGGACACCCCGGTGACGTCGCTGGGCAACAGGTCGGGGGTGAACTGGATCCGGCTGACGGTGCAGTCGATCGAGCGGGCCAGCGCCTTCGCCAGCGAGGTCTTGCCGACCCCGGGGACGTCCTCGACGAGGAGGTGGCCTTCGGCGAGCAGGGTCACGAGCGCGATGCGGATGACGTCGGGTTTGCCGACCAGTACCCGCTCCACGTTGGCGGCGATCCGCCGCGCGGTCTCGTGCAGTTCGTCGAGCGAAGCTCTGCTCGCACGGCCGTTCTGCCGGCCGCTGACCGAGCCGGCGGCCGTGGGGTACGGCGCTTGCCCGGTTGCCTGCTCACCCTGCTGTTCGCCGGGCGTCGCAGACTGGATTCTCGACGTCACTCGACCTCCTGATGCCGCGTGGCTGGATGTCCGCTGGGTCTGCTGAAGGCCAGCTTTTCAACGCCCGGGCGATGCCCCGGGCAGCGGTCAGCCTCCCACGAAGTGTGTCAAACTCGGGCGAACTCTTGGGGGGAACCCCGCCAACCCCAGTCGATGACTCTGTGCAACCGGAGACTTTACCTCGATCGGGTGAGGTGAGCGCGTTTTCGGGTGCTCCCGCTGACGCCGGGTTTTGTCGTATGCTCCGGTGCGAGGTCGCTCGACTACGGAGAGGCGTAATCGCATATGAGCGAGGTGAGCACCGCCAAGCCCAGGTTCGATCTGAGCGGATTCGCGGTCGCGCCGGAGCTGGCAGCCGACGCCCACGCGAAGATCTCCGCCCTGCAAGACGTGGTCGGCCAGATGGTCCGTGAGGCGAAGGTCCTCGGCCGCACGGTTCCCCTCGGCGGGGGATACGCGGACGAGGTCGGCAAGTTCATGGCGCAGTACGGGATCGGCGCCGAAGGCTCCGCGGTCGAGGCGCTGACGGCGTTCGGCAAGGAACTCGAGGCGCTCAAGAACCGGATCGAGAAGGCGCTGGCCCGGTACACCCGACAGGATGAACAAGCGGCGGCGGACGTGGACTGTGTCGGCGGCTGAACCCATGAGCTCCCGCCTTCCGCTTCTCGCCCTCTGCGGCGCGCTCGCCGTCATGA
Source organism: Amycolatopsis sp. NPDC052450 (assembly GCF_044547565.1). Taxonomy (NCBI): domain Bacteria; kingdom Bacillati; phylum Actinomycetota; class Actinomycetes; order Pseudonocardiales; family Pseudonocardiaceae; genus Amycolatopsis; species Amycolatopsis sp. NPDC052450. The sequence goes on along the minus strand of NZ_JBIUAQ010000017.1, from coordinate 135,873 downwards.
CAGTGTCCGCCTGCGGGCAAGGGGCCGCAGGCCAGGCGAAGATTCCGGTCGCCGATGGCCCGGCCCCGACTCCTTCGTCTTCGGCGCCCTCGCCGGATCGCGGGGTGGACCCGTGCGCGCTGCTCGGCCCGCAGGACCGGTCGACGGCCGGGATCAACGTGCTCGGTGTCGCGAAGGAGATCAACGGTGCCCGCGCCTGCGACTGGACGGTGCCCGCGACCTTCGGCGTCACCATCACCGTGGACGAACGCAACGGCCTGACGGACCTCGAAGTCGCGCGCAAGACCGCCACGAAGACCAAGGTCGGCGGCCGGGACGCGCTCAAGGTCGCCGACAAGAAGGCCTCCGACGGGACCTGCGCGGTCCTGCTCGGCATGGGGGAGAAGGCGAGCGTCCAGATCGACGTGAGCAACACGAACTTCACCGACACCCCGCTCGCCTGCGAGCGCGCGGTGAAGGTGGCGGGATTGGCCGAACCCAAACTGCCTTAGGAGAAGGTGTCGTGTCTGAAGGAGAGACGCCGGGACGTGAGGTCCCGGTCGCGGCCACGCGGTACGAGGCCTACAGCCACGAGGCGCTGGCCGCCGAAGTCGAAGCGGGCAACGATCCCGAGGCGGCGGGCGGCATCGGCGCCGCCTGGGACGCGCTCGCCGGGCGCATGAACGAAGCGACGTCGGAGCTCGCCGGACTGGTCGGCAGCAGCGAAGAGAACTGGCGCGGGGAAGCGGGCGACGCGCTCCGCGGCGTGCTGGCCAAGGCGTCCGGCTGGCTGGCCTGGTCCGCGGACCTCTCGTCCGCGCTCGGGAAGGCCGTCGCCGGACAGGCCGAGGCGGCCGCGCGGGCCCGCGCCGACATGCCGCCGCCGGTGGACTACGACCCGGGCGCGATGATCCGCGGCGCCGCCGCCCGCGGGAACCTCGCGCTCCTCGCCGCGCTCGCCGACGAGATGGAGGCCAAGCACGCGGAAGCCGAAGAGGCCCGGCGCAAGGCCGTCGACGTCATGAACACCCGCGATGCCTCACTGCGTTCGCTGACCCCGCAGGTCTCCTTCGGGAAGCCGCCCGAGCTGGGGCGGTCTTGATCCGCGTTTCCGCGTCGGCGTTCGACGTCCTCTGGTCCGACCTGGGACACGCGGCCCCGCCGTGGCCGCTGTCCGTCCGCAGCGTCGGCGCCACGGACGCGGAGCGCGCCGAGATCCGCGACGCGGTCTACGAAAACCTCACCGAACGAGGCCTTTATGACGGGGGCCGGCTCGACGCCGCCCTGGAAGCGAGGCTGGACCTGCTCGCCCGCGCCGAGGTCTACGTCGAATGCGAGGCTCTGGCCGACATGACCGCCGAAGCCCCGTTCCGCGCGGTCGCGGCCGCGCGCGGACGGCACGGCGTACTGGCCACCCAGCCGGAACAGACCATCGCGCTTTCCGGGATCGGCGACGGCGAGGTGTTCGCCGCGATCGTCGACGTCCTGCCCGAACTGCGGCCCGGGCCCGGTTACGGGATCAGCCTGCCCGCCGCGCGCTTCAGCGGTGACCTGGAGGATCCGGTGTTCGGCGAAGGCGGACGCTCGTCGGCCTCGGACGGTCAGCTGCGCGAGGTGCTCGCGATCCAGGCCAGGCCGGTCTACAGCGCGGGCCAGTTCACCGTGCGGACCCGGGACCGCGACGGCCGCGCGCACCGGGCCGGCGGGCTGACCTGGTTCGACACCGACGTCGGCGCGTACTGCGCGGCGCGGACCGAAGGCCGGGGCGGGCAGGCTTGGGTCACTGTGTCCCCTGTGGACGGTCCGCGGCTGGCCACGCGGCTCGCTTCGCTGCTGGACCCGGGCCGCTGACCTGGAGCCCGGTCGCCACGGGGCTCGCGAGGTTTCGGTGCGCCCAATGTGGCATCGGAGTCACTGAACGTCCCCAATGCCACATCGGGCGCACCGCGGACCCGGGTGGACAGGTCGTCGCCGAGGGTCCTTTGTCGACATGTCATCGGATGAACCGACGTGATCACCCTCCACAGTGTCCCCACCGCCCTCCACCGGATTCCCCACTTTCGCCCCCATTTCGCCCCACAGCAGGGTTCCGGCTGCCGATATCCGGACGCATCAGGCATGAATGAGGTTGCTTCGATACCCGCCCAGGGGGATCTTGGCCACCGTCCCCCACCAAGCCCCCACCTGGCCCCACCTGGCTGACCAGCGAAAACGTCTGACACGACGGAGTGGTCGCGGCTTTTGACGCGTTGACTGTGGTGAAAAGTGGGGTACGGTGGTGCGCAGTGGGGCAGAAGGGAGCCCCGTGGCCGAGCTTGGTTGTTCGCAGCCGGGATCGGTAGGGAGGTGGAGCCGGTGTTCCTCGGCACCCACACCCCGAAACTGGACGACAAAGGGCGGCTCACGCTGCCCGCGAAGTTCCGCGACGCGCTCGCCGGTGGGCTGATGGTCACCAAGGGACAGGATCACTGTCTCTTCGTCTTTCCCCGGGCCGAGTTCGAGCAGATGGCGAGGAAGGTCGCCGACGCCCCGTTCACGAACGAGGCGGTCCGGGCCTACCAGCGTTATCTCTTCGCCGGGACGGACGAACAACGCCCGGACGGGCAAGGACGTATCGCGATCGCGTCCGAGCTCCGACGCTATGCCGGGCTGAACAAGGAGTGCGTGGTGATCGGGGCGATCACCAGGCTGGAGATCTGGGACGCCCAAGCGTGGCAGGGCTACCTGGACGAACACGAGGACAGCTACGCGAAGGCTCGAGAGGAAGTTCTGCCGGGCGTCTTCTAGACGTGACCGAGGAAGCACCCACGCCGTCGGGGGGCGCGGGTTCATGCTTCGGGCACGCCGGGAACCGTCCACACGGATGCCGTGAGGCCTCTGTCCGCTCAGTGGCCCTGGTACACCTTCCCCGGTACCAGGTCAGCAGGCGGGCGGACAGGGACCTGACGGCATCCGGCATCTTCCCCGGCACTACAGGAAAGGGGGGAAGACATGGCAGACGAACACGAGCACGTTCCGGTGCTTCTCGACCGTATCGTGGAGCTGTTCGCGCCGGTCTTCTCCGACCGCGAGGCCGTGCTGGTCGACGCGACCGTCGGACTCGGCGGTCACTCAGACGCGCTGCTCACCGCGTTCCCCGGACTGCGCCTCGTCGCGCTGGACCGTGACCCCAACGCGCTGGAACTCTCCGCGAAACGGCTTGCGCCGCACGGTGATCGTGTCGACCTGGTGCACGCCGTCTACGACGAGATGCCGTCCGCGCTGCACGGGCTCGGACTGTCCAGAGTGGACGGAATCCTGTTCGACCTCGGCGTCTCCTCGATGCAGCTGGACCGCGCCGAGCGTGGTTTCGCCTACTCCAAGGATTCCCCGCTCGACATGCGGATGGACCCGACCACCGGGATCACCGCGGCCGACGTGCTCAACACCTACGCCCCCGGCGAGCTGATCCGGATCCTGCGCGACTACGGCGAGGAACGCTTCGCCAAGCGGATCGTCAAAGCCGTTGTGACGGAACGAGAGAAGGAACCCTTCACGAGCAGCGGGCGGCTGGTGGAACTGCTGTACGACGCGGTCCCCGCGGCGAGCAGGCGCACCGGCGGGCATCCGGCGAAGCGCACGTTCCAGGCGTTGCGGATCGAGGTCAACGGTGAACTGGAGGTGCTGCGGCGGGCGATGCCGCGAGCACTGTCCTGCCTCGCCGTCGGCGGCCGGATCGTCGTGGAGTCCTATCAGTCCCTCGAGGACAGGCTGGTCAAGCAGGCCTTCGCGGAACTGGCGAAATCCCGGACGCCGGAAGGGCTTCCGGTGGAACTGCCGGGCCACGGCCCGGAACTGAAACTGCTCACCAGAGGGGCCGAGAAGGCCGGCGAGGCGGAGACCGAACAGAACACACGGGCCGCCTCCGTGCGGCTGCGAGCCGCCGAACGGATCGGAGACCGAGCACGATGACCGCTCCCGCGAAGTCCCGCGGCCGCCGGACACCGGCGCCCGGACGGCGTGCCCGCGCGACCAGCACGGTCGACGAGACGACGGACGCCACCGAGACCACGACCTCCACTCGCGCTTCCCGCGGCCGCACGTCGGCCGCCGAACGCGCCTACGCCCGCCGCGCCCAGCGCGCAGATCTGCTGCAGCGGGACCAGCAACGCAACCGTCCCGACGCCGAAAGCGGCGCGGGCAAGGAAGAGCCGAAGAAGCTCAAGCTGCGCTGGCCGCGTTCGCGCGCGTCGTTCGTGCTGATGATGATGGGCATGCTGGCCGTCGGCGTGGCGTGCACGCTGTGGCTGACCACGCAGGCCATCGCCGACTCGTACCGGCTCGAACAACTCCGCACGACCAACGCCGGGCTCGCCGAGGCGAAAGAACGGTTGCAGCGCGAGGTCGCGAAGGCCGAGTCGCCCGCATCGCTGGCACCCAAGGCCAGGGAACTGGGCATGGTGCCCGGCGGCGACCCCGCGCATATCGTGGTCGGCACGGATGGACAGTCCACTGTGGTCGGTGAGCCGAAGAAGGCCGAAGCCGACGCGCCCGCCACCACATCCGACTCGACGTCGCCTCCGCCCGCCGAGGGCACCCAGCAGGGCACTCCGTACGAGGGCGACCAGCCCGCGGTACCGCAGGAGAACGCGGCGGCCCCGGCGCAGGGAGGTCAGTGATGCCGCCCGGCCGTCCGGCGCAGGCCAGGGCACGGTCGGCGGGCAGCGCGCGGCGGACCTACGCCGCCGGGACGCGCCGTGCCACCGCACGGCGGGGCAACGGCGGGAACCCGAGCCGGTTCACCGGCGTCCGGATCCTGTTGATCGTCGTGATGGTGCTCGCCGGCCTCAAACTGGTGCAGGTGCAGTGGTTCGAGGCGGGCGCGCTGTCCGAGGCGGCGGAACGGCAGCGGACGTCGGTGATCGAAAGTCCCGCGCAGCGCGGGTCCATCCTGGACCGCAACGGGACGAAGATCGCCTTCAGCGTCGAGGTGCGGACGCTCGCGGTGAGCCTGAACTGGCTCCACAAGACGATGAACGACTTCGCCGCGAAGAACCCGACCAAGGGCAAGAACTTCGAGACCGAGGTGGCGGGCGCGGCGAAGCTCATCGCGGCCAAGCTGCCCGGGGTGATCACCGAGAAAGAACTGCTGGACAAGTTCCACAAGCCCGACGGGTTCACGTACCTGGTCCACGACATCGAACCGTCGGTCGCCGAGGCGATCGTCAAGGAATACCCGTGGATCAGCGTCGAGAAGCGCTCGAAGCGGGAGTACCCCGGTGACTCGGTGGGCGCGAACATCGTCGGCTACGCGAACTGGCGCACCGACGACCAGGACGTCTCCAAGCACAACCTGCACGGTGGCTACGGTCTCGAGGCCTCGCGCGACAACGACCTCGCCGGAACGCCGGGCCGCAAGATCGTCAACACCCGGAACGGCAACGACAACCTTGTCATCCCCGGCACCGAACGGGACATCCAGAACGCCGTCCCCGGTTCGGACCTGCAGCTCACGATCGACACCGACCTCCAGTACGAACTGCAGCGGCAGCTGAGCGAGTACGTCGCCAAGTCGAAGGCCAAGGGCGGCCAGGCGGTCATCCTGGACTCCAAGACCGGCGAGGTCTACGCGCTGGCCAACGACAAGACCGTCAACCTCAACGATCCGGCTTCGCGCAGTGAGACGGAGAACCTGAACAACCGCGCGGTGACCACGCCGTTCGAACCCGGTTCGGTGAACAAGATCGTCACCGCCGCGGGTGCGATCGACGCGGGCATCACCACGCCGGAGTCGGCGCAGGCGGTGCCGGGTTCACTGCAGGTCGCGGACAAGGTCGTCAAGGACGCCTGGCATCACGGCACGCAGCAGTTCACCACCACCGGCATCTTCGCGAAGTCGTCGAACGTCGGAACCCTGTTGCTGGCTCAGAAGCTCGGCGAGGACCGGTACGCGGACCTGCTCAAGAAGTTCGGCCTAGGCCAGCGTACGGGGCTCGGCCTCCCCGGCGAGAGCCCTGGCGTCGTCCCGCCGCGCAACCAGTGGTCGGCGACGACCTTCGGAAACCTGCCGATCGGACAGGGACTTTCGATGACGGTCGTGCAGATGGCCGGGATGTACCAGGCCATCGCGAACGACGGGCTCCGCGTGGAACCCCGCGTGGTCAAGGCGAAGGTCAACCCGGACGGGACACTCGTTCCCGAACCGGCGCCGAAGACCGTCCAGGTCATCAGCCCCCAGGCCGCGAAGACCGTGCGCGAGATGATGCGCGCCGTCACGCAGAAGGGCCGCGGGCAGCAGAGCGGCACCGGGCCGAAGGCGGCGCTGGAGGGTTATCAGATCTCGGGCAAGACGGGCACCGGCCAGCAGGTCGACCCGCAGACGAAGACGTACAGCAACCACTTGTACAACATCACCTTCGCCGGGATCCTGCCCGCCGACAACCCGCGGTTCGTGGTCGGCATCCGGCTCGACGCCCCCGACGCCACCCTGCAGCAAGGACTCTCGGCCGCGCCGCTGTTCCACTCCGTGGCCGCGTACCTGGCGCAGCGGTTCCAGATCCCGCTTTCGGACGGCCCGTCGCCTCAGGTCCCGCTGGTGCTCTCCTGACGTGACACGCGTTTCAGGTTCTGACCCGAAACGCCGCTGACGACCAGCGCGAATACGAAGTCGTGAGGTCAGGCCGGTCTAGGAGTCGATGACACCGAATCCTCCCCGCTGGTCCTGTCTTGAAGATGTCGTGTGGCGATTCGGGTTCGAGTCGGTTCCGCGCGACGTCCCGCCGCGAGTCGTCCGGATGGACACGCGTGTCGTCCATCCAGTCACCGGTGTCGTCCGTCTAAGCACACGTGCCGCCCGACGGGTAGGGACCTAAGAGGAAGCTCGCCAGAACCCGAATCGCCACTCACGGCCACCCCGGCCCACCCCGCTCCGGCACCCTGGACGCCCTGAAGTACGTGAAGGACCCCTTCCTTGCGCTAGACGCAGTGAAGGGGTCCTTCATGTACTCGGGAAGGTGTGAAGGGCGCGTTTCTCCGGCTGAGCCGAGGGAGGGGGGCCTTACACGGCGCACCGGCCCAGCACCGTGACTTGTCGCTGTCTGTGAACGGGCTTCCGCGCCGGGCACCGTGCGGAAAGGCGGGGAACGTCGAGACCGCTGTCCTCAAGCGACAGTCGGAAGCCCTTGCGTGCCAAGGAGAGCTCACGAAACCCATTACCACGGGCGTGATCGTCGCGTGCACACACCGCACCGCTTCAGTCACCCGAATGCCGCGCCGGTAACCTCCTTGGCTGTGTCGGTGCCTACTTCAGATCCCCGCAGCGGTCCCGCCGTCGAAAGCGGGTCCGGCGCGACGGCTGCCCAGGTCCCGGACAGCCCGGTCAAGGCCGTCGCCGCACCCCCTCGTCCGGCCAGGATCGAGCCGATGCCGCTGGGCACGCTGCTCGCCAGGGCGGGCGCCCGGCTCGTGGTGGGCGGTGACGACTATCCGTCAGCGGCCGAACTGACGGTCACGGGCAGCACGCTGCGCGCGCAGCACGTCCTCCCCGGTGACCTTTTCGCCGCGCTTCCCGGCGCCCGCGCCCACGGCGCGGACTTCAGCGACCAGGCCATCGCCGCCGGCGCGGCCGCCGTGCTCACCGACGAGGCCGGTGCCGAACGCCCGGTGCTCCGCGACGCCGGCGTGCCGATCCTGGTGCATCCGGACCCGCGTGCCGCCCTCGGCGAGATCGCCGCCTGGATCTACGGCGAACCGTCGCTGGAGCTTTCCGTCCTCGGGATCACCGGGACGTCGGGCAAGACCACGACGTCGTACCTGGTCGACGCCGGGCTCAAGGCGGCGGGCCTGACCACCGGGCTGATCGGCACGGTCGAGACCCGGATCGCGGGCGAGCGGCTGGCCAGCGGGTTCACCACCCCCGAGGCGCCGGATCTGCAGGCCCTCCTCGCGGTGATGGTGGAGCGCGGGGTCACGCACGTCCCGATGGAGGTCTCCAGCCACGCGCTGTCGCTGGGCCGGGTCAACGGCACGCGCTTCGCGGTCGGGGCCTTCACCAACCTGTCCCAGGACCACCTGGACTTCCACAAGGACATGGAGGAGTACTTCGCCGCCAAGTCGCTGCTGTTCGACGGCCGTTCCACCGCCGAGGTGGTCGTCGTCGACAGCGCATGGGGCCACGCACTCCTCACCCCGCACACGGTGACCGTGTCCACCGAGCCGGGAACGGACGCGCTGTGGCGCGCCACCGACCTCACACCCACCCCGGCGGGGGAGCAGACCTTCACCCTCCACGGCCCCGACGGGCTCGCCGCGTCGGCGATGATCCCGCTGCCGGGTGCGTTCAACGTGGCGAACGCCGTGCTCGCCGCCGCGATCCTCAACACCGCCGGTGTCCCGCTCGAAGCGATCGTCGCCGGGCTCGCCTCGGTCGAGGTACCGGGCCGGATGGAGCGGGTGTACCTCGGCCAGCCGTTCACCGCCGTCGTCGACTACGCGCACAAGCCCGCCGCGGTGGCGCAGGGGCTCGACGCGCTGCGCGCCCGCACCGAGGGCCGGATCATCACCGTCCTCGGCTGCGGCGGGGACCGTGACACCGCGAAGCGCCCGATGATGGGCGAGGCGGCGGTCCGGCGCAGCGAAGTGCTGATCGTGACCGACGACAACCCGCGTTCGGAGGATCCGGCCGCGATCCGGGCGGCGATGCTGGCCGGTGCCCGCAACGCCGGGCCCGCCTTGGGCGGCGAGATCGTCGAGATCGCCGACCGCCGCGAAGCCATCGTGCGCGCGGTCGAGCTCGCCCAGCCCGGTGACATCGTGCTCATCGCGGGCAAGGGCCACGAGACCGGCCAGGAGGTCCAGGGTGTCGTGCACCCGTTCTCCGACCGCGAAGAGCTGGCCTCCGCCATCCGCAGACGTCTGGAGACAGAGTGATCGTGCTCAGCCTGGCCGAGATCGCCGCCATCGTCGGCGGCAGGCTGCATCGGACCGACGGGACCGCCGAGGTCACCGGAAGCGTCGAATTCGACACCCGCGAGATCACGCCCGGCGGTCTGTTCGTCGCGCTGCCCGGGGCGAAGGTCGACGGCCATGACTTCGCCGCGCGGGCCGTCGAATCCGGCGCTGTCGCGGTGCTGGCGGCCCGTGAGGTCGACGCCCCGGCCGTGATCGTGCCGCCGCCCGCCGCCGGTGCCACGCACGAGCGCGCGTTCGCGCTGGTCTCGGACAAGGACGGAGCGGGCGCCGCGGTGCTGGCCGCGCTCGCCAAGCTCGCCAGGCACGTGGTCCAGAAGCTTTCCGGCGACCACCTGACCGTCGTCGGGGTCACCGGCTCGTCGGGGAAGACCTCGACCAAGGACATCATCGCCCAGCTGCTGGAGCCGCTCGGCCCGACGGTGGCGCCGCCGGGATCGTTCAACAACGAGCTGGGCCACCCCTGGACGGCGCTGCGGGCCGACGCCTCGACCCGGCAGCTGGTGCTGGAGCTGTCCGCCCGCGGGCCCGGCCACATCGCCGAACTGGCGGCCATCGCGCCGCCGCGGATCGGCGTCGTGCTCAACGTCGGCACCGCGCACGTCGGTGAGTTCGGCTCGCGAGAGGGCATCGCCAAGGGCAAGGGCGAGCTCGTGGAGGCGCTGCCGAGCGCGGAGGACGGCGGCGTCGCGGTCCTGAACCTCGACGACCCGTACGTCGCGGCGATGGCGAGCCGCACGACCGCGCGGGTGGTTTTCGTCGGCGAGAGCGCGTCCGCGCAGGTCCGCGCCGCCGACATCACCCTCGACGGGGAAGCGCGCGCGTCGTTCCGCCTGATCACCCCGGACGGCGAAGCGCCGGTGAAACTGCCGCTCTACGGCGAGCACCACGTCGGCAACGCGCTCAGCGCGGCCGCCGTGGCCTTGGAAATGGGCTCGACGGTCGAGGAGGTCGCGGCCCGTCTGTCGAGCCTCGAGCGGCGCTCGGACCGCCGCATGGAGGTCACCACCCGGGCCGACGGCGTCACGGTGCTCAACGACTCGTTCAACGCCAGCCCCGAGTCGATGCGGGCCGCCCTCAAGGCGCTCGCGTCGATGAGCGCGGACCGCCGTTCCTGGGCCGTGCTCGGCGTGATGGGCGACCTCGGCGAGGACTCGGTCGCGGCGCACGACGGCATCGGCAGGCTCGTCGTCCGGCTCAACATCGACAAGCTCGTGGTCATCGGCCAGGCCGCCGCGGCCACGCATCAGGGTGCCCAGCAGGAGGGCTCCTGGGGCGAGGAGTCGGTACTGGTACCCGACGTCGAGGCCGCCATCGCCCTGCTGCATGATCAGCTCCGCGCGGGGGACGTGGTGCTGGTGAAGGCTTCCAAGGCCGCCGCGCTGTGGCGGGTGGCCGATGCCGTGCTCGCCTCCCCCGGAACGATCGTCGAAACCCCTGTAGTACCCCCTTCCCCCTCTCAAGAACGCTCGAACGGTGGTGACGCGTGATCAGCATCCTGATCGCGGCCGCGGCGGGCCTGCTGGTCTCCATCCTCCTCACTCCTTATCTGATCCGGGTGTTCTCCCGGCAGGGCTTCGGCCAGGAGATCCGGGAGGAAGGGCCGCAGGGACACAAATCCAAACGCGGTACCCCGACGATGGGTGGTGTCGCGATCATCATCGCGATGGTCGTCGGGTATTTCGTGGCGCATCTGATCAGCTCGCTCAGCGGGGGCAACGGCACCGGCGGCCCGTCCGCCTCGGGGCTGCTGGTCCTCTTCCTGGCGGTGGGCCTCGGGCTCGTCGGGTTCCTCGACGACTTCATCAAGATCCGCAAGCAGCGCAACCTCGGGCTGAACAAGACCGCGAAACTGGTCGGCCAGCTGGTGGTCACGATCGTCTTCGCGGTTCTGGCGCTGCGGTTCCCCAACGGCGAAGGCCTGACGCCCGCCTCGGAGAGCCTGTCCTACGTGCGGGACCTCGCGCTGATCACCTTCCCGTCGGTGTTCTTCGTGATCTTCTGCTACATCGTCATCTCGGGCTGGTCGAACGCGGTGAACTTCACCGACGGTCTCGACGGCCTCGCCGGCGGCACCGCGGCGATGGTGCTGGCGACCTACGTCGTCATCGCCTTCTGGCAGACCCGCCTCTCGTGCGCGGTCACCCCGCAGGCCGCCTGCTACGACGTCCGTGACCCGCTGGACCTGGCCGTGGTGGCCGCCGCGGCGACCGGCGCCTGCGTCGGGTTCCTCTGGTGGAACGCGGCCCCGGCGAAGATCTTCATGGGCGACACCGGTTCGCTGGCCCTCGGTGGTCTCGTCGCCGGTCTGTCGATGACCACCCGCACCGAACTGCTCGCCATCGTCATCGGCGGTCTGTTCATGGTCGAGATGATCTCGGTGGTCGCGCAGATCGCGGTGTTCCGCACGACCAGGCGGCGGCTGTTCCGGATGGCCCCGTTCCATCACCACTTCGAACTCGCGGGCTGGGCGGAGACCACGGTCATCATCCGGTTCTGGCTGCTTTCGGCCGTCTGCTGCATGTTCGGTCTCGGCCTGTTCTACAGCGAACAGCTCGGCCTCGGGGGTTAGCAAGTGGAGCTCGCCGGGCGTCACGTCCTCGTCGCCGGAGCCGGGGTCACCGGCAAGTCCATCGTCCCCGTGCTGACGGACCTGGGCGCACGGATCACCGTCACCGACGGCAACGCCGAACGGCTGGCGGAGCTGGAAGGGCTCGGCGCGGAACTCGTGCCCGGCCTGACGGAGCCGCCCGAAGGTGTCGAGCTGGTCGTGACCAGCCCCGGCTGGAAGCCGTCTTCGCCGTTGCTGGTGGCGGCGGCCGAGGCGGGTGTCGAGGTGATCGGCGACGTCGAACTGGCGTGGCGTGTCGGGCAGCTGCGCGACAAGCCGCCGGTGTGGCTCGCGATCACCGGCACCAACGGCAAGACCACCACGGTCGGGATGCTGGAGTCGATCCTGCGTTCCGCCGGGGTCGACGCCGTTGCCTGCGGAAACGTCGGTTTCGCGGTGCTCGACGCGGTGCGGGCCGGGCACGAGGTGCTCGCCGTGGAGCTGTCGAGCTTCCAGCTGCACTGGTCGTCCACGCTGGCCCCGCTCGCGTCGGTGGTGCTGAACCTGGCCGAGGACCACCTCGACTGGCACGGCTCGATGGAGGAGTACGCGGCCGCGAAGGGGCGGGTCCACACCCACTCCCGCAACGTGGTGCACAACCTCCACGAAGAGTGGTCGGTCCGGCTCGCCGACGAGCACGCGCCCGCGGACGCCCGCCGGGTCGCCTTCGGCATGGACACCCCGCGTCCCGGCGAACTCGGGATCGTGGAAGACCTGCTGGTCGACCGTGCCTTCGTCGCCGACCCGGCGACCAGTGCCGACGAACTCGGCACGCTGGCCGACGTCCGTCCCGCCGGTCCGCACAACGTCTCCAACGCCCTCGCCGCGGCCGCGCTGGCCCGCGCGTACGGCGTCACCGGCGAAGACGTCGCCAAGGGCCTCCGTGAGTACCGGCCCGCCCCGCATCGCGCCGAGGAGATCGGCGAGATCGACGGCGTCCGGTACATCAACGACTCCAAGGCGACCAACCCGCACGCGGCGAGCGGTTCGCTCCGCGCGCATCTGGACGTCGTCTGGATCGCCGGCGGCCAGCTCAAAGGCGCTTCCGTGGACGAGCTCGTCGGCTCGATCGCCGGGCGGCTGCGGGGAGTCGTCCTGTTCGGCGTGGATTCACCCGTGATCGCCGCCGCTGTTGCGCGACACGCGCCGGATGTCCCGGTCAAGAGCCTCCCTTCGGGTGACGATGACACCATGACTGCGGCGGTGAAGGCGGCCCGCGCCCTGGCGCGCCCTGGAGATGTGGTGCTGCTGGCCCCCGCCGCGGCGTCGTTGGACATGTACCGCTCCTACGGCGAGCGCGGCGACGCGTTCGCGCGGGCGGTCCGTGTCCTGCGCGACGGTGCGGGGGAGACCAGTGACGGCGGTTGAGGAGAGAAAGCGCGAGTCCCCTGCGCGCAAGCGCCGTGAACGCAAGGAAAGCCCGTTCGTCGCCTTCCGCACCGCGCTGACGGCGTGGCTTTCGCGGCCACTCGCGTCGTTCCACCTCGTGCTGGCGCTCACCGGCGTGCTGACCGTGATCGGCATCGTGATGGTGCTGTCCGCCTCGTCGGTCGCCTCGTACAACCCCAAGACCGGCACCGGCGTGTACGCCCAGTTCAGCAAGCACCTCATGTTCGTCGGGATCGGCGCGGTGGTGTTCTGGGTCGGGCTGCGGGTGCCGCTGGAACGCGTCCGGCGGCTTTCGGCGACGGCGACCGTGGTCTGCCTCGGGCTGCTTGTACTGGTGCTGACCCCGCTCGGCTCCGAGGTCAACGGCTCGCAGGGCTGGTTCCGGCTCGGGGGGTTCGCCTTCCAGCCGGTCGAGGCGGCGAAGGTCGCGCTGGCCTTTTGGGGCGCGCACATCCTGGTGATCAAGTACAACATCATCAACCAGTGGCGGCATCTGCTCGTCCCGGTCGTGCCGATCGCGCTGCTGATGTTCGCGCTGGTGATGATGCAGCCCGACCTCGGCGGCACGATCACCCTCGCCGTCGTGCTGATGGCCCTGCTGTGGTTCGCGGGCGCGCCGAAACGGCTGTTCGGCGTCATCCTCGCGGGTGGTCTCGCCGGGGTACTTGTGCTCGCCATCATCGCGCCGTACCGGCTCGCGCGGGTCATGTCGTTCGTCTCCGGCGACCCGGACACCAGCGCCGACGGCTTCCAGGCCAACCAGGCGAAACTCGCGCTCGCCGACGGCGGATTCCTCGGCAAGGGCCTCGGCCAGGGTCAGTCCAACTGGGGCTACCTGCCGAACGTGCAGAACGACTTCATCTTCGCCCTGATCGGTGAGGAACTCGGCTTCGTCGGCTGCGTGGTGGTGCTCGGGCTGTTCGCCGGGGTCGCCGTCGTGGGCCTGCGGATCGCCACCCGCAACCTCGACCCGTGGATCCGCATCGTGTCCGGCACGCTGACCGTCTTCCTGGTCGCGCAGGCGGGTATCAACATCGGTTACGTCGTCGGCCTGCTGCCGGTCACCGGGGTGACGCTGCCGTTGATCTCCTACGGCGGGACGTCGCTGGTGATCACCATGCTCATCATGGGGATCCTCGCCAACGCCGCCCGGCACGAACCGGAGGCGGTGGCCGCACTGCGCTCGCAGGGGCCAGGTAAATTCGGACGCCTGCTGAGGCTTCCCGCGCCCGAGCCGTACCGCCCGCCCGCCAAACGCAAGGGCGCCGCGGCCAGGGGAGGCGCCGCCAAGGCGGCGAGGCCCGCGCCGAGGACGGCGAGGCCTTCACCCGCACAGGAACGGCGCCGTTCGGTGCGGGAACCCGGCAGGAGGACGGCCGCGCGAACGGCGGCGAACCGCGGTACCGCGAAACGGGGTACCGCAAATCGGAGAGGTCATAGGTGAACAACCCCGTCAGAGCCGACGCAGCAGCCGAGGTCGCCGGCAAGGCGCCGGTGGTCGTGGTCGCCGGTGGCGGCACCGCAGGGCATATCGAACCGGCGCTCGCCCTCGCGGACGCGGTGATGCGCCTGCGTCCCGACGCGAAGGTGATCGCGCTGGGAACCGAGCGCGGGCTGGAGAACAAGCTCGTCCCGGCGCGCGGCTACCAGCTGGAGCTGATCCCGCCGGTGCCGATGCCACGCAAGCCGACGCCCGAACTGCTGAAGATGCCGCTGAAGGTCCGCGACGCGGTCAAGCGCACCCGCGAGGTCCTCGATCGGGTCGGCGCGGACGTCGTCGTCGGCTTCGGCGGGTACGTCGCGCTTCCGGCATACCTCGCCGCGCGCGGCCGCACGCCGATCGTGGTGCACGAGGCCAACGAGAAGCCGGGCCTGGCGAACAAGGTCGGCGCGCGGTTCGCCGTCCGCGTCGCGGTCGCCGTCCCGGGGACGCCGCTGGCGAAGGCCGAGGTCGTCGGCATCCCGCTGCGCCGCTCCATCACGTCACTCGACAGGGCCGCGCTGCGCGCCGAAGCCCGTGAGCACTTCGGGCTCGACCCCGACGCCCCGACGCTGCTGGTCTTCGGCGGTTCGCAGGGCGCGGTGTCGATCAACGCCGCCGTTTCCGGCGCCGCCAAGGAGTTCGCGGACGCCGGCGTCGGCGTCCTGCACGCCCACGGGCCGAAGAACACGCTGGTCGTCCAGGAGTTCCCCGGAAGGCCCGCGTACGTCCCGGTGCCGTACCTGGAACGGATGGACCTGGCCTACGCCGCCGCCGACGCGGTCCTGTGCCGCTCGGGCGCGATGACCGTCGCCGAGGTCTCGGCCGTCGGCCTGCCCGCGGTGTTCGTCCCGCTGCCGTACGGCAACGGCGAGCAGGCGGTCAACGCCCGGCCCGCGGTCGACGCGGGAGCGGGCCTGATGGTCGCCGACGCCGACCTCACCCCCGCCAAGGTCGCGGAGCTGGTGATCCCGCTGGTGTCCGACGCCGACAGGGTCGCGAAGATGAGTGCGGCCGCGGTCGGCCTCGGCCACCGGGAGGCCGACGAGACCCTTGCCAAGATCGTGCTGGAGGCCGCAGGTGCCTGAACAACTTCCCGACACGCTCACGCGTGCCCATCTGATCGGGATCGGCGGCGCCGGGATGAGCGGCATCGCCCGTATCCTGCTGGCCCGCGGGGCCCAGGTCTCCGGATCCGACGCCAAGGAGTCGCGCGCGTTCCTTTCGCTGCGTGCCCAAGGCGCCGAGATCGCCGTCGGCCAGCGCGCCGAGAACCTCGACGCGTTCCCCGAAGGCCCGTCCTCGGTCATCGTGTCGACCGCGATCAAGGAGTCCAATCCGGAACTGGCGGCCGCGCGGGAACGCGGGATCACCGTGCTGCACCGCGCCGAGGCGCTGGCCGGGCTGATGGAGGGGCACCGCGTCGCCTGCATCGCCGGGACGCACGGCAAGACGTCGACGACGTCGATGCTGACCGTCGCCTTGCAGCAGTGCCGACTCGACCCGTCGTTCGCGATCGGCGGCGACCTCAACGAGTCGGGCGCCAACGCGCACCACGGTGAAGGCGGCGTCTTCGTCGCCGAGGCCGACGAGAGCGACGGGTCGTTCCTGGCCTACTCGCCGTCGGTCGCCGTGGTGACCAACGTCGAGCCGGACCACCTGGACCACCACGGCACGGCCGAGGCGTACGTCTCGGTGTTCACCGACTTCCTCGGCCGGATCGTGCCGGGCGGGCTGCTCATCGTCTGCGGTGACGACGAAGGTGCCGAGAAGCTGGGCGAGCGGGCCTCGGCGCAGGGCATCCGCGTCCGTCGCTACGGGCGTTCGGTCACCGGCGCCGACGACGCCAAGGTGCTGGACTACGCGCCGGCCCCCGACGGCGGCGTCGTCCGGATCTCCTTGCGGGGCGAGGAAATCGTCCTGCGGGTCGCGGTGCCGGGCGAGCACATGGCGCTGAACGCGATCGCCGCGCTGCTGGCCGGGATCGAACTCGGCGCGCCGATCGAAGGACTCGCCGAAGGGCTCGCCGCGTTCGGTGGCGTCCGGCGGAGGTTCGAGTTCAAGGGCCGCTCCGGCGACGTCCGCGTGTACGACGACTACGCGCACCACCCGACCGAGGTCGACGCGCAGCTGCGCGCGGTGCGGACGGCCGCGGGTCCGGGCCGGGTCATCGTGGTCTTCCAACCGCATCTGTACTCGCGCACGAAGACGTTCTCGAAGGAATTCGCGGCCGCGCTGTCCCTGGCCGACGAGGTCGTCGTGCTGGACGTCTTCGGGGCGCGTGAGAAGCCGGAGCCCGGCGTGAGCGGCGCGCTCATCGCCGACCAGATCTCCGGTGTCCCCGTGCACTACCAGCCCGCGTTCGACGTCGCCGCGAAACTCGCGGCGGATCTGGTCAACCCCGGCGACCTGCTGGTGACCATGGGCGCCGGCGACGTCACGCAGCTCGGCCCGGAGATCCTGGCCGAACTGGACCGGCGGGCAGGCTAGCCATGACATCGGCCGGCGGTCAGCCATGACACAGACCGGGGAACGCCGCCGCCCGGCCGAACCCGGTCGGCGTCCGCGCACCGAACGCGCTCGACGCGTCAAGGCCCGGCGCGGCAAGCGGTCCGTGTACGACCGCCGCCGCACCACGCGACCGGCCAGGCACAA
Organism: Amycolatopsis sp. NPDC052450; assembly: GCF_044547565.1. Classification (NCBI taxonomy): domain Bacteria; kingdom Bacillati; phylum Actinomycetota; class Actinomycetes; order Pseudonocardiales; family Pseudonocardiaceae; genus Amycolatopsis; species Amycolatopsis sp. NPDC052450. The sequence continues at coordinate 118,813 of NZ_JBIUAQ010000017.1, read as the reverse complement.
GGAGATGCGGCGGCGCTGGGTCGCGCTGCTTTCGGTGCTGACCGTCGTCGCCCTCGTGTACCTGCTGTGGTTCAGCTCGATGCTGGGCGTGCGGCAGGTCGACGTCGTCGGGGCGAGTTCCGTGCCCGCGGAACAGATCCGCGCCGCGGCGGCGGTGCCGGACCAGAAACCGATGCTGCGCCTGGACACCGACGACATCCGCGACCGGGTGGCGCAGATGCCCGGCATCGCCACCGTCGACGTCTCCCGGTCGTGGCCGGGCACGATCGAGATCACCGTGACCGAACGCGCCGCGATCGCCTTCTTCGACAGCGGACCCGGCGGTGACGGCATCCACCTCGTCGACGGCGGGGGAGTGGTGTTCAAGACGGTCAAGGAGCGGCCGGCCGGGCTGCCCGAACTCAAGCTGCCTTCGGTTTCGGCCGACGACCCGGTGACCCGCGCGGTCACCGGCGTCCTCGGCGTGATCCCGCAGCAGCTGCTCAAGCAGGTCACCACCGCGACGGCGAAGACCCCCGGCAGCGTCGAGTTCGCGCTGGCCGACGGGAAGACCGTGCGGTGGGGGACCTCGGCCGACACCGAACGCAAGGCGAAGGTCCTGGCCGCCCTGCTCACCCGCGAGGGCAAGGTCTACGACGTCTCGGCACCCGATCTACCCACCGTCTCCTGACGCAATTCGTCACCTACTTGCGGTGGTTGGGAGGGCGAACTACCGCAAGTAGGTGACGAATTGCGGCCTCTGAGCACGACCGGGCCGATTGTGGATGCCCCCAATGTGGCATTGGAGACGCTCAGCGTCCCCAATGCCACATTGGGGGCACGTGCCGGACCCCAAGTTCTCCCGCAGGTGCCCTCGTCCCGCAATTCGTCATCTAGTTGCGCTGGTTGGCAGGGCGAACTACCGCAAGTAGGTGACGAATTGCGGGAGGGTCAGCGGGTGACGAGGGCTTCGATGCCGTCCAGCAGGCGTTCCAGGCCGAACGCGAAGGTCTCGTCGGCGGCTTCGCAGGTGTCCGCGTCGTAACCGCCGCTTTCCCAGATCCGCGTCATCGCCGGATGCCGTTCCACGTCGAAGTACTTCTCCCAGAACACCGACCGCTGCCCCCACCAGGCGTCGGTCGACTGCCCGGTCTCCTGTTCGACCTGCGCGGTCTCGGCGAAAAGTGTCGCGTTCGCCTGCACGTAGATCTCGATGCTGTTCGCGGCCGCGGCCGCCTTGCGGGGCGCCAGCCCGATGTCCGACACCGCCGCGATCAGGTACTCCTGACCCGCCATCAGCCCGGGGCCGAGCACCGGCCGCACCATCGACGTCGAGCGCAGCCATGGATGCGCCCGGAACACGGCCAGGGTGCGGTCGGCGTAGAGCCGCACCTGCTCGCGCCAGCCGTCCGGCCGGGGGGCGCCGGGGCCGGGGAGGTCTCGTTCGGCGAGTACCGAGTCCACCATGAGGTCGAGCAGTTCGGTCTTGCCGGGGACGTAGGTGTAGAGCGTCATCGTGCCCGCGCCGAGTTCCTTCGCGATCTGGCTCATCGAGACGGTCGCCTCGCCCGCGCCGTCGGCGAGCGCGACGGCGGTGGCGATCACCTGGTCGAGGGTCAGTTTCGGCTTCCGCCCCCTGGTCGGCTGCCGGGCTTCGCCGCGGTCACGCCACAACAGTTCGAGGCTGCGCTCGAAGTCCATCCACACTCCACTCGGCCGTGAAGCTGGATTCTACATTCTCGTATGAGGTACGGTTAAACTGATCTCGTAGGGCGTACGAAAAGGAGTGGGGAATCGTGACGATCCTGGTGACCGGTGCGACCGGAAGCGTCGGCAGGCTGCTCGTCGACGAGCTGGTGAGCGCCGGAGCGCCGGTGCGGGCGCTGACCGTCAACCCGGCGAAGGCGGCGCTGCCGGAGCAGGTGGAGGTCGCCAAGGGGTACCTGGGCAAGCCGGAGACACTGCCGGAGGCGCTCAAGGGCATCGAGACCGTGTACTTGGCGCCGCTGGCGGCCAAGGTGGACGACTTCGTGAAGCTGGCGAAGGAGGCCGGAGTGCGCCGGGTGGTGGCCCTGTCGGGCAGCAACGCCGACGACCCGGAGGAGAACTCGAGCGGCGCGGATTACGCGATCATCGAGAAGGCGGTCCGGGAGGCGGACTTCGACTGGACCTTCCTGCGGCCGGGCGCGTTCATGAACAACACCCTCGGCTGGGCCGAGACGATCAAGGCCGAGCGCGTGGTCCGCGAGGCCTACCCCGAATCCCGGATGACGCCGATCGACCTCGCGGACATCGCCGCCGTGGCGGCGCACGTCATCCTCACCGAGGGGCACGTCGGCAAGAAGCACACGCTGAGCGGCCCGGAGTCGATCAGCCAGCGCGAACAGGTCGCCGCCATCTCGGCCGCGCTCGGCGAAGAGGTGGTCTTCCAGGAGCTCACCCGGGAAGAGGCGAACAAGCAGTGGGCCGCCGCCGGCGTCCCGGCGGAGATCGCCGAGTGGCTGCTCGACGGCTTCGCGTATTTCACCGAAAACCCCGACAAGCCGACGGGCGTCGTCCAGGAACTCACCGGACGGCCCGGCGTCACCTACGCGGAGTGGGCGTTGGCGAACGTCGAAGCGTTCCGCTGAACCCGGAACTCGCGTGATTGAAGGCGTAACTCGCGTGATTGGAGCCGTAACTCATGAGTTCCGCCTTCAATCACACGAGTTACGGCTAGGAACACGCGAGATACGAGTTACCGGTGGTCAGCGAGCCCGGCGGGGGAGGCGGGTCGGCAGCGGCGCACCACGCCGCGGCCGGTCCGCCACCGGAGCAGGAGCCTCGGCGGGTGGCGAGGACGGACGCTGCGGCTGCGGCAAGGGCGGCGGGGCCTGCGACTCGCGGGGCCAGGCGGGGGTGATCATCGCCTGCGCCCCGACCCGGCGGACCGGCAGGCCGTGCGCCTCCCTGGCGGGCAGGCCGGGCCAAATCTCGCCTGCCTCCTTGGCTGCGTCGCGGATCGCGGTGCCGTCGAGCGCGGTGTGCGTCTCCTCGATGTCGCGGTCGAGCCACTGGACGACGAATTCCAGCGGACCGTCGGGCGGCAGCGGCCACAGGAAGATCTCGTGGTCGACGTGGAACGCCGAACCGCCCAGCCCCTGTGCGCGCAGCACCGGCTGATCCGGTTTGGTGGCCGACGGCACGGAGATGGTCTCCGAACTGGCCCGCCTGCCGTCGGGGAAGAGCACCCCGACCAGCAGCGCGTTGTAGTCCGGGACCCGGCGGTGGTCGATGAGGCCTTCGCCGGGTTCGTTCAGCAGGAGATCCCGCGAGTACACCGACAGCTGGAACGACACCGACTCCGGCCACACCTCGATGCCGCGCAGCGCCACGATGGTCCGCTCGGCGCGGCCCAGTGGCATCGACCAGGGCAGGATCGCCGGCACGATGTACTCGTGCGGCGCCTCCACCCAGGGGCGGCCGTTGTAGCCGAACAGTTCCTGTTCCGGCACCGGGAACAGGGGGCGGCTGCGCGGACCGTCGGTGAAGAAGCTCATCGTGGACCGGGCGCGGCAGAACGCGGGGTGAACCTGTCGGACCTGCCGCTCACGCCGTCAACGACCACCATGCGCTTCACGGTATCCGATGACCATGCCGGTACTGAACGGTTTCAACGCACCTTTCGCGTCACCCGAAGCCCTTGAGCTTCACTTTCGTGCCCTTCGGCACCTTGGTGCCCGGCGACGGATCCTGCTGCAGGACGAAGTCGAAACCACCGTTTCCGCCGCCGTGACCGTTGCCGTTTCCGCGACCCTCACGGTCGGGTTCCAGACCCGCCTGTTTCAGGATCTGGATCGCCTCCTCCATCCGCTTGAAGGTCACGTTCGGCACTTCGATGGCGTTCGAAACGAACACCCCGATCCGGCGGTTGCTCGCCTTCCCGCCGCCCTTCGGGTCGGTGCGGATCACCTGGCCGGCGGCGAACTGGTCGGAGAACTCCTCGCCCGCCTGGAACGGCTGGAAGCCCGCCTGCTGCAGGATCTGGAAGGCGGCGTCCTTGCTCTGGCCCGTGACGTCCGGGACCGGCGGCAGCGGTTCGGGACCCTTCGACAGGATGATCGTGACCTGCCCGCCGATGTTCAGCTGTGAACCGGGGCTCGGGTCGACGCGGATCACCTTGTTCTTGGCGACGTCGCTGTACTCCTGTTCGCCCTGGACCGGACTCAGCTGCGCGGCCTTGATCGCCGTTTCGGCGTCCTGCTGGCTCGTCCCGGCCTGGATGTCCGGCACGATCGGACGGCCCTTCGACAGCACGACGTTGACCGTGGCGCCCGGCGCGAGCGACGTGCCCGCGGCGGGGTCGGACCGGATCACCGTGTGCTGGGCGGCGGTGTCGCTGTACTCCTCGCTGTAGGCCGGGGTCAGTTTCGCCGACCGGAGCGCGTCACCGGCGGCGGCCTGGTTCATCCCGGCGAGCTTCGGCACCGAGGACGAGCTTGGGCCGGAATCGTTGAGGATGAAGGCGAACGCGCCGATCAGGCCGCCGAGGATCACCACCGCGGCCACGATCATCAGGTACAGACGCTTGCGCGACCCCGGCTGCTCGTCGTCCGCGGCCGGTTGGGGCCGAGGGGGCGGTGTGCGGGGCGGCTGGGCGGCGGGCGGCGGCGGTTCACGGAGCAGCGCCTGCGTTCCGCGCGGGCCGGTGACCGGCATGGTCGCCTCGGCGACCGGGGCCAGCACCGTCGTCGCCATGGCCGGGTTCGCCACCGGGACCGCCGGGATGCCGGGGGTGGTGCGTTCGGCGTCGGTCTCGCGGTCGGCGTCCGCGGGCAGCGGCACGGGCACCGGGACCGCCGGGACGCCGAGGACGGTGCGCAGATGGTTCAGCTCGGCGAGGAACGCCGCGGCGTCGGCCGGGCGCTGCTCGGGATCGCGGCGCGTGGCGCGCAGGATCAGCTCGTCCAGCTGCGGCGGGATGCCGGGACGCAGCTCGCTGGGGCGCGGGACGTCGTCGTTGACGTGCCGGTACGCCACCGAAAGGGCGGTGTCGCCGGTGTACGGCGGGCGTCCGGTGAGCATTTCGTACAGCAGGATCCCGGCCGAGTAGACGTCGCCGCGCGATGTGGTCGCGCCGGTGGCGACCTGTTCGGGTGAGACGTAGGCGACGGTGCCGAGGATGACGCTCGAACTGGTGGTGCCCGCGCTGGCGATCGCGCGGACCAGGCCGAAGTCGGCCACCTTGACCACGCCGCCCGAAAGCGCCGTGCCGCCGCGGCCGACGAGCACGTTCTCCGGTTTGACGTCGCGGTGCACCAGACCGGCGGCATGCGCCGCGGCCAGTGCGGAGAGCACCGGTTCGGTGATGCTCAGCGCGAGCGCGACGTCCAGCGGGCCACGTTCGGTGAGCAGTTCACGCAGGGTCCCGCCGTCGACGAGTTCCATGACCAGGAACGCGCGGCCGGACTCCTCGCCGCCGGGGGTGTCGAAACCCTGGTCGTGCACCGCCACCACGTGCGGGTGGTGCAGGCGCGCCGCCGAGCGGGCTTCCCGCTCGAAGCGTTCGACGAAGGACCGGTCGTCGGCGAACCGCGGGTCCATGATCTTGATGGCGACCTGGCGGTCCAGGCGGGTGTCGACGCCGCGGTACACCGACGACATCCCACCGCGTGCGAGCAGCTTGTCCACCCGGTAGCGGCCCTCGAGCAGAGTGCCCACCAGAGTGGGATCCGTGCGTGTCACGGCTATGGATCGTACGGAAGTACCCATGTTGTGGTGTACGGGACCTGGCGCGCCGGGGATCACGATTTCCGTCATTTCCTCGAATCGGCGGTATACGTGACCATGTGTGTACTCTCCGTCACGGTCTCGTCGTCACCCATGCGTACCAACGGAGCCGGAGACGGAATGTGGCACAGTGTCACCTGTGAGTGGTATTCCCGTCGCCGACGACATCCTTGACGCAGATGTGGCCGTTCTTCCGCTGCCGGAGGTCGCGACCGCGCTGAACGTTTCGGCCAACAAGGTCCGCCAGATGCTGCGCGACGGCCATCTGATCGCCGTCCGGCGCAAGGGCGAGCTGTACGTCCCTGGCGCGTTCCTGGTGAAGGACGGCGTGGTCAAGGGCCTGGCGGGCACCATCACCGTGCTCGCGGACTCCGGTTTCACCCGGACGGAGATGCTGCGCTGGCTCTTCGCCGCGGACGAGACCCTGCCCGGGGCCACCCCGGTCAACGCGCTCCGCACCAGCCACGGCACCGAGGTCAAGCGGCGCGCGCAGGCGATGGCGTTCTAGCTCTGACCAGCACATACGTCGCGGCCGCGAGAAGCTGACACCCGGCCGCGGCACTCAGCGCCGTGGTCACGGAGAGTGCGCTCAACGGTCCCGCGGCCGCCGCACCCGCCGCGAGTCCGCTGATCTTCACGCTCGCCGCCGTCGTGAAAACCTGAGCCCGCACCCGCGCGGGCGTTTCGCGATGCCGGATGGCGAAAAGCGCCGAAAGTTGCGGCCCTTCGGCGAATCCGGCGAGTACGGCGGCGGCCAGCAGGGTCACCGCGTCGTGCGCTGTCGCCGCGAGCAGGAAACTCGCGCCCAGCAGAACGGTGCTGGCGAGCACGGTGCCGTCCGGTGGTGGCGGCCTGCGGGTCAGCGCGCCGTTCGCGACCAGTGACGCGGCGGCCAGCACAGTGAGCAGAAGCGCGCCGAAGCCCGGAGTGCCCAGCCGTTGGGCGCCGAGCAGCGGATAGCAGACCACCGCGACCCCGATGCCGACGAAGGACACCGTGGACGTCGCGGTGGCTCGCAGCAGCGCGCGGTTGCGGAAGAGGACCGTGAACCCGTCGGCGAGTTGACGGCGGATCGGTGTCGCGGGCTTCGCTTCGACCGCGGGGAGCGACCATGCGGCGGGGAAGGCGGCGGCGACCAGCGTGACGGCGACGGCGACCGCGGCCGGGGCGCCGGCGTACGCGGCCACGAGCCCGGCGAGCCCCGGCCCGGCGAGGCTCGCGGCGGTGAACGTCATCGCGTCCAGGGTGCTCGCCCTCGCCAGCGGTGTCGTGCCGCGGACGTTCGGCAACTGCGCCGTCCAGCCACCCGCCAGCGCGGGGTTGAGCAGCCCCACCGCGACGGCCACCGCGATCGCCGCCGGGAGTTCGACCAGCGCGAGCACCGCGCCGAGCCCGCCCGCGTAGGCGAGCAGCGCCCACGCCAGCAGCCGTCCGGGCCGGGGACTGCGGTCGAGCAGCGCGCCGAGCAGCGGCCCGCCCGCCGCCGCGGAGACCGTCAGGCCCGCGAGCAGCGCGGACCCGGTGGCGGCCGAGCCGTCGACGCTCATGCCGAGCAGGAGCAACGCCGGTCCGGACAGTTCGTCGCCGGTCCTGGCGATCGTCGCACCGGTCAAATAGACGGCGAGCCTGTAACGGCCTCTCATGAGCAAGACGTTACAGTGGGGTGTGACTTCAGCGCAGCGGGATTTCCTGCCCGGCCGTTCGGCGCGGGCGGCGGCGCAGCGGGCGGTGGATCTGCTGGCGGTCCTGCTCGCGCCGGACCCCTCGGTCGCGTCGGTTCGCGCGGTTCTGGAGGCGCACGGCGAGACCTCGGTCGAGTTGGCGCCTTCGGATGTGGCTTCGCTGCGTGAGGCGGCTTCGGAGCTGCGTGAGGTTTTCGCGGCGCGGGATGCCGGGGAGGCGGCCGAGGTGCTCAATCGGCTGCTGGCTCGCTACGCGCATCCGCCGCGGCTGACCGATCACGCCGACGGGTTCGGCTGGCACCTGCACGTGGACGCCGACGACGACGGGCCGTGGGGCGCGTGGCTGGTGACGTCGTCCGCGCTGGCGTTGGCGGTGTTGCTGGCGGACCGTCAGGCGCCGCCGGGAGGGCTGTGTGCGGCTTCGGGGTGCGGGAAGCCGTTCGTTCACTTGGGTGGGGGGAGCCCGCGGCGGTACTGCTCGACGCGGTGCGCGACTCGGGAGCGGGTCGCTGCGCACCGGCGCGGTCGGTCACCTGCGGCGCAATGAAGGACGCTTTCATAGCAAAATTTGCTATGAAAGCGTCCTTCATTGCACGTGGGAAGCGGGACTCAGCCCTGCTTGTCCCGCCAAGCGATCCAGGACCGCAGCTTGTCGAGGTTGTAGTCCGGCCCGCCGGTCGCCACGGTGAACAGCGAGACGCCCAGCTCCAGCAGCTTCGGGCCCAGCTCCTCGGGCTCGCCTTCGACGGCGACCGAACGCTCGATCTCCTTCGGGTCCCGGCCGACGTCGGCGCAGTGCTGGTCGAGGATCTTGACCTTGCGCTCCACGACCTCCGGGTCGCCGAAGCCGTGCCAGATGTCGGCGTGCTTCGCGACCAAGCGCAGCGTCTTCTTCTCGCCGCCGCCACCGATCAGCACCGGGATGTCCCGGACCGGCTGCGGGTTCAGCTTGCCGAGCCTGCTCTCGATCCGCGGGAGCGCCTCGGCGAGGTTGTCGAGCCGCCCGCCCGCGGTGCCGAACTCGTAGCCGTACTCGTCGTAGTCCTTCTCGAACCAGCCGGAGCCGATGCCGAGGATCAGCCGTCCGTCGGAGATGTTGTCGACGGTGCGGGCCATGTCGGCCAGCAGTTCGGGGTTGCGGTAGCTGTTGCACGTCACGAGCGCGCCGATCTCGACCCGCGACGTGGACTCCGCCCAGGCGCCCAGCATGGTCCAGCACTCGTAGTGCAGGCCCTCGGGTTCACCGTAGAGCGGGTAGAAGTGGTCCCAGTTGAAGACGATGTCCACACCGAGGTCTTCGGCCTCCGAAGCCGCCCGGCGGATCGCCTTGTACTCGGCGTGCTGCGGCTGCAGCTGGACGCCGATCCGGATCTTCCTGTTCGAAGCAGTGGTCATATCCGCACCTTAAGCCTGGAGTTGCTCCACGCGCTCGCCAGCATCTTGGGCAGCGCGACTTTCAGCCGGCGGCGGCGGGGGACGACCGCGCGGGTGTTCAGCACGTCGTGACCGAGGGCCTCGATCTCGTCGAGAATGCCTTCGTAGAGGACGAGGGCGGTCCGCACGCAGTCCCGGGATTCCTCGCGCAGCAACGGAATGCCCGCTTCGGCGCGGCGGTACACCGCCCGGTTGCGCGCCACCGCGACGGCGAGCGCGCGCCGGACCCGCCGGTCGGGCAGCCCGCGCGCACGGGACCATTCGAGCAGTTCGCGGTCGACGCCGAACGCGGCCAGCTCCTCCGTCGGCAGGTACAGCCTCCCGCGGTCGAGGTCCTCGCCGATGTCGCGCAGGAAGTTGGTCAGCTGGAACGCCTCGCCCAGCGCGGCGGCGCCGGGGCCGGCCTCCTCGACCGGGACGACGGTGCCGAAGACGGGCAGCATCTGCAGTCCGATCACCTCGGCCGAACCGTGGACGTACTCCTGGAGGTCGGCGTAGGTCGCGTACTCGGTGATCTTGAGGTCCATCGCCATGGACCGCAGGAACGCGTCGAACAACTCGCGGTCCAGGTCGTGGCGGCGCACGGTGTCGGCGAGCGCGGTCAGGACCGGAGCGGCCGGTGTCCGGCCGTCGAAGATCCGCGCGACCATGACGGCGACCTCGTCCAGCGCGGCCGCGGGATCGGTGCCCGGCGCGGGGTTGTCGACCAGTTCGTCCGCCATCCGCGCGAAGCCGTAGAGCGCGTGCGCGAACGGCCGCGTCCGCGGCGGCAGCAGCCGGGTCGCGAGGAAGAAGGTGCGGCCGTGGTGCGCGTTGATGCGGCGGCATTCGGTGTACGCGGCGCGCAACGCCGGGCCGGTGATGCCCGCGGCGTCGAGTTCGTTCACCGGCCGGTGACCCTTCCCGCCGCCAGCCTGCCGGAGATCACCACCGGTGGGATGCCGACGCCGGGTATGGTCCCGCAGCCCGCCAGTACGACGTTTTCCGCCGCTCGCATCAGGTTCCCCGGCCGGAACGGGCCGGTCTGGGCGAAGGTGTGCGCGAGCGAGAACGGGGTGCCCGCGGTGAGCCCGCGTTCCGCCCAGCCCTCCGGGGTGATCGTCTCGTCGACGGTGAAGTCGTCCGCGAACCCGGTCAAGCCGCGCTTTTCCAGCGTACGCAGGAGTTCCTCGCGATAGGCGGGGCCGACCCGGCGCCAGTCGATCTTGCCGCGGCGCAGGTTCGGCGCCGGGGCGAGCACCGAGATCACCTGATCGCCGCCGGGGGCCAGTCCCGGTTCGGTCGCGGTCGGCCGGGTCACCAGCAGCGACGGGTCGCTCATCAGCTTGCCTTCGCGGATGATCTCCGAGAACGTCTTTTCCCAGGCGTGACCGAAGAAGATGGTGTGGTGGCCCAAATCCGGCCACGTTTTCGGCGCGTGCCCGTGCAGCACGACGGCCGACGGCGAGTACCGCAGCGGCAGCGGCCGCCGGGGGCGGGCGCCGAGCAGCCGGTACGCGGTGCCGAGCTCGGTCGCGAGAACCACGGTGTCGCAGGGGATCCGCTCGCCCGAGCGGGTCCGTACCGCGCGCACCCGCGAGGAAACCCTTTCCAGCCAAGCGGCTTCGGTGCCGAAGCGCACTTCCGCGCCGGCGCGTCCGGCCGCGTTCGCCATCGCTCGCGCGATCTCGCCCATCCCGCCCGCCGGGTAGTAGACCCCGCCGACGGTGTCCATGTAGGAGATGACGCCGTACGCGCCGATCGCGCGCGCCGGATCGAGTCCCGCGTAAAGCGCCTGGAAGGAGAACAGACGGCGCACGCGGTCGTCGCGCAGGAAGCCGCCGATCTTCGGGCCGAGCCGTCCGAAACCGCCCAGCGCGGCCAGTTTCGCCAGTTCCGGCCGTACGAGATCGAGCGGCGAGTCGAAGTTCGCGCCGATGAAACGGTCCTTCTGCACCGCGTACAGCTCGGTCAGCCAGCGCCGCAACCGGCGGTAGCCCTCGGCTTCGGCGGGACCGGCGGCCGCGCGGATCTCGGCCTCCATCGCCGCCGCCTCGGTGTGCACGGCGATCGTGCTGCCGTCGGCGAACTTCGCACGGTAGGCCGGGTCGAGGCGCGTCAGCGTCAGGTTGTCCGAGAGGGATTCGCCGACCGCGGAAAAGGCCTCGTCGAGCAGTTCGGGCATGGTCAGCACACTGGCGCCGGTGTCGACGGTGTTGCCGCCGAAATCCGCCTGCCCCGCCCGGCCCCCGGGGCTCTTTTCCTGCTCCAGCAGGGTCACCCGGCGGCCGGCGCCGAGCAGGTGCAGCGTCGCCGACAACCCGGCGAGCCCGCCACCGATCACCACCACGTGGTCACTCGGACCGGTGACAGTGCGCATCAGTACGTCCGCTGGGTCGCCTTGACGACCAGCCCGGTCAGCGCGGCGGGAGCGGGCTCGGCCAGGTGAGCGCGGTCGAGCGCCGCCATCGCCGAGTCGGTGAGCTCGTCGATGCGGCGTTCCACCGCGTCGACCGCGCCGACGTCCTGCAAGGCTTCGCGCACGGCCTCGACGGCCTCTTCGGACAGGTGGGCGTCGCCGATGGCGTCGGAGATGACCTTCGCCGCCGCGTCCTTGCCCTGCTCGGCCGCGCGCTGGAGACCCAGCGCGACCAGCAGCGTCCGCTTGCCCTCACGCAGGTCGTCGCCCGCGGGTTTGCCGGTGACCGACGGGTCGCCGAACACGCCGAGCAGGTCGTCCCGCAGCTGGAACGCCACGCCGACCTCGTCGCCGAACTCGCGCAGCGTCGCGATCAGGGCGTCGTCGGCGCCGCCGAGCGCGGCACCGAGGTGCAGCGGGCGCTGGACGGTGTACGCGGCCGTCTTGAGCTTGCAGATGTGCAGTGCCGCCTCGGGGGAGGCGTCGCCGGTGGCCTGGGTGCGGACGTCGAGGTACTGCCCGGCGAGTACTTCGGTGCGCATCGCGCGCCACGCCGGCCGTGCCGCCGCGAGGACCGCGGGCGGAAGCGGGGCCTCGCCGAACATGTCGTCGGCCCAGGCCAGCGCGAGGTCGCCGACCAGGACGGCGGTCGCGAGCCCGAACGTGCTCGGCGAACCCAGCCAGCCGCTGTCGGCGTGGAGTTTCGCGCCCGCGATGTGCACGGTCGGTGAACCGCGGCGCGAATCGGAGGAGTCGATGAGGTCGTCGTGGATCAGCGCGCACGCCTGGATCAGCTCCAGGCTCGCCACCGCCTGCAGCACGCCTTCGACGTCCGGCCCCGCCGGATCGCCGCCGGCGCCGCGCCAGCCCCACCAGGCGAACGTCGGGCGCAGGCGTTTGCCGCCGCCCAGCACGAATCCGGCCAGCGCGTCGATCCCGACCCCGACGACCGGTTCGGTGCGGCGGATTTCGGCACCGGCGCGCTCGAGGAATCCGGCCAGCGCCCGCTCGACGTTGGCGGGCAGATCGGCGTCGTAGGCGGACGTGTCCATGAGCACATCCTCCGGGAAGGACGTCTTCATGACCCAGTCGGGTGCCGTGGAATGTGGCGAACGAGACGTCAGCCGTGGGTCTTGTCGTAGTGCCGTTTCGCCCGCGCCCGGTTGCCGCAGTCCGACGAACTGCACCAGCGCCGCGACCGGTTGCGCGTGTGGTCGGTGAACACCCAGCCGCAGCCGGGCCCTTCGCACTCCCGGATCCGCTCCAGATCCCCGGTCCGGAGCAGCTCCTCGGCCGCCAGCGCGAGGAAGTGCGGCAGCGCGTCGCCGCTCTCCAACGGCACTTCCCATCGCAGCGGCAAGGACTGCGGGAGCGACGCGTGCCGGTATGCCTCGATCAGGGGCTTTCGCAGCGCCGTGACGTCCGGCGGATCCGACACGAGCACGCCATACAGCGCTTCGCGGAAGGCCCTCACGGCCTCCAGGACGGCATCGGAGATCTCCAGCCGTTCGGTGCCCGCGCCGACCAGGACGACCCACTCCGACAGCCGGTTCGGGGTGGAAAGCCGGTCTTCCCGCCGGGCTGGATCGCGCCGCCAGGAAACGGTGTTGACCAGGTCCAATGGCACGCTTCCGCCGATGCTGTCGTACCCGTCCCAGTGGCCGTCCATGAATTCTCCTAATGGTCAAAACTAGTTTAGCTTGTTAGGCTTGGTCCTATGAGAACGCTCCGGCGGAACTACCTGGCCGGCGCCCGTGTCGGGCTCGGGCTGGGTGTCGCGACCTTCGTCCTCGGCGTCACTTTCGGCGCGTACAGCCAGACCCTGGGCTGGGGGATCGCGGCCCCGATCGCCGCGTCGATCCTCGTGTTCTCCGGCTCCGCCCAGTTCGCGATGGCCACCGCGCTCGCGGGCGGCGGCAACATCGCCGTCGCGGTCGGCGCCGCCGCCCTGATCAACGCCCGGTTCCTGCCGATGGGCGCCGCCGTCGCCGCGGATCTGCGCGGAGGACGGCTGCGCCGCGCGTGGGAGGGCCAGGCCGTCGTCGACGGTTCGTGGGTGGCCGCGCACCTCGGCGAGGGGCGTTTCGACCGCGAAAAACTCATCGGCTGCACCCTTGTCCAGTTGCCCGCGTGGGTGCTGGGGACCGTGCTCGGCGTCCTGGCCGCGCCGCCGCCGGACGTCGTCGCGCGGTTCGGGCTCGACGTCGTGTTCCCCGGTTTCTTCCTGGTCCTGCTCATCGACGAACTGCGCCGTTCCCGCGAGGCGATCCGGACCGCGGCGCTCGCCGCCTGCCTCGCCGGGATCCTGGTGCTGTTCGTCCCGGTCGGGCTCGCGCTGATCGGCGCGTCGGCCGCCGCGCTGCTGGGCCTGGGGGCGCGACGATGACGCTCTGGCTCGCCATCGTCGCCGTCGCGCTGGTCAGCATCGGGTTCAAGGCGGCGGGCCCGGTCCTGCTCGGCGACCGGACCCTGCCACCACGTCTGGCGGGCGTGATCGCGTTGCTGGCGCCCGCGCTGCTGGCCGGTCTCGTGCTGACCGACGTGACCGGTCCGGCCTGGTCCGGGGTCGACTGGACGCTGTGCGCGGGACTGGCCGCGATCGCGGTGACCTACCTGCTGCGCGTCCCGGTGCTCGCCGCGATCCTCTGCGGGGTCGTCGTCACCGCGGTGCTCCGGTTCCTCGTCTAGGCCCAGAACGGTCCGCTCAGCCCGGCCTGTTCGAAGTACGCGGCCGCGGCGGCCGGATCCCGGCGGGTGTAGCCGTGGTCGAGCCTGCCGTCGTACCAGCCGGCCGCGAGCCGCCACAACGTCGCGAGGTCCATGACGTAACCCTTGTCCTGCCCCGTTTCTGCCAGCCAATCGTCCACACAGGACTCGCCACAGAACAGGCGCTGGTTCCCGCAGGTGTGCACGACGTCGTCCCACATCCGGGCCGCCGGGACCAGGAAATGCGCGACCAGATCACCCTTCGGCGGGACCTGGTCGTTCACCAGCAGGGCCCGCGGTTCGCCGCAGCCCCGGCAGCGCGTGGACACCAGCACCTCGGGTTCGGCCTTCACCAGATGCGGGATCGCGAACGCGTCCCACGCGCAGCCGCCCCACCACAGCGTCCGCTCGCCCATCACCGAGAAACCCAGCGGGATCGCCGCGAACGGATGCGCCATCACGACGTGCTCGCAGTCGTCGAGCACGAGGTGCCGCCGCTCCGCGAGCCGGTGCAGCGCCTGCTTCGCCACCGCGAGCGATCCGTGGGCGGCGTCGGCCAGTTCCGGTGCCGTCGGCGGCCTCCCGTGCTCGGCGAACGCGCGGTAGACCGCGACGCGGACGTCCTCGTCCCAGCTGGTGTCGGTTTCGGCGCTCATGGCGGCTCCCTGTGCTCGCCACCGAGTCTCCCCAGGCCGGCGCCACTCGGCAACCGCTCGCGAGTGGCCGAGGTCGCATGCCCACAGCCTGAGAGGGGGCTCCCAGCCAGCGGACGGCCCCCTTAACATGGCGGTATGACGTCGGTGGTCGAGCGGTTGCAGGGTGATGGACCCGTGTTCTCCATCGAGTTCTTCCCGCCTCGTGACGCGGCCGACGAGGCGGTGCTGTGGAAGTCGATCCGGGAACTCGAGCCGCTGGACCCGGCGTACATGTCGATCACCTACGGCGCGGGCGGCTCCAGCCGGGACGGCACGATCCGCAGTATCGCCCGCGTCGCCACCGAAACCACGCTGGTGCCGATGGCGCACCTCACCGCCGTGAACCACTCGGTCGCGGAACTGCGCAACGTCATCGGCTGGTACGCCGCCGTCGGCGTGCGGAACATCCTCGCGCTGCGTGGCGACCCGCCGGGCGACGTCTACGGCGACTGGGTCCCGCATCCGGACGGGCTCAACTACGCCGAAGAACTCGTGGAACTGGTGCGTTCGCTCGGCGACTTCTGCGTCGGCGTCTCGGCGTTCCCGTACGGCCACCCGCGGTCGGCGAACCTCGAGGCCGACACCGAGTACCTCGTGCGCAAGCTGCGCGCGGGCGCGGATTTCGCGATCGCGCAGCTGTTCTTCGAGCCGGAAGACTTCCTCCGCCTGCGTGACCGGGTGGCGGCCACCGGCTGCGAGGCGCTGGTCATCCCCGGCATCATGCCGCTGACCACGCTGAGGACACTGCGGACGTCGATCAAGCTGTCCGGCGCGCCCACCGCGCCGCGGCGGCTGCTGGACCGGCTCGAGCCGCTGGCCGACGACCCGAAGGCCTTCCGCGCGGAGGGTATCGACGTGGTGACCGAACTGTGCGAGCGGCTGATCGCCGAAGGCGTCCCTGACCTGCACTTCTACACGTTCAACCGGTCCAAGGCCACCCGTGAGGTGGTCAGCAGGCTCGGGCTGGTCCCGGCCCGGGCGTAACTCCGTACCGAAGTCGCCCGCTGTCCCGGTAGCGTGCCGGTCATGGCTTCGACCGCGCAAAGTGTGCACCAGATCTGTGACCGGTACGTCGACGAGTACGCCGCGGCCGACCCGGTCGCCGCGACGACGTTCGGCATCTCCGGATACGACGACCGACTGACCGACTACTCGCCTGCCGGACACGCGGCCAGGGCGGCGATCGCCACGCGCGCGCTGGCCGAGATCGAAGCGGCCGAACCCGCCGACGACGGCGAGCGCGCGGCCAAGGCGGTGTTCACCGAGCGGATCGGGTTGCAGCTGGAGATCCACGAGGCGGGTCTCGACATCGCGGCGCTGAACGTGATCGAAAGCCCCGTGCAGGAACTGCGCATGGTCTTCGACCTCATGCCCACCGACACGGCGGAGAACTGGGCGACGATCGCCGCCCGGATGGCGAAGGTGCCGGAAGCGCTCGACGGTCTCCGTGCCTCGCTGCTCGCGGCCGCGAACGCCGGCCGGGTGTCGGCGTTGCGGCAGGTCGGCAAGGTCGCCGAGCAGGCGGAAACCTGGGCGGGGTTGAAGGACGACGCCGGCTTCTTCGAGACGCTGATCTCGGGAGCGAAGGACGTCGACGAGAAGCTGCGCACCGAGCTCGGCCAGGCCGCTCACGCCGCTCAGGAGGCGTACGCGGAGTTCGCCGGTTTCCTCCGCGCCGAACTCGCCCCGCTGGCGCCGGTCAAGGACGCCGTCGGCGCCGACGTGTACAAGCTGTGGTCCCGGCTGTTCACCGGAGCCACCCTCGACCTGGACGAGGCCTACGCCTGGGGCTGGGCCGAATTCACCCGCATCGAAGCGGAAATGCGGGAGGTCGCCGGCCGGATCAAACCCGGCGCCACCCTCGCCGAGGCGGCCGCCGTCCTCGACGCCGACCCCAAGTACGTCGTCCGCGGCCGGGCCGAATTCCAGGCCTGGATGCAGAACTTGTCCGACAACGCGATGAAGTCGTTGCGCGGCAAGCACTTCGACATCTCCGACCGGGTGATGGAGCTGGAATGCAAGATCGCCCCGCCCGGCGGCACCGTCGGCGCGTACTACACCGCCCCGAGCGAGGACTTCGCGCGTCCCGGCCGCATGTGGTGGTCGCTGCCGCAGGGCCGGGACCAGTTCGTCACCTGGCGTGAGGTCAGCACCGTCTATCACGAGGGCGCGCCGGGTCACCACCTGCAGATCGCGACCGCGGTCGACCAGTCCGACTCGCTGAACAAGTACCAGCGGCTGCTCGCGTTCACCTCCGGGCACGCCGAAGGCTGGGCGCTGTACTCCGAGCGGCTGATGCAGGACCTCGGCTTCCTCGCCGACGACGGCGACCTGCTCGGCATGCTCTCCGAGCAGCTGTTCCGCGCCGCGCGCGTGATCGTCGACATCGGCATGCACCTGGAACTGGAGATCCCGGCGGGCACCGGCTTCCACGAGGGCGAACGCTGGACGCCCGAGCTGGGCCTGGAGTTCATGCTCACCCGCACCGTCACCGACCCGGCCCACGTGCACGACGAGATCGACCGCTACCTGGGCTGGCCCGGGCAGGCGCCGTCGTACAAACTCGGCGAACGCCTGTGGCTCGCCGCGCGGGACGAGGCCCGGGCCCGGCAGGGGGACGCGTTCGACATCAAGCAGTTCCACACGCGGGCGCTGGCGCTCGGCGGGATGGGGCTGGACACGCTGCGGGAGATGCTGGCCGCACTGGACTGAGCCGCCCTCCTTCGGCCCTCGCGCGCGCAATGAAGGAGCCTTTCATTGCAAAATTTGCAATGAAAGGCTCCTTCATTGCATCCGGAGCGACCCTCCGGATGCGTGCTCCCACCCTGTCCGGAGCGAGCTGGCCGCAAGTCCGTGAAGGCCTCCTTGAGGGACCCAGAGTCCCTCAAGGAGGCCTTCACGGACACTCGGGCCTCACCGTGAGCCCCACCGGCCTCAGCGACTCACGACCACCATGACCCGCCGCGTGCCGCAATTCACGTGCCCTGCCACCGAAGCCTTGATACGTTCCCCCTCGTGCACCGGATCTTTCTCGTCACCCCACCCCCCGCGTCCTGAGCGGGGTGTCTCCGGCCGCGCGGCGTTCCAGCCGCCCGGCCGATCCGTGCTGCACTGAAGCACCCCGCGTCGTCGCCGTCCACTGACACGACAAAGACGCAGGAGCGTTTCCCCATGTCCGTAGCCGTACCCACGCGCGCCCGATCGTCGGCCGCGCTCGTCCTCGCCGGTGTCCTCTGGGGGACCGGCGGCCTCGCCGGATCCCTGCTCGCCTCCCGTGCGGGGCTCCATCCACTGAGCGTCGCCGCGTACCGGCTGCTCATCGGCGGCGTGATCGCCACCGGCTACCTCTGGCTCACCGGGGGCCTCCGCGGCCTTCCTCGCACGACACAGGTCCGCCGTCGCCTCCTGGCGGTCGGCGGCTTGTTCGCCCTTTTCCAGACCAGCTACTTCGTGGCGGTCTCGTTGAGTTCCGTGAGCGTCGCGACGATGACCACCATCGGCAGCGCGCCCGTTCTGCTCGCCGTCGCGACGGTCGTCAGGACCAGGAAGCTTCCCACGCGGTGGACGGCGGTGTCGCTGGCCGGTTCCCTCGTCGGGCTGGCGCTGTTGCAGTGGACTCCCGGAGAAGAAGTCAACGCCGCCGGAGTGCTGTTCGCCCTGTTCGCCGCGGCCGGGTTCGCCGCGCTGACGCTGGTGACCGCGACCCGCGTCGAGGGGCTGGATCCCTTGCCCACCACGGCGTTCGGCTGCCTGATCGGCGGCGCCGCGCTCACGCCCGCCGCGTTGTGGTTCGGGATGGCCGTGCCGGTCCAGGCCGACGTGCTCGCGCTCGTCGTCTACTTCGGTGTCGTGCCCACGGCGCTGGCGTACGCCGCGTACTTCCGCGGTCTCGAAGGCGCACATCCCGTACTGGCCGCGTTGTCCGCCCTGCTGGAACCGTTGACCGCCGCGCTGCTGTCCATGGTCCTGCTCGGTGAACGGCTCGGCGCCGTGGGCTGGTGCGGCGCGGCGGTGCTCATCGCCGCGCTCGCCGTCGCCTACTCGAAACCTTAGAGCGGCAGCGTCCGCCCGAGGATCGCGAACGCCCGCGGATCCCCGGCGAAGTGGTAGTCCCGCAGCACGTCGACGAAGCCGACGCGCCGGTACAGGTTCCAGGCCCGGCTGGTGCCTTCCGGCGTGGAAAGGAGGACGTGGGCATTGGGCACGCCGTCGAGCAACCGCCGCAGGAGGTCTTCGCCGATCCGCTTCCCCTGGCTTTCGGGGCTGACGTGGATCTCGGTGAGCTCGAAGTAGTCCGACATCCAGTGCTCGGCGGCGGCCTGGCCCTCGCGGCGGGTCAGGCCGTGGCGGACCTGTTCGTGCCACCACTGGCCACCGCGGCCCTTGTAGCCGTAGGCGAGCCCGAGCAGGACGCCGTCCGCGTCCAGCGCGGCCATGCAGCGCCAGCCTTCACGCAGCGCGTGCGTGAGCCACATCGGCGCGCGTTGCTCTGCCGTGCCTTCGGGGTAGCGCATGGCGTTGACGTAGATGGTCAGCGCCTCGGGGAGCCGGGCGCGGAACTCGTCCGCGGACAGCTGGACGTAGCGGGTGCATTCCGAGGACATCGCGGTCACGGGCGCCCATCCTGCCCGGCGCCCGCGATGTCCGCGGGAGTGCCCCCGGTCAGCGCGACGAGGCGAGCGAACGTCGTGGGGTACACCGACTTCGGATGTCCGGCGGCGGCCCAGACGACGTCGTGGGCGCGTAACGCGGTGTCGACGAGGGTGGTCAACGCCTTCGGGTGACCGACCGGGGCGACGCCGCCGATCGGCTGCCCGGTGTGCGCGCGGACGAAATCCGCGTCCGCCTTGCCGATCTCGTCGGCGCCGGTCAGCGAGGCGAGGATGCCGGTATCGGCGCGGTGCGCGCCCGAGGTCAGGGCGAGCAGGGCCGTTTCCGTCTCGCCGGTGCGGCTGCGGAACACGAGGCTGTTCGCGATCGCGCCGACCTCGACACCGAGCGCTTCGGCGGCTTGCGCGGCCGTGCGGACTTCGGCGGGGAGGATCCGGATCCCGTCCGCGGCGTCCTGCTGACCCGCCTCGGCGAGCGCGGCCGCGACCTTGGCCACCGAGGGATGCCCGGACTGGTCGATGGTGCTCATGAGCCTATGAGATCACGTGGCCGATCCCGTGTCCCGCACCACATGCGGCGATCACCCCGGTACGGGGTTGAAGGAATGGGCACTTCGGGGTTACATTGGTCTTGTTCGAACAGACGTTCGACATTCGGTGAGCGCGCACCGGTAGGTGCCCGGCGCGGGGGCGGGGGAAGCGCCTCGGCGCCGGGCACCGGCCGGCGCTCACGTACAGGAGGAGGGTCGTCATGTCCGTTTCGGTCGTGTCCCCTGACGAAGCCGAGAGGCCGGGGGGCACCGCGCAGCCCGCCCTGCCGATGTCGTTGCGCCCGCCGGCACCACCCGCGGCGGTCTCCTTGTACGCACAGGCGAGGCGCGGTCTCGCCGAGGCAGAGCGGGAAAACGATCCCGCGGAGCGGTTCATCGGGGCGTATCTCGCCGCGCTGCGGGGCGCGGCGGCGGTACTGGAGGCCCGCGGCCGTCCGCACCGGGGCCGGGCCCGGCCGGCGAGCGGCTGGGTGCTGCTCGACTCCGTCGCGCCCGAATTGAAGGAGTGGGCGGCGTTCTTCGCGGCCAACTCCGCGACGCGGGCCGCCGCTCAGGCGGGGATCACCGGCAAGGTCACCGTCGAACTGGCGGACGAGCTGACGCGGGCCGCCACGGTGTTCCTGGAACTCGTCCGACGGGTGGTGCACGGGCTGCCGATGGGTGATTCGGCGCATGTGGCTTAGCAGCCTGTCGGCGGAGCTGCGGTTTCGTCCGGAAAGTGGCCATACCCGTGAACCCGCCCGGCCGAAGGCCCCGCTATCGCGGTGGCAGGGCGCCTTCACACCTTCGTGACTTGAAAGACCAGGTCGCGCCCTGCCGACGCCGATCGCGGACGCGGGTTCACCTATTCGACAGAGTCACCATGGAGAGGGGGTGCCCGATGGCCGGGCAGGCCATGATCGACCAGGGCAGGTTCCTGGAGATGATCGGCGCCGAAACCGAGCTGATGGCCCGGGTGGCGCACACCGCGTCCGCCGACGCGCCGGTCCCGACCTGCCCCGGCTGGACGCTCGGTGAGGTCCTCAGGCACGTCGGCAGCGTGTACCGGGTCACCCGCCGCTGGATCGTCGACGGGCGGCGTCCCGAGCACTGGCAGCGCAAACCGGGGCCGATGCAGTCGCTGGAGGAGTACTTCCGCGAGGGCCGGGACGAGCTCGTCTCCGAACTGTCCGCCCACGACCCGGAGGCATCGGCGCCGACCTGGTGGCCGGCCGACCGCAGCTACGGGTTCTGGCGGCGGCGGATGGCGCACGAGACGACGATCCACCGGATCGACGCGGAGAGCGCCGCCGGCCGGGAAGTGTCGGTGATCCCCGAAGACGTGGCACTCGACGGGATCGACGAGGCACTGGTGCTGTGGTTCGGCCAGCGGCTGCCGTTGCTGGGTTTGTCCGGCACCAGGACCGGATCGGTCGGCGTGCGTACCGCGGGCCACCACTGGATCGCCAGAGCCGGGCCCACGGAAACGGTCGCCTGGCGATGCTCCGCCGAGGAGGCCCAGCGCGCGGACGATCTGATCACCGGGCATCCGGACAAGATCTACCGCTGGCTCTGGGGCCGGGCGGGTCCGACGGCGGTGACGGTCAGCGGAGACCAGGACATGGCGGGACAACTTTGGGCACTTTTGCGGCTCGCGACTCGATGACCGGTCGGTGGGGAAGCCAAACCGGTCAGCGCCAGTCGGCGGAGCCGATGATGTGCCTGAAGAGCGGATTCGCCTACATCACTCGGAAGTGTCGGTGGTGCCGTCTAGGTTCACGGGTGTGGCATCACAGCTGGTGAACCTGGTCTTCGACTCGGCCCTTCCCAGAGATCTGGCGGGTTTCTGGGAAGGGCTGTTCAGCTGGGACGCCCCGTTTCAACCGGCGTTCCGCTCCGAGGCGGTCCCCAAACGGGGCAAGAACCGGCTGCACCTGGATCTGGCGAGCCGTTCGCCCGGGCACCAGGCCGAGCTGGTGGACCGCGCGCTGTCCCTCGGCGCACGGCACATCGACATCGGCCAGGGCCCGCCGGAGGAGAAGCGGGTGCCGTGGGTGGTGCTCGCGGACCCCGAGGGCAACGAGTTCTGCGTCCTCGAACCGCGCGAGCAGTATGAGGGCTCCGGCGCGATCGCATCGGTCGTCACCGACGCCCTCGATCCGGAGCGGCTCGCGCGGTTCTGGGCGGCCGCCCTGAGCTGGGAGATCGGCGTCCGCGAGAAGACGATCGTGGGTCTGCGGCCACCGGGCGGCCGCGGCCCGTGGGTCGAGTTCCTCGCCACGAAAGAGGAGAAGCAGCACAAGAACAGGCTGCGGTTCGAGATCGCGCCACGGCGAGGCAAGAGCCGGGCGGCCGAAGTCCGGCGTCTCAGGGAGCTCGGCGCGGCAGGGCAGGGTTCGGCAGGGCAGGGTTCGGCGAAGCAAGGCGCCGTGGCCATGGTGGATCCGGAGGGCAACGAGTTCAGCGTGCTCGCGCCCCGCTAGTTGTTTCGCCGGGGTTGCGCGGTGGCGTCGAACGCTGACCTGAGCGAAACACCCGCGCCGTTGGCAGGCAACAACCGGCCGGGACCGTGGAGGACATGGAGACCTATCGAGTCCGGCCCGCCCAGCTTCACCCCGGTGAAGAGACAACGACCGCGTCGGCCTGGCGGGTCCGGATCCGCGTGGACGACCGGCCGGGCACCCTGGCCAGGATCGCGATCCGGCTGGCCGACCTCGAGTGCAACATCCTCGGGTTGTCGGTGCTCCCGGTCCCCGGCGGCGTGCTCGACGAGATCGTCCTGCGGCCGGCCACCGGTCTGCCGCGGCAACTGCTCATCGACGCGATCCGCGACGAAGGATGCGAATGCTCCGCCGTCATCGACGCTGATCTGGCCGAACTGGTCGATCCGGCCACCGCGACGTTCGCCGCGGCCAAGAGAGCCGTCGAGGAGCCCAGCGGTCTCGCGGAGGTCCTTCGCGGCGTTCTCGCGGCCGATGTCGTCACGAAGGTCCCGTCGATCGAGGCGAACCCTGCTCGCACGGAGGGCGGGCATCGGGCGGTGTTCCCGGCGGGCGACGGCACCGCGTTCGTCGCGCGCCGCCGGTGGTCGCCGTTCGTCGAACTGGAACTGAGCCGCGCGGTCGCGCTGACCGGGCTGATGACCGCCGTCCGCGACAACGTGACCGGTCCGGTCGTGCTCGACCGGGCAGACGGCGCCGCGATCGTCCTGCGGAAAGGTGCCCCCGGTGACGCGGAAGCGGTGTCCGCGCTGCACCAGAGATGCTCGATGACCACGCTTTTCCACCGCTACCACACGGGGATGCGCGCCGTGCCGCGCCGCTGGCTGCACCGGCTCCTGATGCCGCCGCGGGGGATCAGCCTGCTCGCGGTCTGCGGCCGGGACGTGATCGGTCTCGGCCAGCTGATTCCGTCGGCCGACGCCGGCGCCGCCGAAGTCTCGCTCCTGGTCGAGGATTCCTGGCAGCGCCAAGGCATCGGCACCGCCTTGCTGACCAGGCTCGCCGTCCTCGCCGCCGCCAAGGGAGAGCGCGAACTCGCCGCCGTCTGCCTGCCCGGTGACGATTCCCTCTACCGCACCGCCGCCCGCACGGGGCTCCGCCCCGAACGTGCCCCCGGCGACTCCGGCACCCTGCGCCTCACGCTCCCCAACCCCCGCAATTAGTCACCTGGTTGCCAGAGAAACGATCGCAACCAGGTGACTAATTGCGGTTCCAGAACCAGTCTTTGCCGCGGGCCTCGCCCAGTGCGCGCTTCTTGCGGTCGGGAGTGAGCCGATCCAGATAGAGCTTGCCGTCGAGGTGGTCGGTCTCGTGCTGCAGGCACTGGGCGAGCACCTCGAAGCCTTCGACCTCGACGGGCTCGTTGCGCAGGTCGACACCCCGCACCACCGCGTGCTTCGCGCGGACGACCGGGAACCACAGCTCCGGCACGGACAGGCAGCCCTCGCCGATCTCGTGCGTCTCTTCGGACAGCTCGACGATCTCCGGGTTGATCACGTACCCGCTCAGCCCGCCGACGTCGTAGCTGAACACCCGCAGGCCGACCCCGATCTGCGGCGCCGCGAGCCCGGCGCGTCCGGCCGGTTTCACCCCGTCCATCAGATCGGTCACCAGTGACTCGATCTTCTTGTCGAAGGTCTTGACCGGGTCGCATACGGTCTTGAGCACGGGATCCCCGAAGTAGCGCAGGTCGCGCATCACCATGTTCGAACGTCCTTCTCCGCAGGTCTGAGCCGTGATTCTAGGCCCGCAGGCGCAGTCCCTTGGGAGTCGCCCGGAAACCCGCCTCCTGGAGGACGCTGGAAAGCTCCGAGGTGAGTGCCACTTCGCCGTCGGCTTTCTGCACGGCGAGCTGACCCAGCCAGCCTTCCCGCACCGCCGTGGACAACGCCCGCGCGGCCGACCGCAACGTCTCCTGGTCCTCGGTGAAACTCAGCAGTGACCGGCCGCCGCGTTCGACGTACATCGCCGGGACGCCGTCCACGAGCACCGCCAGCGCGCCCGCCTTCCTTGCCGGACGGTGCTTCGGGTCGCCCGTCGCGGCGGGCCACGGCAACGCGGCGCCGTAGGGCTGGGCCGGGTCGGCGGCGGCGAGTACGACGGCGCCTTCCGTGGTGGTGCGCTGGTTCCCGGACTGCGCGCGCAGCCTGTCGACCGCGCCCTTCGCCGCGAACTGCGCCGCGCCGAGCCCTTCGACCACGTAACCGCGGACGACCTGGCCCGAATCCTCCATACCGCGCAAAACCTTGTAGATCCCGGAAAACCCACCCGTCACGCGCTCGGTGTCGAGCGCGCCCCTGGTGAGGACGCCGTGCCGTTCCAGGAACGCCTCCGTCCGCGCGAGCGCACGCCGGGTCGGGTCCGGTGCGCGGTCCGGAGTCAGCGCCCAGCGCCCCGCGACCGTCGGCGGGCCGGTGCGCGAAGGCATCGCCGGTCGCCCGGCACGAAGCCGCGCGTACCGGCCACGAGGAGCTTGCCGTCGTGGCTTGTGCGCCGCGCCGGAACCGGAGACCTGCGCCCGCAACGGGCCCAGCGTGTCCCCGGTGACCAGCCCGGCCCAGACGAGATCCCACAGCGCGGCGACGACTTCACCGTCGTTGGGCGGGGTTTCGACCAACGGTGACGCCCGGTCCACGAGCTGGCGGAAGAACTGCGCCCCACCCTCCAAAGTGGACAGAATGGCCTGGTGCAGCGGCCCGGAGGGCAGATCGTCGTCGAGGTCGGGCAGCAGCAGATCGGCGACGTCCGTGGGGGCGAGCGCCAGCCAGCCGTCGCCGCCGGACAGGGAACCGCAGCCACACCAGGTGACCTCGCCCGCCGTGGTGAGTTCGTCCAGCAGTGACGGGGTGTAGCCGGGCAGCCTGCTCGGCAGGATCAGCGACTCGACGGCGCTCGCCGGGAGCGGGGCACCGGCCAGTTGCTCGACCACGGACAGCACGTCGTCCGCCGTCGGCGCCGACCGCACGCGCGCGCCGATGCCGTGCCACGACGGCAGGAACCGGCCCAGCGCCGCCGGTTCGACCGGTTCGACCTCGGCCCGCAGCCGGGCCAGCGACGCCCGCCTGAGCCTGCGCAGCACCGACGCGTCGCAGAATTCCATTCCGACGCCGTGGGTCTCCGGATGCCCGATCGGGCTCAGCTCACCCCGGACCAGCCTGCCCTGCGCGGTCAGCCTGTCCAAGACACCGGTGACCACGGCCGTCCCGAGCCCGAACCGCTCGGCGGCCTGACGGGCGCTGAACGGGCCGCGGCTGCGCGAATAACGCGACAGCAGGTCGCCGACGGGATCGTCGACCGGTTCGGTGAACGCTTCCGGCACGCCGACCGGCAACGCGGTGCCCAGTGCGTCCCGCACCCGGCCCGCGTCCTCGATGGCGATGAAACGTTCGCCGCCGCCGATGCGGACCCGGAGCACCCGGCGCGCGGCTTCCAGTTCCTCCAGCCAGCCCCGCTGGATGCCGCGCGCGGCGGCTTCCTCGATCGAGAGATCTCCGAGGAACCGCAACAGATCCGCGGCTTCCTCGGCGTTGCGGGCATGCCTGTCGGGGTCGAGGCGTTGCAGTGAACGCTCGACTTCGGCGACGACCTCGGCGTCCAGCAGCTCCCGGATCGCCTCGGTGCCGAGGAGTTCGGCCAGCAGCGTCGAATCCAGCGCCAGCGCCGCCGCGCGCCGTTCCGCGAGCGGGGCGTCGGTCTCGTACAGGAACATGCCGACGTAGCCGAAGAGCAGGCTGCGCGCGAACGGGGACGCCGACGGCGTCTCGACCTCGACCAGCTTGACCTTCCGCGACCGGACGTCGGCCATCAGTTCGCGCAGCCCGCCGACGTCGTACACGTCCTGCAGGACTTCCCGCATCGCCTCCAGCACGACGGGGAACCGCTCGTACTTGGCCGCGACCGAAAGCAGTTGCGACGCACGCTGCCGCTGCTGCCACAGCGGCGTGCGGCGGCGCGGGTCCCGGCGGGGGAGCAGCAGCGACCGGGCCGCGCATTCCCGGAACCGGGCGGCGAACAACGCCGAGCCGCCGACCTCGGAGACGATCAGCTGCTCGACCTCCTCCGGATCGAGCAGCACGTCTTCGACGCCGATGGTGATTTCCGAGCCTTCCGAGTCCAAGGCTTCCGGCAGTCGCAGCACGATGCCGTCGTCGGAATGCGCCACCTGGGCGTCGACCCCGCGGTTCTCGCGCAGCCGGGCCGCGATCGCGAGCGCCCACGGCGCGTTGACCTGAGCGCCGAACGGGGAGTGCAGGATGACCCGCCAGTCACCGAGTTCGTCGCGGAACCGTTCCAGCAGCACGGTCTTGTCGTTCGGCACATGGCGAGTGGCGGACTTCTGTTCTTCCAGATAGGCCAGCAGGTTGTCGCACGCGTACTCGTCCAGCCCGGCGACGGCCGCGCGTTCCCTGGCCGCCGAAGGCTCCGAAGTGGACAGTTCGCGGACGAACGCGCCCAGCGCCCGCCCCAGTTCCAGCGGGCGGCCGGGGGCGTCGCCCTTCCAGAACGGCATCCGCGCGGGCTCACCCGGCGCCGGCACCACGATCACGCGGTCGTGGGTGATGTCGGTGACCCGCCAGGAGGAGGTGCCGAGCAGGATCGTGTCCCCGACGCGGGATTCGTAGACCATCTCCTCGTCGAGCTCGCCCACCCGCGACCCGGGTTTGTCGTCGCCGCCCGGCGTCATCACGGTGAACAGGCCGCGATCGGGGATCGTGCCGCCGGAGGTCACCGCCAGCCGCTGCGAACCCGGACGGCCGTGCAGTTCGCCGCTGACCCTGTCCCAGGTGATCCGGGCGCGCAGCTCCCCGAACTCTTCGCTGGGGTACCGGCCGGCGAGCATGTCGAGCACGGCCAGCAACGCGTCGTCCGGCAGGGACGCGAACGGCGCCGCGCGGCGGGCGAGGGCGGCCAGTTCGTCGACGGTCCAGGATTCGAGCGCCACCATCGCCACGATCTGCTGCGCGAGCACGTCCAGCGGGTTCCGCGGGTACCGCACCGCCTCGATCGACCCGGACGCCATCCGTTCCGCGACCACCGCGCAGGAGACGAGGTCGCCCCGGAACTTCGGGAACATCACCCCGCTCGACACCGCGCCGACCTGGTGCCCGGCCCGGCCGACACGCTGGAGCCCCGAAGCGACCGTCGGCGGCGCCTCGATCTGCACGACGAGATCGACCGCTCCCATGTCGATGCCGAGCTCCAAGGACGACGTCGCCACGACGCAGGCGAGACGGCCGGTCTTGAGCTCCTCTTCGACGTGGGTGCGCTGCTCGCGCGACATCGAGCCGTGGTGCGCCCGCGCGATCACCGGCGCCGCGCCGGTGGTGAGCCCGGACTGGCCGATCGCCTCGGCCGGATACCGCTGATCCGGCTCCAGTTCGGACTGTTCCGCCACCAGTTCGTTGAGCCGCGCGGTCATCCGCTCGGTGAGCCGCCGTGAGTTGGCGAACACGATCGTCGACCGGTGTGCCTGGATCAGTTCGAGGACCCGCTCCTCCACCGCGGGCCAGATCGACGGCCGCCGCGGTGCGCCGTCGATGTCCTCGAGCGAGCCGGGGAGCCGAGCCAGCCCCGCGTCGAGGTCTTCGTTCTGCTTCGGCCCTTGAGGACCGTCGAGATTGGACATGTCCTCGACCGGGACCTCGACGCGGACCTCGATCGTCTTCGCGAGCTTCGGCTGGACGATGGTGACCGGCCTGCCGCCTGCCAGGAACGAGGCGACCTCGTCGATCGGCCGGACCGTCGCCGACAACCCGATCCGCTGGGCGGGCTTCTCGAGAAGAGCGTCGAGCCGCTCCAGCGACAAGGCCAGATGCGCGCCGCGTTTGCCGCCCGCGACCGCGTGCACCTCGTCGATGATCACCGTCTCCACGCCGCGCAGCGAGTCACGCGCGGAGGAAGTGAGGATGAGGAACAGCGACTCCGGCGTGGTGACCAGCACGTCCGGCGGGGTCTTGCCGAACGTGCGCCGCTCGGCGGCGGTGGTGTCGCCCGTCCGCATGCCGACGCCGATGTCCGGCACCGGCAGCCCCAGCCGCCGCGACGCCTGCGAGATGCCTGCCAGCGGTGCCCGCAGATTGCGCTGGACGTCGACCGCCAGCGCCTTCAGCGGCGAGACGTAGAGGACGCGGCAGCGTTTCCGCGGCTCGGAGGGCGGCGGCTCGACCGACAGCCTGTCCAGCGCCCAGAGGAACGCCGAGAGCGTCTTACCGGAGCCCGTGGGGGCCACGACCAGCGCGTGTTCCTTCGCGTGCGCGGCACGCCACGCCCCCTCCTGCGCCCGGGTGGGCGCGGCGAAGGCCCCGGTGAACCAGTCCCTGGTCGCGGGGGAGAAGAGGTCGAGTACGTCTGCCACGCCCTCCATAGTGCGCCGGACCACCGACAGTTTCGCTCCGAGCCCTGGTCGGCGGAGCTGAGACGGGCCTGCCAACAGGACCGAACGCGTGAACCCGCCCCGGCCGAAGGCCCCGCTATCGCGGTGGCAGGGCGCCCGAGGAGATCAGCTTCACCACGATGACCAGGCTGCGTCCTGCCGACGTCGACCGCGGATGCGGGTTCACCGACAGACACAGAGACCTGTGACGCGGCACCCGGTCGGGGACGAGTTCGGCGGGTTCCGCACGTGCGGTGACCTCGCTCATGGGAGCATCACGGCCAGCGCGACCGGATCAGTGCTGGGGCGGTCGCCGTTCGTCTGTGAAGGGGTAAGTGCTGTGCGGATCCTGTCGGTGGACCTCGGGACGTCCAACACCGTGGCCGTCCTTTCGGCGCACGGGAGGCCGCCGCGGGTGGTCGAGGTCGACGGTTCGGCCAACATGCCGTCCGCGGTGTTCGCCACCGAGGACGGCACGATCATGGTCGGCCGGGACGCCGAACGCCGGGCCCGGCTCGACCCGACGCGCTTCGAGCCCAACCCCAAACGCCGGATCGACGAGCAGACGCTCCTGCTCGGCACCGACGTCATCCCGGTCACCGAGGTGCTGGCCGCGATCCTGCGCCGCGTCCTCGACGAGACCACCCGCCAGCTCGGCGGCGAACTGCCCGACGAGGTCCGGCTCACCCACCCCGCGCAGTGGGGCCAGACCCGCCGCAACGTGCTGTTGTCCGCCGCCCGGCTCGCCGGGATGGGCGGCAACCTGGTGCTCGTCCCCGAGCCCGTCGCCGCGGCCGCGCACTTCGCGTCGTTCCCCGGCAAGACGCTCGCGCCCGGCCAGGCGCTCGCCGTGTACGACCTCGGCGCCGGCACCTTCGACGTCGCCATCGTCGGCGCGACCCCGAACGGCGGCTTCGCCGTCGTCG
Source organism: Amycolatopsis sp. NPDC052450 (assembly GCF_044547565.1). Lineage (NCBI taxonomy): Bacteria > Bacillati > Actinomycetota > Actinomycetes > Pseudonocardiales > Pseudonocardiaceae > Amycolatopsis > Amycolatopsis sp. NPDC052450. The sequence continues at coordinate 89,210 of NZ_JBIUAQ010000017.1, read as the reverse complement.
CCGAAGACGGCCTTCCCGACCTCGGCGGCCTCGACGTCGACCAGGCGCTGCTGGTGCACGTCGGACGTGAGGTCTCGCACAAGGATCCCCAGCGCTGGCAGCGGGTTCTGCGGCCCGAGTCCACTCCGGACCGTCGTACGCGACGCGCGCTGCAGGAGGACGTGAAGGCGGCGAAGGAGGCCCTCTCGCGGCACCCGCAGACCGAGGTCCCGATGCCGGAGCCGTTCGAGGACGTCCTCGTCACGCGAGGCGAACTCGAAGCGCTGGTGCGGCCGTCGATGCTGCGCAGTGTCGAGCTGATGGCGCGCGTGGTCCGCTCCGCCGGGATGACCCCGGACCGGCTCGCCGGCATCTACCTCGTCGGCGGTTCGAGCCGTCTCCCGCTGGTCGGCAGCCTGATCGCGGAGAAGCTCGGTGTCGTCCCCGGCAGCCTCGACCAGCCGGAGACCGCGGTCGCGCTCGGCGCCCAGCACGTCGCTTCCGACGGCATCAGCTCGCGTACGCAGGGCGTCGAAGGGCAGGTCGCGGCGGGAACCGGCGCACACCCCGGCGTTTCGGGTCCGTACGCGCCGCCGCCGCAGCAGGTCGCGTCGATCCCCGGCTACGCGGGCGGGGGCCCCGGCCAGTCCGGCGGTTTCCCGCAGTCGGGCTACCCGAACAGCGGCCCGCAGCAGGTGCAGCAGCCCGCGCCGGCGAACTTCCCGACGTACTCGCTGGCCGGGCAGGCCGCTGGGGACAAGGCGCCCGCGAGCAAGAAGAAGCCGCTCGTCATCGGTGCCATCGCGGCCGTCGTCGTGCTGATCGCCGCCGGGCTCACTTACTTCCTGACGTCCTCGTCGGCGACCACCTACACCGCCGACGAGTGCAAGGTGCCCGGCGCGGCCGACGACAAGGGCCTCACCGGCTGCCTGCGCCAGCTCGCCGGGAAGATCGCCGACACCGGCGACTGCAAACCCGGCATGGGCAACGGGCCGGCGAAACCGGCAGAAGACCTCGGCGTGACGTCGACCTGCTCCGCTCCCGGCCGCGCCGGGACCCAGGTGACCTATCTGCAGAGCGACTCCGCGGACAAGCTCAAGGCCTACACCGACGGACTGCTCAAATCGGCCGGTGGGGACCGCACCGAGGCCAAATGGGTCGGCAACGCCCTGGAAGGCCAGTACTCCTCGGCCGCCGGGCGGAACGCCGCCGTACTGGTGTTCACCGTGACCGACCGGCCGCTGGTCGGCTTCATCTACCAGGTCCCGGCCGAAGGACAGAACCCGACGCCGGGCGAACTGGCCGACTACTTCGAAAAGAGCGTCCAACCGGGCGAGTGATCCCCTCAGACGGAGGGTTGCCGGCTCGTCCGGTGCGCCCAATGTGGCATTGGAGGCGCTGAGCGTCCCCAATGCCACATTGGGCGCACCCTTGCCCCCGGGCCTTCGCGGAGCGCACCCGGGGAAGGGGGCCTTCACGCGTTTCGTGCCCGAGGCGGGGCTAGACTTCACCCGATGCGTATCACGGTCTTCCGGCGGCTGATGGCCGACGAATTCGGTCCCGGACGTGCGGAAACCCTCTCCAGGGATCACGTCTTCGGTGAACTCGGAGGGCAGACCGTCGAACAGGCCCTCGACGCGGGAACCTCGGCCAAAGACGTCTGGCGGGCGGTCTGCGACGCCTTCGAGGTCCCGCCGGAGCGGCGCTGACCTCGGCAAAAGGGCAAGAACCCTAGCGCAACGGCGTGTCGGCAACGGCCTCGAACACGTGTTCGTCTATGGTGTTGTCCACAACGGGGTCAGCGATCCACAGCTTGGGCGCGAGGCCTGGAATTGTCGGTGGTCGCCCGTAGCGTCGGACCCGACAGCTCAGAACTGAAGAAGCCCTACCGGCTCAACCAACGAGGTGGACTCCATGGCACCAGCAGCACCCGACAAGGACAAGGCGCTCGAACTGGCCCTCGCCCAGATCGACAAGCAGTACGGCAAGGGCTCGGTCATGCGCCTCGGCGAAGAGGGCCGCGTGCCGATCGAGGTCATCCAGACCGGCGCCATCGCGCTCGATGTCGCGCTCGGGATCGGCGGCCTGCCCCGCGGCCGGGTCATCGAGATCTACGGTCCGGAGTCCTCCGGTAAGACCACCGTCGCCCTGCACGCGGTCGCCAACGCGCAGCGGAACGGCGGCATCGCCGCGTTCATCGACGCGGAGCACGCGCTGGATCCGGATTACGCCAAGAAGCTCGGCGTCGACACCGACGCGCTGCTGGTCTCCCAGCCGGACACCGGTGAGCAGGCGCTCGAGATCGCGGACATGCTGATCCGCTCCGGCGCACTCGACATCCTGGTCATCGACTCGGTCGCCGCGCTCGTGCCGCGCGCCGAGATCGAGGGCGAGATGGGTGACAGCCACGTCGGTCTCCAGGCCCGGCTGATGAGCCAGGCGCTGCGGAAGATGACCGGTGCGATGAGCAACTCCGGCACCACCGCGATCTTCATCAACCAGCTGCGCGAGAAGATCGGCGTCATGTTCGGCTCCCCGGAGACCACGACCGGTGGTAAGGCGCTGAAGTTCTACGCGTCGGTCCGTCTGGACGTCCGCCGGATCGAGACGCTGAAGGACGGCGGCGAGCCCGTCGGCAACCGCACCCGCGTCAAGGTCGTGAAGAACAAGGTCGCGCCGCCCTTCAAGCAGGCCGAGTTCGACATCCTGTACGGCAAGGGCATCTCCCGCGAGGGTTCGCTGATCGACATGGGTGTCGACCAGGGCATCCTGCGCAAGTCCGGTGCCTGGTACACCTACGAGGGCGACCAGTTGGGCCAGGGCAAGGAGAACGCGCGCAAGTTCCTGCTCGAGAACCCGGACATCGCCAACGAGGTCGAGAAGCGCATCAAGGAGAAGCTCGGCATCGGTGCCGTTGTCGACGCCGAAGCCGCCCCCGCGCCGGTCGACTTCTAGGGAGCGATGGGATTGGGCGAGGTGCGCTCGCCCTGATCCCTTCTCCGTGCCTTCAGGGGCTCGGGTGCCGATTTGTTGTGGGACTTCTGAGGAGTGGTAGCTGAATGCGTCCGCCCAAAGTGGATCCGGCGGAGCTGCCGCCGGACGAGCGGAGGAAGAAGGCCAAGGAGATCTGCTTCGATCTCCTGGCCGCGCGCCCGCGCTCCGCGGAGGAACTGCGTCAGGCCCTCAAGCGCAAGGGCTTCGACGAGGAGACGACGGAGACCCTGCTCGGTAAGCTGGACCAGGCAGGGCTCATCAACGACGCCGAGTTCGCCGAGATGTGGGTTCGTTCCCGCCATGCCAACATGGGCCTGGCACGGAACGCCCTCGTAGCCGAACTCAAACGCAAAGGAATCGATGGGGATATCGCCGTCCAGGCCGCCGACGAGGTGGACCGAGAGGCAGAGGAGCAGCGCGCCCGAGAGCTGGTACGGAAGCGCATGCGCTCCTTGGGCAACGTCGACGAGCAGGCGGCGATCCGCCGCCTGCTGGGCTTCCTCGCCCGCAAGGGCTATCCCCAAGGGCTGGCCTACACCGTGATCCGCGACGAACTCCGCGAGTTCGGCGCCGAGTCGGCGCTCCTGGACGACGCCGCTCTCGACTGAGTCACTTTCACCTGAGTCACTTTCACCTGAGCCGCTCACCGGCCGTGCGGGCCCACTTGCCCGCCGGCCGGTGTTTCGCGTTTCAGCGGCTCAGTTTCAGCGGCTCATGAGTTTTAGGGGCCTACGGCGGGTGGGCCGCGGTCGCAGGTCCGTGAGGGCCTCCTTCCCTACCCTGAGAGTAGGGAAGGGGCCCCTCACGGCATGCCGGACTGAGCTCAGCCCGAGCCGAGGCCGGAACGCCACCTGGAGTCTCAGCGCTACAGCGACAGCGCGTGAAGGCCCCCTTCCCAACTCGACCTTCACACCAGCCCAAGTACATGAAGGACCCCATCCTTGCGCCTAGGTACAGGAAGGGGTCCTTCATGTACTTCGGAACCTGGCATCACGCAAGGAGCACCGCAGGCCACGCAGTAGGTACCTAAGAGGAAGCTCGCCAGAACCCGAATCGCCACTCACGACCACTACGACACCGTCCCGCTTCTCTCTGAAGTACATGAAGGCTCCTGCGCGGACTGGCACCCCTAGCCCCGGCCTTCCCGGTGTCTCAAAGCGGACGCCGGAGCCGGTAAACGCCCCTGAGCAAGGCTCTGACCAGCGCAGTCGCGACCGATCAGGAATCGAGAAGCATCGGACGCCTGCTCGGAAATAGCGTTACCGGCATGAACTTCATCGACGCCATCACCCTCGAAGTGGCCGACACCGAGGCCGCCGAACGCTTCTACACCAACGCCTTCGGGCTCGGCTCCGAGCTGCGCCTGCGGGCTTCGGAGGAGCCGTCCACCGGCTTCCGCGGCTACACCCTTTCCCTCACGGTGTCCCAGCCCGCCAACGCCGACGCGCTCATCACCGCCGCCGTCGCCGCCGGGGCGACCGTGATCAAGCCCGCCACGAAATCGATGTGGGGTTACGGCGGTGTCGTCCAGGCACCGGACGGCGCGATCTGGAAGATCGCCACCTCGGCGAAGAAGAACACCGGGCCTGCCGCCCGCGAGTTCGACGACATCGTGTTGCTGCTGGGCGTCGCCGACGTGGCCGCGAGCAAGAAGTTCTACGTCGAGCACGGCCTCACCGTGGGGAAGAGCTTCGGCCGCGTGTACGTCGAGTTCGAGGCCGGTTCGAGCCCCGTGAAGCTGGCCCTGTACCGGCGTAAGGCGCTGGCCAAGGACGCGGGCGTGTCCCCCGAAGGCACCGGCTCGCACCGCATCGCGATCTGCGGCGCCGCCCCGTTCACCGATCCGGACGGGTTCACCTGGGAGACCTCCGCGCTCGCCAGCCAGTCCTGATGTGCCACTACCGGATGCCCCCGCTCGCCGCCTACCAAGGAGAAACCACCATGACCACCACGTACGAAGGTTTCACGGCCGAAGAGAAGGCCGCGATGAAGGAGCACGCCCAGGACATGAAGAAGGCGGCACGCCGCGGTTCGGCCGCGGACAAAGCGGCGGCGGCGGAGCAGGACGTGCTGGCGAAGATCGCCGAGATGTCCGATGAGGACCGGGTGCTGGCCGAACTGGTGCACACCGTCGTGAAGGCGAACGCCCCGATGCTCGCGCCGAAACTCTGGTACGGCCAGCCCGCCTACGCGCTGGACGGCAAGATCGTCTGTTTCTTCCAGGCGGCGACCAAGTTCAAGACGCGGTACGCAACGCTCGGCTTCAACGAGGCCGCTCGGCTGGACGACGGCGAGATGTGGGCGACGGCCTTCGCTCTGACCGGCGCCACCCCCGCGGTGAAGAAGCGCATCGTCGCGCTGGTGAAGCAAGCCGCCGGCTGAGCCGACGCAAGCGATGCCCGGCAGCGAGCACGCGGGAGGTTGTTGCGAAAGCCACTTTCGCGACCTTCAACGTTGCGAAAGTGGCTTTCGCAACGTCCTTTCCGCCAAGCCACCTCATACCGTGAGTGGCAGCTCGTTTTACCGCGTGATTGGCCACTCGCGAGACGGCGGCGAAACCCTACGCTCGGGTGATCACTGGGAGGACCACATGATCACCATCGCTCCACTGAAGCCCGAAGACCGCGAAGCCTGGGAAAACCTGTTCCGCGCGTACATCGCCTTCTACGAACGTGTTGCGCCCCAAGAGGTCTACGACCGCGCCTGGCGTGAATTCCAGACGGGGGAGCGGATGCACGCGCTCGGGGCCCGCGTGGGTGGCGAGCTCGTCGGGATCACGCATTTCCTGGTGCATCCCAGCACTTCCGCGCTCATCGACGTCTGTTACCTGCAAGACCTGTTCACCGCGCCGGAAGCCCGGGGCAAAGGGGTCGCGCGGGCGCTGATCGAGGCTGTCGCGGACTGGGCGCGCGACCGCGATTGCGACCGGGTTTACTGGCACACCAAGGAATCCAACGTCACCGCGCGCCGCCTGTACGACCAGGTCGCGGTCAACCGCGGGTTCATTCAGTACCAGCTCCCGCTCTGAAAAGCAGTGAAGGCCACCTTCGCGAAGGTGGCCTTCACGACACGGATCAGAGCTTCGACGCCTCCGTCGCGAAAGCCTCGATCTTCCCGAAGTCCTTGGCCGCCAAGGCGTCCTTCGGCGTCAGCCACGAACCTCCGATGCAGCCCACATTGGACAGTACGAGATAGTCCGGCGCGGTCTTCACGGTGATTCCGCCGGTGGGGCAGAACCGCAGCCCGGGCAGCGGCCCGCCGATCGACTTCAGGTACGCCACGCCGCCGCTGGCCTTGGCGGGGAAGAACTTCAGCGCGGTCAGCCCGCGTTCGGCCAGCCGCATCGCCTCCGAAACCGTGCTCGCGCCCGGCAGGAACGGGAGCCCGGTGTCGAACGCCGCGTCGAGGACCGAGTCGGTGCAGCCCGGGGTCACCAGGAACTTCGCGCCGGCGGCGGCCGCCTGCTTGGCGTGTTCGGGGGCGGTGACGGTCCCGGCGCCGATGACGATCTCCGGGACCTCCGCGGCGATCCGCTCGATGGAGGCGAGTGCCGCCGGGGTGCGCAGGGTCAGCTCGATCACGCCGATCCCGCCCGCGAGGAGGGCCCGCGCGGTGGGCACGGCGTCGGCGGCGTCGTCGAGCACGACGACGGGCATCACGGGGGACAGGCCGAGCAGGTCGGCGCCGGTGGTCACTGGGTTACCTCCACAGGGGTCAACGTGTGCGCCGGAGCGCCGAAGTGTTCCGGCGTGAGCGGTCCGAACACGCTCGCGCCTTGATCGGCGGGGCCGACCGCGCGGCGCAGCGCCGCGAACAGCTCCCGGCCGGTGCCGGTCCAGGATGCCTCCGAAGGCGGTGAGTCCACCAGTTCACGGCGGGCGAGTTCTTCGTCACCCACGAAGACGTCGAGCGTTCCGGCCTTGGCGTCGAGACGGATGACGTCGCCGTCGGCGATCCGCGCGATCGGGCCGCCCGCGGCGGCTTCCGGGGTCACCTGGATCGCCGCCGGGATCTTCCCGGACGCGCCCGACATGCGGCCGTCGGTGAGCAACGCCACCTGGTGCCCGCGGTCCATCAGCACCCCCAGCGCCGGGGTGAGGCCGTGCAGTTCCGGCATCCCGTTGGCTTGCGGGCCCTGCTGCCGGATGACCACGACGACGTCGCGGTTCAGCTCACCGGCCTCGAAAGCGTCCTTGAAGGACTTCTGGTCGGTGAACACCCGCGCCGGGGCCTGGACGATCCGGTGTTCCGGCGCCACCGCCGACACCTTGATCACCGCGCGGCCGAGGTTGCCCGCGACCATGCGAAGCCCGCCGTCGGAAGCGAACGGCCGCCAAACGGGACGCAGGACGTCCTCGTCGAGGCTGCGCGCCGGGACGTCACGCCAGACCAGTTCGCCCTCGGAGAGGATCGGCTCCTGGCGGTACCGGTGCAGACCCGGACCGGCGACGGTCCGGACGTCCTCGTGCAGCAGGCCGGCGTCGAGCAGCGTGCCGACCAGGAACTGGATGCCCCCGGCGGCGTGGAAGTGGTTGATGTCGGCGCTGCCGTTCGGGTACACGCGTGCCAGCAGGGGGATCACCGCCGACAGGTCGGAGAAGTCGTCCCAGGTCAGCTGGATGCCCGCGGCCGCGGCGATCGCGACGAGATGCATCGTGTGGTTGGTCGAACCGCCGGTGGCGAGCAGCGCGATGACGCCGTTGACGACGGCCTTCTCGTCGATCACACCGGAGATCGGCGTGTACTCCTCGCCCCGCGAAAGCTTCACCACGCGGCGTCCGGCCTCTTCGGTGAGCGCCTTCCGCAGCGGCGAGTTCGGCTGCACGAAGCTCGCGCCCGGCAGGTGCAGGCCCATCACCTCGACGACCATCTGGTTCGAGTTGGCCGTGCCGTAGAAGGTGCACGTTCCCGCCGAGTGGTACGAAGCCGCTTCGGCGTCCAGAAGGTCTTCGCGGGTGGCCTTGCCCTCGGCGTAGAGCTGGCGCACGCGCGCCTTCTCCTTGTTCGGCAGGCCGGAGTTCATCGGCCCGGCGGGCACCAGGATCGCCGGGAGGTGCCCGAAGGACAGCGCCCCCATCAGCAGGCCCGGCACGATCTTGTCGCAGACGCCGAGCAGCAGCGCCGCGTCGAACATGTCGTGGGAGAGCGCGATCGCGGTCGACATCGCGATCACCTCGCGGCTGAACAGCGACAGCTCCATCCCGGGACGGCCCTGGGTGACGCCGTCGCACATCGCGGGCACGCCACCGGCGAACTGCGCCACCCCGCCCGCCTGACGGACTGAGCCCTTCACCATCGCCGGGTACTCCTGCATCGGCTGGTGCGCCGAAAGCATGTCGTTGTACGAGGAGACGATCGCGACGCCCGGCGCCCGCACGGCGCGCAGTGCGGCTTTGTCGACACCTTCCATCGCGGCGAAGCCGTGGGCGAGGTTGCTGCAGTCGAGGCCGCGCCGCATCGGCCCTTCTTCGTGGGCGGCGGCGACGCGCTCGAGGTACGCGGCGCGGGTTTCGGCGCTGCGGGCGGCGATGCGCCCGGTGACTTCGGCGATGATGGGGTGGACGTTCGGGGCGGTGCTCATTGTCCGGCTCCGGATCACTGGTCGTGGTGGTCCGCGGGACGGCAACGCTGACGCCGCTGGATCGTGACAGTGGCCACAGTACCTCGGGGGAAAGCTCGAATCAAAATCGATACAGAAGATCGACTCGCGTGACCTCCATCACGTCACTAGGTTCCACTGTGCTACTTGTCACATTGCACAACGCGCGGCAGAGTCGAGACGGCGAGGATCGCTTGCCTTCGAAGGCTCAAGCGGCCAACCGAACCGACCATCGGGAGGTACCGATGTCCACCACAGAGATCGCCGAGCTTCGGCGAGCCATCGGTCAGTTGAGGCAGTGCGTCGGCGCGCTGCGATCCCGATACGGCGACGCCTCGGCGGTACGACGCCTGGCGAACGACGTCGAGCGGCTCGACATCGACGCGACCGATCTCGACACGACCCCGAACGCGGTGCCCGCGCAGGCGAAGGCCGCCGATCGTGTCCAGATTCCCGACACGCCTTACGACCCGGCGCTGTGGCATGGCGCCGATGACGAAGGCGTCGGCGGCTACAAGCGCGACCAGCGGTGAGCGCCCCCGCCGGCAACGAGGCCGGACGGGGTACGGGGGTCCGCGCACCGTCGCGGGCCCGGATCACCGAGAAAACGCTGCGCACCGACCGGTGGTGGCTTTCCCCGCTGCTGACCGTCCTCGGACTCTCCGCCTTCATCATCTACGCGACGATCAGGTCGTTCGTGCGCACCGCGTACTGGGTGCCCGAGTACCACTACCTGACGCCGTTCTACTCGCCCTGCGTCTCGGAATCCTGCGTCGAAGGCTCCCGGCATTTCGGGGCCTGGTTCGGCGAACTGCCGGGCTTCATCCCGCTCGGCTTCCTCGTCCTGCCGTTCCTGCTGGGCTTCCGGCTGACCTGCTACTACTACCGCAAGGCGTACTACCGCGCGGTCTGGTTCTCGCCGCCCGCGTGCGCGGTCGCCGAACCGCACGCGAAGTACACCGGTGAGACCCGCTTGCCGTTGATCCTGCAGAACGTCCACCGCTACTTCTTCTACGTGGCCGTGGTCGTCTCGCTGGTCAACACCTACGACGCGATCACCGCGTTCCACGGCAAGACCGGCGGGTTCGGTTTCGGGCTCGGCAACATCGTGCTGCTCGGCAACGTGATCCTGTTGTGGGCCTACACGTTGTCCTGTCACTCGTGTCGTCACGTGACCGGCGGCAGGCTCAAGCACTTCTCGAAACATCCGGTCCGCTACTGGATCTGGACACAGATCACGAAGCTCAACACCCGGCACATGGCGCTGGCGTGGACGACGCTCGGCACGCTCGTGCTGACCGATCTCTACGTGATGCTCGTGGCCAGCGGGGCGATTTCGGATCTGCGGTTCATCAACTAGCGGCGCGGGAATCTCCCGTCCCCGGCGACAAGCTTTGAGGTGGCTCTTTTTATGACCGAGGTCGAACGGCTCAACTACGACGTGGTGGTGATCGGGGCCGGCGGCGCCGGTCTCCGCGCGGTCATCGAAGCCCGTGAACGCGGCTTCAGCGTCGCGGTGGTGTGCAAATCGCTGTTCGGCAAGGCGCATACGGTGATGGCCGAAGGCGGCTGCGCGGCGTCGATGGGCAACGCGAACTCGAACGACAACTGGCAGGTGCACTTCCGCGACACCATGCGTGGCGGGAAGTTCCTCAACAACTGGCGGATGGCCGAACTCCACGCGAAGGAGGCGCCGGACCGGGTCTGGGAACTGGAGACCTACGGCGCGCTGTTCGACCGCACCGCCGACGGCCGGATCAGTCAGCGCAACTTCGGCGGGCACACGTACCCGCGGCTGGCGCATGTCGGCGACCGCACCGGACTCGAACTGATCCGCACGATGCAGCAGAAAATCGTTTCGCTGCAACAAGAGGACTTCAAGGAGACCGGCGACTACGAGGCGAGGATCAAGGTCTTCGCCGAATGCACGATCACCGAGCTGCTGACCGAGGACGGCCGGATCTCGGGTGCCTTCGGGTACTGGCGCGAGAGCGGCCGGTTCATCCTGTTCGAGTCCCCGGCGGTGGTGCTGGCCACCGGCGGTATCGGGAAGTCGTTCAAGGTCACCTCGAACTCGTGGGAGTACACCGGTGACGGGCACGCGCTGGCGCTGCGGGCCGGGGCGACGCTCATCAACATGGAGTTCGTCCAGTTCCACCCGACGGGCATGGTCTGGCCGCCGAGTGTGAAGGGGATCCTGGTCACCGAAGGCGTCCGTGGTGACGGCGGGGTCCTCAAGAACACCGAGGACAAGCGGTTCATGTTCTCCTACGTCCCCGACGTGTTCAAGGGGCAGTACGCGGACAGCGAGGAAGAAGCCGACCGCTGGTACACCGACCAGGAGAAGAACCGCCGCACCCCGGACCTGCTGCCGCGGGACGAGGTCGCACGCGCGATCAACACCGAGGTCAAGGAGGGCCGGGGGTCGCCGCACGGCGGGGTCTTCCTCGACATCGCCAGCAGACTGCCCGCGGAGGAGATCCGCAAACGGCTGCCGTCGATGTACCACCAGTTCAAGGAACTCGCCGACGTCGACATCACGAAGGAGCCGATGGAGGTCGGCCCCACCTGTCACTACGTGATGGGCGGGATCGAGGTCGACCCGGACACCGCGTCGTCGAGCGTGCCGGGGCTGTTCGCCGCGGGCGAGTGCTCGGGCGGGATGCACGGTTCGAACCGGCTCGGCGGCAACTCGCTGTCGGATCTGCTGGTCTTCGGCCGTCGCGCGGGACTCGGTGCCGCGTCCTACGTGTCGGAGTTGAAGGACCGACCCAAGGTCAGCCAGTCCGATGTGGACGCCGCCGCGGCGATGGCGCTCGCGCCGTTCGACCCGCCGGGTGACGGCGTCGAGGAGAACCCGTACAGCCTGCACACCGAGTTGCAGCAGTCGATGAACGACCTCGTCGGCATCATCCGGAAGTCGGAGGAGATCGAGCGGGCGCTGGAGAAGCTCGGGGAACTTCGCGAGCGGATCAAGCGGGTCACCGTCGAAGGCCACCGGCAGTTCAACCCCGGCTGGCATCTCGCCGTCGACCTGCGCAACATGCTGATGGTCAGCGAATGCGTGGCGCGCGCCGCGCTGCTGCGGACCGAGAGCCGGGGCGGGCACACCCGCGACGACCACCCGGGCATGGACGCCCAGTGGCGCAACAAACTCCTGGTCTGCTCGGCCACGCCGGGCGACAACCCGGTGGTGCCGGAAGTCGGCATCGAGGTCAAGGAACAAATCCCGCTTCGGCAGGATCTGCTGGAACTGTTCGAACTCTCCGAGCTGGGGAAGTACTACACCGACGAAGAACTGGCCTCGCACCCCGGGAGCCCGGCATGAGCTACAAGGCGAGTTTCCGGGTGTGGCGCGGCGACGCCGACTCCGGTGAGCTGAAGGACTACAGCGTCGAAGTCAACGAGGGCGAGGTCGTCCTCGACATCATCCACCGGTTGCAGGCCACCCAGGCCTCGGACCTGGCGGTGCGGTGGAACTGCAAGGCAGGCAAATGCGGTTCCTGCTCGGCGGAGATCAACGGCAAGCCGCGGCTGCTGTGCATGACCCGGATGTCGACCTTCACCGAGGACGAGGTCATCACCGTGACGCCGATGCGGACGTTCCCGGTGATCCGCGACCTGGTGACCGACGTGTCGTTCAACTACACCAAGGCCCGCGAGATCCCCTCGTTCACGCCGCCGCCGGAGCTGAAGCCGGGGGAGTACCGGATGCAGCAGGTGGACGTCGAGCGCTCGCAGGAGTTCCGTAAGTGCATCGAGTGCTTCCTGTGCCAGAACACCTGCCACGTGGTGCGTGACCACGAGGAGAACAAGGAGTCCTTCGCCGGGCCTCGCTACCTGATGCGGATCGCCGAACTCGAGATGCATCCTCTCGACGTCGCCGACCGGCGGGACGAGGCGCAGGAGGAGCACGGGCTCGGCTACTGCAACATCACCAAGTGCTGCTCGGACGTGTGCCCGGAAGGCATCCACATCACCGACAACGCGCTGATCCCGATGAAGGAACGCGTCGCGGACCGGAAGTACGACCCCATCGTGTGGCTGGGGAACAAGCTGTTCCGGCGGGACAAGTAGGCACCTCTCGTGAGTGGTGAGGGCCGGTGTCGCTCCTGCGTCTGGTCGCCGGCTGTGATCTCGGCGGCCGGTCGTTAAGTCGTGACTCGCGTGCTTGGGGACGTGACTCGCGTGTCTGGATGCCGCACTCGTGAGTGCGGAGTCCGAACACGCGAGTTACGTCTGTGAACACGCGAGATCCGGGTCTGAGCACGCGAGTGCGGCGCGGCGTCACCCTAGCTTTATTCGTTTGCCCCCACTTGCTCGCTTGTCGCACACTTACCGCACACCACCGAGGAGGACGCATGACGCGACTTTGTTACGCCATGGCCCTTGGTATGGAAGAGAAACACGGCTCCCCGCCGTCGTCATAGCACGACGTCGAACCTGTGGAGCCGCCCTTCGGGAAACCGAACCGGGCGGCTTTTTCTTTCGGTGAACCCTGATTTCTGGAACGAAGCAGTCCGGTGCGCTTGCGTGCCGGACTGTGTTCCAGGCCAAGGCGCGTTGGTCCAGCGGAAGGGATACCGGGTTTTCACCCCGGTGACGTGGGTTCGACTCCCACACGCGCTACGCCCCGGCACGGCGGGGAAACCTGTTCCGTCGTACCGGTGCGGCGGTATGGGGTCCGTGTGCCCCATACCGCCAGACGCGCACGGTCCGGCGACCGGCCGGGATTCATAGCCCCGGCCAGCCTGGCTCGACACCAGGGTGCGCGACTCAGGACACCTTGCGGGCGCTGTGCACGTCGCCGCTCTCGTGGCGATGCAGCACGATGTCCTGGAAGCCGTTGTCACGCAAGCCTTCCTCCAAGGTGAGCCCGTTGGTGGCGACGGCCACGAGCAGGCCGCCCATCGCCAGGCTCGCGGCGAGGCGCCCGAGATGATCGGGGGAGTCCAGGAAGGCCACGACGATGTCGAAGGTCCCCATCACCGGCAACCGGGTGAGCTGGTGGACCTCGTAGGAGATCCCGACGGGGTCGCGTTCCTCTTCGCGCTGGGCGGCCGCGATCAGCGTCTGATCCGCGTCGACGCCGACCACGCGGCGTGCGCCCTTTTCGCGGAACAAGCGCGGATAGCGGCCATCGCCGCACCCGACGACCAGGACCGACCTGCCCGCCAGGTCCGGCAGTGCTTCGAGCAGTGTCGCGGCCTGGTCCGCCATACGGCCGACGCTAGCCGACGCGGCACCGTCCTGACAGGACCAAGAGGCCTATCCCGGAGTACATGAAGGCCCCCTTCCTGTACCTAGGCGCAAGGAAGGGGGCCTTCATGTACTTACGGAGCTACAGCGCTCCACCGCTCGCGTCGTCGCGCTGCAGGACGACGTTCGACGGCGCGGAGTGCACCGGCTTGGCACCCTTGGGGGCCTTCTTCCGCCGCGCCAGCTTGTTCTCCAGCCACGACGCGAACCAGCTCAGGAGCAGGTTCAGCACGATGAAGATGATCGCGACGACGATCAACGTCGGAATCGTGTTGCCGTAGAGACCGGTGAGCGGCCCGGTGCTCCGGATCAGCTCGTTGAAGCCGATGGTCAGCTGACCGGCCAGCGCGGTGTCCTTGAGGATGACCACCAGCTGGCTGACCAACGCGGGCAGCATCAGGGTGACCGCCTGCGGCAGCAGAACGGTCATCATGATCTGGGTCTTGCGCATGCCCAGCGCCGACGCGGCCTCACCTTGGCCCTTGGGCAGCGAAAGGATGCCCGCACGGAACACCTCGGCCATGACTGAGCCGTTGTAGAGCACCAGACCCGTCACCGCGGCGAACAGCGGGCGGATCTCGGCGTCGATGTCGGTGTAGAAGGCGTAGAACGCAGCGGCGAAGACCATCAGCAGCAGCACTGGGATCGCCCGGAAGAACTCGACGACCGCGCCGACCGGGACCCGGATCCACTTGTGGTCCGACAACCGGCCGATGCCCAGCAGCGCACCGATCGGCAGCGCGATCACGATCGACAGCGCCGCGGCCTTCAGGGTGTTGAGCAGACCGGGCAGGATGAATTGCGTCCACGTCGCACCGTCGATGAACGGCTTCCAGAGCGCGCCCGCCCATTGGCCCTTCTCGTCGAAGCCCACGTAGATGTAATAGATGACCAGAGCCAGAACGAGGACGAAGAGCACGCTGTAGAGCCAGTTGCGCGCCTTGGCCTTCGGGCCCGGGATGTCGTAGAGGACGGTCTGCGTGCTCATCGCTTGACCTCGACCTTCTTGGCGACCCAGCCCAGCAGCAGGCCGAGGGGGAGGACCAGAACGACGAACCCGGCGGCGAAGAGCAGGAAGACCAGCAACAGCGAGTCGGACTCGTTCTCGATCATGTCCGACATCAGGAGTGACGCCTCGGCGACACCGATGATCGAGGCGACCGTGGTGTTCTTCAGCAGCGCGATCATGACGTTCGCCAGCGGCGCGATCACCGACCGGAATGCCTGTGGCAGCACGATCAGTGTCAGCACCTGGACGAAGCCGAGCCCCAGTGCACGGGCCGCTTCCGCCTGGCCGACCGGAACGGTGTTGATGCCGGACCGCAGCGACTCACAGACGAACGTGGCGGTGTAGGCGACGAAGCCGAGGATCGCGAGCCGGAAGGCGTTGTCCTCCAACGAGGTCGTCGACTCCGACGAGGCCAGGTTGAGCCCCAGGGTGGAGGACAATCCCAGCGACGTGAAGACGATGATCACCGTCAGTGGGGTGTTCCGGAAGATGTTGACGTAGGCGGTGCCGAACGCCCTCATGATCGGAACCGGGCTCACCCGCATCCCCACCAGGATCGTGCCCCAGATCAGGGAGCCGATCGCGGAGAAGAAGGTGAGCTTGATCGTCATCCAGAAGGCGCCGAGCAAGTCGTAATTGGGATTGTCGAGGAAATCGAACAAGGTGCTCAACCCAGCCTCGGTATGGGAACGGTGCGCCGCGGTACACGGCGCACCGTTCGATTCCTTTGGTTCAGCGGCTCAGCGAGCCGGGTGTCAGGAGATGGCCGGGGGCTCGGGGATCTTGTAGCCCGAAGGGCCGACGTTCTTCTCCAGAGCGGCCTTCCACGCGCCGTCCTGCTGCATCTTCTTGATCGCGTTGTTGATCGCGGTGATGCTCTCGGCGTCGTCCTTCTTCAGGCCGACACCGTACTTCTCGTCGGTGAAGCCCTTGCCGACCAGCTTCAGCTTGCCGGGCTGCTGCGCGGCGTAGCCGCCGAGGATGACGTCATCGGTGGTCATCGCGTCGACGGTCTTGTTGAGCAGCGAGGTCACGCAGTCGGTGTACTTGCCGCGCTCTTCGAGCTGAACTTCCTTGGCGTACTTCTCCTTGACGTTCTGCGCCGGGGTCGAACCCTTGACCGAGCAGAGCTTCTTGTTGCCGGTCAGCGACTCCGGGCCGGTGATGTCGGTGTTGTCCGCCCGGACCAGAAGGTCCTGGTGTGCGATGAAGTACGGGCCCGCGAAGGAGACCTCGTTCTTGCGCTTGTCGGTGATCGAGTAGGTGGCGACGATGAAGTCGACCTCACCCTTCTTGATCAGGTCCTCGCGCTGCGCGGACTGCGCTTCCTTCCAGGTGATCCCCGACTCTTCGACGCCGAGCTCCTTGGCGATGTACTTCGCCACGTCGACGTCGAAACCGGCGTAGGTGCCGTCGCCCTGCTTCTGGCCGAGGCCGGGCTGGTCGAACTTGATGCCGATGGTCAGCTTCTTGTCGCTCTTGGCCTTCGCCACCACGTTCTTGGCGCCGCTGGAGCCGCTGCCGGCGTCCGACCCGCCGCCACCACAGGCGGAGAGGGCGAGACCGGCCGCCACGACGGCCGCGCTCATTCGCAGAACTCGGTTCAACCGCATTGTTCTCAGTTTCCTTCCGAATCTTGTCCAGCCGATACCGGCCGGCGGGGAAGTCCTTAGTGGGTAAGGATCTTGCCGAGGAAGTCCTTCGCCCGGTCGGTCTTGGGCTTGGTGAAGAACTCGTCCGGGGTGGAGTCTTCGACGATCTCGCCGTCGGACATGAACACCACCCTGTTCGCGGCACGCCGCGCGAAGCCCATCTCGTGGGTGACGACGAGCATCGTCATCCCGTCCTTCGCGAGGGTGGTCATCACGTCGAGGACCTCCTGGACCATCTCCGGGTCCAGTGCCGAGGTCGGTTCGTCGAACAGCATCACCTTGGGGCGCATGGCCAGCGCGCGGGCGATCGCCACCCGCTGCTGCTGCCCACCGGAAAGCTGCGCCGGGTACTTGTCGGCCTGGTTCGCGATGCCGACGCGTTCGAGCAGTTCCATCGCGGTCTTGCGGGCCTCGGCCGAGTTGACCTTGCGGACCTTCATCGGCGCGAGCATGACGTTCTCGACGATCGTCTTGTGCGCGAACAGGTTGAACGACTGGAACACCATGCCGACGTCGGCGCGCAGCGCGGCCAGCGCCTTTCCTTCGGCGGGCAGCGGAACGCCGTCCACCGCGATCTCGCCGGAGTTGATGGGTTCCAGCCGGTTGATCGCCCGGCACAGTGTCGACTTGCCAGACCCGGACGGCCCGAGCACGACCACGACCTGCCCACGCGGCACCTCGAGGTTGATCTCCTTGAGCACGTGCAGGTCGCCGAAGTACTTGTTCACGGCGGCCGCCTTGATCATCGGCGCCGCCACCTCCGCGGTCATCTGGCCTCCAGGAGCGTTCGTTTGCAGGGGACTGCGGGGTCAGGCACCACGCGATGGCGGAAACCTACTCCCGTCGGACCGCTTGTAAAGGCGGCTTGACCAATACTTAGGGTTTCAAGTCCGTATCGTTCTCAAGCCACCGGACGGCTCCGGTCCGCCACCGTCCGGCCCTGATCAGCCTAGACAAGGCGGGGGTGGCTCGTAACCGGGGTCACAACAGATCTGTGACGCATCGTGACCATTACCGCCCGCGTCGGTGTGCTCACTGGGCCGGACGGCGCAGTGACACGGGCAGCGCGGAACGTGACTCACCCCATAGAGTCGTTCTTCAGTCGTCGCGGTGGCGGTGACGGCGTGAAAGGGAAAACACGGGTGCGGGTACTGCTGGTGGAGGACGACGACCGGGTCGCGGGTGCCTTGACGCCCGCGCTGACCCGGCGCGGCCTGACGATCAAACGCCTGGCCTCCGGCGCCGGGGTGCTCGATCTGGTGCACGAGGTCGACGTCGTGCTGCTCGACCTCGGGCTCCCCGACGTCGACGGGATCGTCCTGTGCCGCCGGATCCGCGCGGTCAGCGACGTCGCGGTGATCGTGGTTTCGGCGCGGGGTGAGGTCGACGACCGGATCCAGGGCCTGCGGTCCGGCGCCGACGACTATTTGGTGAAGCCCTACGACGTCGACGAACTGGTCGCCCGTGTCGAGGCCGTGCGCCGTCGCCGGGGTGAACGGCCTGCCGCGGCCGAACCGCCCGGCGTCATCCGGGCGGGTGATGTCTCGGTGGATATCGGGCGCCATGAGGTGCAGGTCGACGGGCAGCCCGTTTCCTTGTCCCGCAAGGAGTTCCAGGTACTCGCGCTGGTCGTCTCGGCCCGTGGCGCGGTGTGCTCGCGCGAGCACGTGCTGACCGAGGTCTGGGGTCATCGCGGCCCGGCGGAGAGCCGCTCGCTCGACGTCCACGTCGCCACGCTGCGGACCAAACTGGGCAGGCCCGCGCTGATCGAGACCGTGCGCGGCGTCGGGTACCGCCTCGGCGGCGCTTACGGCCCGGCCGAAGAGGGCTGAGCCGGTGCGCGTCCGGCTCCAGGCGATCGTGCTGACGCTGGTCGCGGCGCTCGTGTTCGGCCTCGGCATCCCGCTCGCGCTCAGCGTGGCGGCCAGTGTGCAGCTCGACCTCTTCCTCGACCGGCTCACCGACACGTCCCGGTTCGCGTCGCTGGCCCAGCGTCCGCTGGTGGAGAACCGGCCGGACCTGATCGAGGACGAACTCCGCCGCTACACCGAGGTCTACGAGGTGCCGGTGGTGATCGCCGATCAAGACGGCGAGTCCGTGGCCAGCGCGCTCGGCGCCCCCGGGCAGGCCGCCCGGATCGATCTCAAGGATCCCGTGATCGCCTCGCATCTGCAGCAGGCGCTGGCGGGGCGGCGTTCCGAGCCCGGGGCGCTGCTGATGCCGTGGAACACCGCGCCGCTGGTGCTGGCCGAGCCGATCCTGATCGACGGCGAGGTGCGGGGCGCGGTGATCACCCTGTCCTCGACCGAAAAGGCGCGGACCGAACTGGTGTGGTGGTGGCTGCTCATCGCGGCGGGCGCGGTGCTGGCGTTCGGGCTCGCGCTGCTGGTCGCGGTACCGGTGGTGCGCTGGATCCTGCGCCCGGTGCGGCGGCTCGACGACGCCACCGGCGCGCTGGTGGCCGCGGTGGTCAGCGGCCGCGAGGTCGAGCGGGTGGGGGAGTCGGGCGGGCCGCCGGAGCTGCGTCAGCTCGAACGGTCCTTCGACCGGATGGCCGCCAGCGTCGACGAGGCGCTCACGGCGCAGCGCGCGTTCGTCGCCGACGCCTCTCACCAGCTGCGGAACCCGTTGACGGCGTTGAAGATCCGGCTCGGCAACCTCGACGGGCACGTCGACGACGACCTGGCCGCGGCAGACCTCGAAGCCGCCGTCGTGGACGCGAGGCGACTCAACCAGATCCTCGACGAACTCCTTTCGCTGGCCCGTGCCGAGGCCTCGGGCGGCGAACTGGTGCCGGTGGGCCTCGACGAGGTCGTGGGGGCCAGGGTCGCCGACTGGGCCGTGGTCGGCGCGACGCGGGACGTGTCGCTGGCCGCCTCCGGGCTGGGCGGCGGCTTGCGGGTGCTCACGCCGGCGCGCGGTCTCGAAGTGGTCCTGGACGCGCTGCTGGACAACGCGCTCAAGTTCACCGAGCCGGGCACGGAGGTCCGCGTCACCGTCACCGTCACGGACGGGAAGGTCGACATCGCCGTCCGCGACCACGGGCCCGGCCTGCGCGACGACGAACTGGAACGCGCGGCGGACCGGTTCTGGCGCAGCACCGCGCATCAGAACGTGCCCGGCTCCGGTCTCGGCCTGGCGATCGTCACCGAGATCATGGCCCGTTCGGACGGTTCGCTGCGGCTGGGCTCACCCGAGGGCGGCGGCCTCGAAGTGACCGTGACCCTGCCGGTCGCTAATCCTTGAGGGATCTGAAGTAGCGCAGTGCCCCGGGGTGCAGTGGCAGGGGAGAGGTCTCGATGGCGGGATGGACGTCGATCGACAGCGCCGCCCCTGCCGCCTTGACCAGCTGATCTCGCGCGTCGAACAACCCGCGCACCAGCGCCTCGGCGACGTCGTCGGACATCGAAGCGGGCACCACGAGGAAGTTCGGCAGCACCAGCGTGGTCACCGGCTCCGACAGGTTGTAGGCCGTCACCGGGATGGTCGCCGTGCGGTACACGGGACTGGTGGCCCGCAGGGCGTCCGCGAGGTCGGTGATGTCGAGCAGGCGCAGGCCGACCGTCCGCACCCGCTCCGTGATCGACGGTGTCGGCACCCCGCCGGACCAGATGACGGCGTCGATCTGACCGGTCTCCAGCGCGGGCAGCGCCTCGTTGATGCCGAGGTTGCGCTGGTCGATCGCGCCGGTCAGGCCAGAGGCCTTCAGCAGCTGCTTCGACAGGAACTCGACACCGGAGTCCGGCGAACCGATCGCGACCTTGCGCCCGCGCAGCTGGGCGAACGACTTGACCGACGAGTCGGCGCGGACGATGACGTGCAGGTAGTCGTCGTGCACGCGGGCCAGCGCGGCCAGCCCCGCCGTTTTCTCGGTGGCGACGTCGGCGGCCACGAACGCGACGTCGGCCTTCCCCGCGCGGATCCGGCCGATGTTGTCCGGGGACCCCTCGGTCTCCAGGATCTCGGGCCGCTCGGTGTCCAGCTGCGCGGCCCACGCGTCGGCCAGCGCCTCGGCGAGCTTGTCGTACACGCCGCCGTCGAGCCCCGCGGCGATCCGCACCCGCGTCCCGGACAGATCCGGCCCGCACCCGGCGACCAGGGCGCAGACCACGGCGATCACCGCCGCCAGCACCCCTGGTCTCCTCATGAGGGTCGATCGTGCCATGGAACCCCGCCCGCGTACCCTCGAAGGCGAGATGAGCGCGCGCACTTACCAGATCCGCACCTTCGGCTGCCAGATGAACGTGCATGACTCCGAACGTCTTGCCGGGCAGCTCGAGGACGCCGGCTACGTCCCGGGTGACGGCGAGGCCACACCCGACCTGATCGTGTTCAACACCTGCGCGGTGCGGGAGAACGCGGACAACAAGCTGTACGGCACCCTGGGGCATATCCGGCCGCAGAAGACCGCGAAGCCGGGCATGCAGATCGCCGTCGGCGGCTGCCTCGCGCAGAAGGACCGCGGCGAGATCGTCAAACGCGCGCCCTGGGTCGACGTCGTGTTCGGCACGCACAACATCGGCGCGCTGCCGACGCTGCTGGAACGCGCGCGGCACAACGCCGAGGCCGAGGTCGAGATCCTCGAATCGCTCGAGACCTTCCCCTCGACGCTCCCGGCGAAGCGCGACTCGGCGTACGCGGGCTGGGTGTCGATTTCGGTCGGCTGCAACAACACCTGCACCTTCTGCATCGTCCCGGCGTTGCGCGGCAAGGAACGCGACCGCCGTCCCGGCGAGATCCTGGCCGAGGTCGAGGCACTCGTCGCCGAAGGCGTGCTCGAAGTGACCTTGCTCGGCCAGAACGTGAACTCCTACGGCGTCGAATTCGGCGACCGGCTCGCGTTCGGGAAGCTGTTGCGCGCCTGCGGTTCGGTGAAGGGCCTGGAGCGCGTCCGCTTCACCTCGCCGCATCCGGCGGCGTTCACCGAGGACGTCATCGACGCGATGGCCGAGACGCCGAACGTGTGCCACCAGCTGCACATGCCGCTCCAGTCCGGTTCGGACAAGGTGCTGCGCGACATGAAGCGGTCCTACCGTTCGGCGCGCTACCTCAAGATCCTCGACCGCGTGCGCGAGTCGATGCCCGACGCCGCGATCACCACCGACATCATCGTCGGTTTCCCCGGCGAGACCGAGGAAGACTTCCAGGCCACGCTCGACGTCGTCGCGCAGGCGCGGTTCTCCAGCGCGTTCACCTTCCAGTACTCGATCCGGCCGGGCACGCCCGCCGCCGAGATGGCCGGGCAGCTGCCGAAGGAGGTCGTGCAGGAGCGCTACGAACGGCTCGTGAAGCTGCAGAACGACATCTCCTGGGAAGAGAACAAGAAGATCGTCGGCCGCCGCGTCGAGTTGCTGGTCGCCTCCGGCGAGGGCCGCAAGGACTCCGAAACGCACCGGATGAGCGGCCGTGCCCGCGACGGCAGGCTCGTCCACTTCGCGCCGACGGGACCGCTGGTGGACCGCTCCGTGCGTCCCGGCGACGTCGTCGAGACCGTGGTGACCTACGGCGCTCCGCACCACCTCGTCGCCGACGGCGATCTGCTGTCGCACCGCCGCACCAAGGCGGGCGACAACTCCGAGGCCGGGCTCCGGCCGAAGACCAACGGCGTGACGCTGGGCCTGCCGGGCTTCGGCGCCCCGGCCGTCACGCCGGAACCGGTGAGCGGGTGTGCACTGTGACCGAACCGAAGATCGACGAACTCGCGGCCGAAATCGACGAGGTCGGCGAGCGGGCCGCCAAGACGATCGAGCTGGGCAGGCGCGGCTTCTCCATCGCCGTGCTCGCGTTCGTGCTGCTGGTCGCCCAGCTGCTGCCCTGGGTCGGCGAGCACGCCGGCTGGGAGGTGCTGCTCGGCAAGGGCGGCGGGATCCCGCAGCTGTTCGCCGCGACCTCCACCGGGATCGGCGTGTTCGTCTCCGCCGTCACGCTGGTGACCCGGCGCTGGTGGCTGGCCTGGGTCTGCGCCGCGGGCGGCTGGTTCGCCTCCGTCGACGGAATGCTCGCGATCTGGTCACAGCAGTCCTCGCACGCGACCGGCGCGGCCGGTGGCGGCCCGGGCTTCGGGATGGTCCTCGCCTGGTTCGCCACCGTCGCGCTGGCCGTCTACTGGATGCGTGCCGCCTTCTCGCGGAGCTAGGAGACGCGCAGCGTCAGATTGCTGGACGTGTACGCGCTCGCGTAGAGCGTCGTTTCGGGGTGGTAGGCCCGCAGCGTGATCACCGCGCTGAAGGAGAAACTCAGCTTCAGGGAGAACGTCGAGTTCGGACGACAGGTCGTGTCGGCGATGTTCACCCAGACACTTCCTTGAAGTTGCTGCACGATGATCGCTTCGAGGCTGTCGGTCCCGTCGGTACGGGCGCCGTCCTCGGCCCGCAGGCTCCCCTTGAGGGTCACCTTCTCGTTGACCTTGGCTTCCTTCTTGCTG
This sequence comes from Amycolatopsis sp. NPDC052450, assembly GCF_044547565.1. Classification (NCBI taxonomy): domain Bacteria; kingdom Bacillati; phylum Actinomycetota; class Actinomycetes; order Pseudonocardiales; family Pseudonocardiaceae; genus Amycolatopsis; species Amycolatopsis sp. NPDC052450. The sequence goes on along the minus strand of NZ_JBIUAQ010000017.1, from coordinate 66,294 downwards.
AGCGAGGCGTCGAGCTTGACCTTCTTCTTGCCTGCTTCGGAAGAGGCGGGGACCGGTGCGGGAGACCCGATCGCCGATGCGGCCGGGGCGAGCCCGGCCACCAGAGCACAACTGATCGCCAAGGCGGCGAACGCCCGGCGTACTGGGGGAATCAGTGTCTGGTTCATGATCGAAGTCGACCACGGCTGGGCGCGCAGAGCGTCCGAATACGCACTAATGAGCGATATGTCCCTCCACAGTGGGATGAAGTGACCCGCCCCGCTCGCGAATGCAATGAAGGGGCCTTTCATAGCAAATTTTGCTATGAAAGGCCCCTTCATTGCACGAGAGAGCCCCGAAGACCTACCGGTCCGCGATGGCCGCTTCCGCCGCTTCGAGCCACTCACGCCACTGCGCGGCCTGCTCGTCGGCCTTCTTCGCACGACGCTCGTCGCCGGTCGCACGCGCCTTCGCCGCCTGCGACTCGAACTGCTCGACGCGCTCGCGGAACTGCGCCGCCCTGGCCTGCGCCTCGGGGTCGGTCCGCCGCCACTTGCTGTCCTCCGCCGACTTGATCGCGTCCTGCACGGCCTTCAGGCGGCCGTCCAGTTCGCGGATGCGCTCGCGCGGGACCTTGCCGATCTCGTCCCACTGGTCCTGGATGCGCCGCATGTGCTGCTTCGCCGCTTCGAGGTTCGCCGCGGGGTCGATCTTCTCGGCCTCGACGAGCAGCTCTTCCTTCTGCTGCGCGTTGGTCGCGAACTCGGCGTCCCGCTCGGAGAACACCGAGGACCGCCGTGCGAAGAACTTGTCCTGCGCCGCGCGGAAACGCTGCCAGAGCGCCTCGTCGCTGTCCTTGGGCGCGCGGCCGGCGGCCTTCCACTCGGTCATCAGGTCCTTGTAGCGACCCGCCGTCTCGCCCCAGTCCGAGGATTCCGAGAGCGCTTCGGCCTCGGCGATCAGCTCTTCCTTGCGGTTCTTGGCTCCCGCGCGCTGCTTGTCGAGCTCGGCGAAGTGCGAGCCACGGCGGCGGTTGAACGCCTCACGGGCCTTGGAGAACCGCTTCCACAGCTCGTCGTCGGTCTTGCGGTCGACGCCCTTGACGGTCTTCCACTCGTCCAGGATGGCGCGCAGCCGGTCGCCGGCGGCCTTCCACTGAGTCGACTCCGCGGCGAGTTTCTCGGCTTCGTCGGCGAGGGCCTGCTTGCGCAGGACGGCGGCCGCGCGGGCCTCTTCACGTTCCTGCTTGGCGGCGGCCAGTGCCTTCTCGGCGTGGGCGATGACCTGCTCGATGCGGCCGCCCAGCGCGGCGATGTCGCCGACGACGGCGGCTTCGGCGAGACCGTCGCGCAGCTGCGTGGCCGTGGCGAGCGCGTGCTTCGGATCGCCCGCGCCGGACTCCAGTCGCGTCTCCAGCAGCTCGACCTCGGTGCGCAGGTCGTCGAAGCGGCGCGCGTAGTGGAGCAGACCCTCGTCCGGGCTCCCGGCCTGCCAGACCCCGACCGCGCGTTCGCCGTCGGGCGTGTTGACGTACACCGTTCCTTCGTCGTCGACCCTGCCCCAAGCGGACGGGCTGGGCTCGGCGGGCGGCACGGGGGGTGCGGGGTGCCCGCCACCGAGCGCGTGCGGTACCGGGTGCGGTGCCGGGGTACCGGTGGACGTGTTCTCCTGGGCCATCGCAGGCTCCTTATCGCCTGTACGCCCGCTGGCGCGGGCGCCCCGTCTACCGACGGGGCCGGGTAATGCGTTGCCGTCTTGCTTCGGGGGCATCAACCCCTTGCGGCATTCAAGCAGTTCAGCGGCCACCGTGGAACCGGATGAACCACCAGAGGGCAGTGATCCTACTTCCGGTGGACCCTCCGTGTCGGTCGGTTGCCGGTGCTCGAAGGCGGGGAAGGTAACGTCGGCGGCCGTGATCCGCCGTGTCGCCGTGCTCCCGCAACCTCCCTTGCTCATTCCCGAACTGGCCGCCGGAGCGGCGGACGAATGCGCCGAGCTGCGCGAAGCCTGCCTTGAAGCCGCGAGGCGGCTGACCAGCGCTTCGCCGGATTGGGTCGTCATCGGCGCGGCCTCGGGCGCGCCCGAAGTGCCGGAACACGCGAGTGGCACCTTCCGCGGGTTCGGCGTCGACCTCGGAGTGTCACTCAGCCGGGTGACAGCACCCGAAACCGAGCTGCCGTTGCCCGCGCTCGTGGCCGGCTGGCTGCGCGAGCAGGGCGGCGCGTCGTCCGTCCGGGTCCGCCTCGTCGATCCCGCAACCCCGTCCGGCCAGTGCGAACAGCTGGGCCGCGAACTGGGGGAACACGCCGCGGTGCTCGTCCTCGGCGACGGTTCGAGCAGGCACGGCCCGCGATCCCCCGGCGGCGAGGACGAACGGGCGGAAGACTTCGACGCGGGCATCCGCGACGCGCTGGCCAAGGCCGACGCCGGGTCGCTGGCCGGGCTCGATCCGGACTTCGCCGCCGAACTCGGGGCGGGCGGCCGCGCGCCGTGGCAGGTCCTCGCCGGTCTCGCGGCGGACGACGGCTGGACCGCCGAGGTCCTCTATTCGGCCGCGCCGTTCGGCGTCGCCTACCACGTCGCGGTCTGGGAGCACGCGTGATCCGGCCGGTCGCGGTCGTCGGGCCGACGGCGTCCGGGAAGACCGCGCTGGCGGTCGAACTCGCCCTCACCCTCGGGGGTGAGGTGGTCAACGCGGACGCGCTGCAGCTGTACCGGGGGATGGACATCGGGACGGCAAAAGCGACCATCGAGGAGCGGCGAGATGTGCCGCACCATCTGCTGGACGTCCTCGACGTCACCGAGACGGCGTCCGTCGCCGCGTACCAGCGCGACGCGCGCGCCCGCGTCGAAGAACTGCTCGACGCCGGACGCGTGCCGATCCTCACCGGCGGATCCGGTCTCTACGTCCAAGCCGTGCTCGACGACCTCAAGTTCCCGGGCACCGATCCGGACGTGCGTGCCCGGCTGACCGCCGAAGCCGACGAAATCGGCGTCGCCGCGATGCACGCCCGGCTCACCGGACTCGACCCCGTTGCCGCCACGGCCATCCTGCCGACCAACACCCGCCGGATCGTGCGCGCGCTGGAGGTCATCGAGATCACCGGGGAACCGTTCTCGGCGAACCTGCCGAAACCCGGGCCCGCCCGCTACGACACGGTCCTGATCGGCATCGACCGCGAACCCGCCGAACTCGACGCCCGCGTCGACCGCCGCGTGGAGATCATGTTCGAAACCGGTCTCGTCGACGAAGTCCGGACGTTGCTGGGCCAAGGCCTTCGTGACGGGCTCACCGCTTCGAGGGCGTTGGGCTATCAGCAGGTGATCGCCGCGATCGACGGCGACGGCGACTTCCGGGCCGCCGCCGAGGCCACCGCGCAGGCCACCCGGAGGTTCGTGCGCAGGCAACGTTCCTGGTTCCGGCGGGACAAGCGCATCCAGTGGTTCGACGGCGGTTCGGAGCGGCTGGCCGAGCGCGTCCTCGAGGTGACGGCCCAGTAGCCTTGGGGCCATGGGCGGCATCGAATTCCTTAAGGGACACGGCACACAGAACGATTTCGTGCTGCTTCCCGACCCCGACGGCCGCCTCGAACTGACAGAGGCGCGAGTGGCGGCACTGTGCGACCGTCAGCGCGGTCTCGGGGCAGACGGCGTGCTCCGGATCGTGCGTTCGTCCGCACTGGATGTCGAGTCCGGCGGCGAATGGTTCATGGACTACCGCAACGCCGACGGTTCCATCGCCGAGATGTGCGGCAACGGCGTCCGGGTCTTCGTGCGCCACCTGGTCGACTCCGGGCTGGTGGCCGAGCGCGACTTCGTCATCGGGACCCGCGCCGGCGACAGGCCGGTCCGGATGCACGCGGACGGTTCGGTGACCGTGCAGATGGGTCCCGCGACCATCACCGGCACCTCGGTCACCGTGGTCGCCGGGAAGCCGTTCTCCGGTGTCGCGGTGAACGTCGGCAACCCGCATCTGGTGTCGGTCGTCGAGGACGACGTCGACGTGCTCGACCTGCGCGACCAGCCCGATTTCGACTCCGACGTGTTCCCGGAAGGCGTGAACCTCGAGTTCATCAACCTGCTGGGCGAGGACGCGCTGAAGATGCGCGTCCACGAACGTGGCGTCGGCGAGACGCGGTCCTGCGGCACCGGCACGGTCGCCGCGGTCGCCGCCGCCCTGCACCTCGCGGGCACCGACACCGGCGAAGCGACCGTCGACATCCCCGGCGGCCGCGTGGTGGTCGAGGTGCGCCGCGGCGGGTCCACGCTGACCGGGCCGGCCGAGATCGTCGCCCGCGGCGAACTCGACGAAACCTGGTGGGCCGGACTCGTCTAGCCGACCGCGATCGGTTCGCGCGGCAGATCACGAAGCTTCCGGATCGGCGAGAAGACCACCCACAGCAGCGCGGCCGTCTGGCCGACCGCGGCGAACCACAGCGTTCCCCGGATCCCGATCGCCTCACCCAGGACACCGCCGACCAGCCCGCCCAGCGGCAGCATGCCCCACACCACGAAGCGCACACTGGCGTTCATGCGGCCGAGCAGCCGGTCCGGGCAGACGGCCTGCCGGTAGGACACCTGCGCGACGTTGTAGACGATGATCCCGAACCCCGCGATCGCCAGCGCCGCGGGGAACAGCACGATCCGCCAGCCCGGCTCGGCGAGCGGGAGAAGCAACTGGAACGGCCAGGTCAGCAAGGGGACGAACCAGATCGAGCGGGCTTGCCCGATCCGCCGGGTGATCCGTCCGGCCAGGATCGCCCCGAGGATCCCGCCCACGCCGCCGGTCGCCAGTACGACGCCGACGATCCCCGGTGACAGGCCGAGTTCCCGGTGCAGGAACAGGATCTGGACGGTGGTGAAGGCGCCGTTGGCCAGGTTGGCCGTCGCGGTGCAGGCGACGATCGAGCGCAAGGCCGCGTCGGTGAACACGAACCGCAGTCCTTCGACGATCTGGGGGAGCAGCTTCGCGTCTTCATGCCGCTCGGGAACTTCTTCGACGGTGCGGATCCGCAGCAGGCACAGCGCGGAGGTCAGAAAGCCCACCCCGGTCATCAGCACGGCGTTGGCCGCGCCCGCCAGTTGGACGAGCCCACCGCCGATCCCCGGTCCGGTCAGGAACGCGACCGACTGGCTGGCCTGGAGTTTCGCGTTGCCTTCCAGCAGATGTTCCCGGCCGACCAGCGACGGCAGATACGACTGGTAAGCGACGTCGAAGAACACCGTCGCGACGCCGACGAGCGTGGCGACCACGATCAGCTGCGTCAGCGACAGGACCCCCGCCCACCAGGCGAGCGGAATGGTGAGCAGCAGCGCGGCGCGGACGAAGTCGGCCCGCAGCATCAGCGCCCGCCGCCGCATGCGGTCCACCCACACCCCGGCCGGCAGCCCGATGATCAGGAACGCGATCGTCTCGGCCGCGGTCAGCAGTCCCATCTGGAACGGCGTCGCGGCCAGCACGGTGGCCGCGAGCAGGGGGATCACGGTGTGCCCGGCGAAGGCGCCCACCTGGCTGGCCGTATCGCCCGCCCAGAGCCGCCGGAAGTCCGCGTGGAAGAAGAGGGAGTCTCTGCGCACGACGCCACCTTGGCCCGAGTGATTGGAAAGTGTCAATCACTTTCGCTCTAGGCTGTCTCCGTGCCCACTCAACGACGTGCCGCCACCGAGGCCGAGATCGCCGCCATGGCCTCCGGAATAAGGCTGCGCATCATCCGGTTGACCTACTCGGAGGCGCTGACCAACAAGGAACTCGCCGAACGGCTCGATCGCGACCCCGCGACGACGCTGCACCACGTGCGCAAGCTCGTCGACACCGGATTCCTCGAAGCGCTCCCGTCGAGACGCGGCACGCGCGGCGCGAAAGAAATTCCGTATCGCTCGACCGGGTTGTCCTGGCATCTTGATTCCCGCGACAGGGGGATCGATCAGGCGATCTTCGAGGCCTACCTGGCCGAGATCGCCGACGTGGGATTCGACGAGGTGCAGCAGACGCGCATGGTCGTCCAGGTACCGGACGAGCAGATAGCGGAGTTCGAAGCACGGCTCATGGAGCTTGTCGACGACTTCATCTCCCGGCCGGTCGACCCGGACGCGAAACGCACGGCCATCTACCTGTCGAAGTATCCCAGCAGGTAATGAATTCGGTCCCGCCACCGAAACGTGGGACCATGGAGGCACGATGACGGAACTGACACACAACGATCTGAACGACATGGACCCATCGACCGGCGAACTGGAGCTCGAGGACCGCGCCTCGCTCCGCCGGGTAGCGGGCCTGTCCACCGAACTCGCGGATGTCACCGAGGTCGAATACCGGCAGTTGCGCCTGGAGCGCGTCGTTCTGGTCGGTGTGTGGACCGAGGGCAGCGCCCTCCAGTCCGAGGCCTCGCTCGCCGAACTCGCCCGGCTCGCCGAAACGGCGGGCTCCGAGGTACTGGAAGGCCTGGTGCAGCGGCGGATCCGCCCGGATCCCGCCACCTACATCGGCTCGGGCAAGGTCAAGGAACTGCGTGAGATCGTGGTGGCCACCGGCGCCGACACGGTGATCTGCGACGGCGAGCTTTCGCCAGGCCAGCTGCGCCAGCTGGAGGAGAAGGTCAAGGTGAAGGTCATCGACCGCACCGCCCTGATCCTCGACATCTTCGCGCAGCACGCCCGCTCCAAGGAGGGCAAGGCGCAGGTCGAGCTGGCCCAGCTGCAGTACTTGATCCCGCGGCTTCGCGGGTGGGGTGCGGCGCTGTCCAGGCAGGCAGGTGGCCGGGCGGGCGGAGCCAACGGTGGTGTCGGTCTGCGTGGTCCCGGTGAGACGAAGCTCGAAACCGACCGGCGGCGGATCAGCAAGCGCGTGTCGAAGCTGCGCCGGGAGATCGCCGCGATGGACACCATCCGCGAGACCAAACGCGGTCGCCGGGTGGCCAACGAGGTGCCGAGCGTCGCGATCGTCGGCTACACCAACGCCGGCAAGTCGAGCCTGCTCAACGCGCTGACCGGCGCCGGAGTGCTGGTCGAGGACGCGCTGTTCGCCACGCTGGATCCGACGACGCGACGGGCACAGACCCCCGACGGCCGCACCTACACGCTGACCGACACCGTCGGTTTCGTCCGGCACCTGCCGCACCAGCTGGTGGACGCGTTCCGGTCGACGCTGGAGGAGGCGGCCGGCGCCGATCTGCTCGTCCACGTCGTCGACGGTGCCGACCCGACGCCGGAAGAGCAGGTCAACGCGGTGCGCGAAGTGCTCGCCGAGATCACGAAGCGCCGTTCCGAGCCGCTGCCGCCGGAGCTGCTGGTGATCAACAAGGCCGACGCCGCCGACGAGGTGTCGCTGGCCCGGTTGCGGCACCAGATGGCCGGATCGGTGCAGGTGTCGGCGCGGACCGGCACCGGGATCACGGAGCTGGCCGAGGTGATCGCGGAGCGGCTGCCGAGGCCGGAGATCGTGGTCGAGGTGCTGATCCCGTACTCGCGAGGCGAACTCGTCTCCCGCGCCCACGCCGACGGCGAGGTGCTGGAGGAAGAGCACGTCGAGACCGGTACGCGCCTGGTCGTCCGCGGCAGGCCCGAACTGGCCGCGGCGCTGAGCGACTTCCAGACGAACGGCTCGGCTCTGTAAGCAAGCAAGTACATGAAGGCTCCCTTCATCGCGCTGGACGCGATGAAGGGAGCCTTCACTGCGTTCTGCGTGCGCAAGCCTCCGACACGGGCGCCGGTCGGAAGGCAAAGGCGCCCCGAATGTGGCATTGGGGACGTCGGGTGACCCCAATGCCACATTCGGGGCACCGCGCTCGCCGCTGAAAGTGGCCTTCGCGACATTCCGCCCCATCTCGGCGTTCCGACCGAACTGCGCGCCGTCCCGGACGTCTCCGTAGTGTGGGGCTTCAGGGGTTCCACGGTACGGAGGTGGATGTGCGGGGGATTGTCGCGACCGCGGTCGCGCTGGCGGCGTTCATCGGCGGGACGACACCCGCCGTGGCGCAGGAGGTCCCGGCTCCGCAGCCGGTGTGCAAGAACGGCGATTCCCGGCTCAGCGAGCTTTCCGGCCTCGTTTCCGACGGCGAGCACCTCTACGCCCTCAACGACGGCGGCACCAAGACGCAGGTCTTCGTCCTCGGCCGCGACTGCAAGGTCCAGAAGGTCATCTCGGCCGCGACGGACCCGTACGATCCCGAGGATCTCGCCCGCACCGCCGACGGCACCTTCTGGCTTTCCGACACCGGCGACAACCGCAAGCGGCGGGACACGGTCGCGCTGATCTCGCTGACGCCGCAAGGCAAAGCGACGTTGCACCGGCTCACGTATCCCGACGGGCAGCACGACGTCGAAGCGTTGATCATGGACCGTTCGGGCACGCCGTACCTGATCACCAAGGACTTCTTCGGCAGCTCCAAGCTGTACCGGCCGACAGGGCCGCTCACCAGTCCCGGGCCGACTCCGCTGGAGAACGTGGGTTCCCTGCAGATCAAGGAGACCTCGACGCAGGGCGGGCCCGCCGGATCGATCGGTTCGATGACGGTGACCGGCGCGGCGTCGATGGCCGACGGCTCGGTGGTCGCGTTGCGCACCTACACCGACGCTTATCTCTACGCCGTCACCGACGGAGACCTGAAGAGCGCGCTGCAGCGCGAGCCCGTGCGGGTGCCGCTGCCGAACGAGAAACAGGGCGAGGCGCTCGCCTTCGATCCGGACGGGACCCTGTTGTCCGGCGGGGAGGGCGTCGGAGAGCAGATCCGTGCGGTGAAGGGCGCGGCGGCACTCGCCGTGGACGCGGCCAAATCCGAGGGCAGCACGTCGGGTGGCACGGCCGCGGCCGGTGGCACGGGCCAGGGAACCGGCTTCCCCTACGTGCAGGTCGGTATCGCCGCGATCGTCGTGATCGGCGGTTTCCTGCTGGTCGGCAGGCTCCGCAAACGCCGAGCCTGACCGAAGCTTGCCGAGCCTGACCCGGGTCTCCGCGACCCGGGATCCCGGCTTGCTCCGGCTCCGGGCTACAGCCTGCGAAGAACGGCGACGACCTTGCCGAGGATCGTGGCGTCGTCACCCGGGATGGGTTCGTACGCCTCGTTGTGCGGCATCAGCCAGATGTGGCCGTCCTTGCGCTTGAACGTCTTGACCGTCGCCTCGCCGTCGATCATCGCGGCCACGATCTCACCGGGGTCGGCGGTGGGCTGCTGGCGCACGACGACCCAGTCGCCGTCGGTGATGGCGGCGTTGATCATCGAGTCACCGGTGACGCTGAGCAGGAAGAGCTCACCCTCACCGACGATCTCCCTCGGCAGCGGGAAGACGTCTTCGATCGCCTGCTCCGCCAGCACCGGCCCACCGGCGGCGATCCGGCCGACGAGCGGCACGTACGCGGCCTTCGCGGCCGACTGCGGCTGCTCGACGTCGATGCCCATCGGGTTGTCGTCCGTCGCGGCGAGCACGCCCACCGCACGCGGACGGTTCGGGTCGCGTCGCAGATAACCCTTGCGCTGCAGGGCCTGCAACTGGTGCGACACCGAAGAGGTGGAGGTCAAGCCGACCGCCTCGCCGATCTCACGCACACTCGGCGGGTAGCCGAACCGGCTCACCCACAGCTTGATCACGTCGAGCACCTGCTGCTGCCGCACGGTCAGGGTCTCGTCCACCTCGTAGACCTCGGGCAAGGCGCGCACCTTACCCGAGCCCCTAGGCGCGTTCCCCGCCTTGCTCTCCTTAGCCACCGTATCGCTCCTTCATCTCCTGCGTCGCCTCCCAGTACGTCCGGTCGCCCGGACCGACTTCGCGTGTTTTCGCCGGTGGCGGACGGTCTTCCCGCCCACGGCACCGGCGGCGTCCGCGCAGCAGACGCCCTGGTCAACGACGTTAGCCCGCCGGGACGACGATTTCAAACATCTGTTCGATGGACACGCCGTGTCGCTCGATTTTTGTCGGGGGTAGGTGGTACACATTCGCACGGGCGTTCGATAGAACGCCTGTTCGACCTTGATCGCCGGGCCGCGGCCCGGCGCCGAGCGCAGCAGGACTTGCGAGGAGGTTCCTATGTCGATTCTGGCCGATCGAGGACTGGCGCGGCCCAGTTCACCCGGGCCCGTTCCGGCAGGGTTGACCAGGCCCGTTCGGGTGGTTCGGGGCAGGTGTGCCGAACCTTTGCGTCCGCCGACCAGGGCCCGGGTCGTGGCGGGCCGTCGCCCCGGTGTCGCCACCGCCTCTCCGGCGTGCCCGGCGCCGAGGCGGCTTCCGCTCAGGTGGCCGTCGCTCGTCGCGATGGCCTTGCTCGTCGCCGGGGTCATCACCGGATTGGGTCTGTTCTTGGCCGGTGTCCCGGGGGCCGCGGTACCCGAACGGACCACCACGGTGTCCGTTTCGGCGGGGGAGACGCTGGCGGATCTCGCGACGCGATTCGCACCGGGCAGTGACACCGGCGCGGTCGTGGCCAAGATCAAGGAGCTCAACTCCCTGGAAAACGCCGTTCTCGTGCCGGGGCTGCCGCTCACGGTCCCGGTCGCGGCCGAGGTCGCGGAGGGCGGGAGGTGATCCGGAGGACCGCTCTCACCCGCTGTGGGTGAGCTCCCCGTTCGTGTCTGATCGACCTGGCCGTTGCGCTTGCGTGCGTCCCACCTGCGATCTAGTCTCCACCGCTATATGTAGTAGTTACATGGCTGTAGTTGGTCCATAGCTTGGGGTAGACTCGGTACCAGTTGTCCACAGCTGGCCGGTGTTCACCCACCGGATGTCCACAGATCGATCCACATGTCGATCTTTCCCGTCGTTGCGTGGCGACGGGGGCGGATGTCCACTCGGGACCGGCCGGCGCGGAGGGGAAGGTGATCGGCGGATGAGGTGCCCGTTCTGCCGGCATGCGGACTCTCGGGTCGTCGACTCCCGAGAGGTGGATGAGGGTCAAGCGATCCGGCGGAGGCGCTCGTGCGCCGCTTGCGGCCGTCGCTTCACCACTTCGGAGACGATGGTGCTCGCCGTCGTCAAACGATCCGGGGTCACCGAGCAGTTCAGCCGGGACAAGGTGGTCCGGGGGGTGCGCCGCGCCTGTCAGGGCAGGCCGGTCGACGACGACGCGCTGCAGCAGCTGGCGCAGCGGGTCGAGGAGTCGATCCGGTCGGCGGGGCTGGCGGAGATCCCGAGTCACGAGGTCGGCCTGGCGATCCTGGGCCCCCTGCGCGAACTCGACGGCGTCGCCTATCTCCGGTTCGCCAGTGTCTACCGCTCCTTCTCCTCGGTCGAGGACTTCGAGAAGGAGATCTCGGACCTCCGTGAGGCCATGGCTGCCACACCGGACGAGAGCGATCAAGACGCGAAAGACGGCTGAAGCCGCCTCCCGCGTGGGAGTGAGGGAAAAACCCATGACCGAGACCGTGGGAACAGGCAACCCGGCCACAGCGCGGACGAGTGGGAAGAAGAAGCAGGCGGGCGGGCTCACCGTGCGCCGGGTCTTCACCACCGAGGGCGTCCACCCGTACGACCAGGTCACCTGGGAGAACCGGGACGTCGTGATGACGAACTGGCGCGACGGCACGGTCAACTTCGAGCAACGCGGTGTCGAGTTCCCCGGCTTCTGGTCGGTCAACGCGACGAACATCGTCACCAGCAAGTACTTCCGTGGCGCCGTCGGCTCGGCCCAGCGCGAGCAGAGCCTCAAGCAGCTGATCGACCGCGTCGTCCACTCCTACGTCAACGCGGGCCGCGAACACGGCTACTTCGCGACCCCCGCCGACGCCGAGGTCTTCGAGCACGAGCTGACCTGGATGCTGCTGCACCAGGTGTTCAGCTTCAACTCGCCGGTGTGGTTCAACGTCGGCACGACGTCGAAGCAGCAGGTCTCGGCGTGTTTCATCCTTTCGGTCGACGACACCATGGAGTCGATCCTCAACTGGTACCGCGAAGAGGGCCTGATCTTCAAGGGCGGCTCCGGTGCCGGGCTGAACCTCTCCCGCATCCGTTCTTCGCGTGAGCTGCTGTCCTCCGGCGGCACCGCGTCCGGTCCGGTCTCCTTCATGCGCGGCGCCGACGCCTCCGCGGGCACCATCAAATCCGGTGGTGCCACCCGTCGCGCGGCGAAGATGGTCGTCCTCGACGTCGACCATCCGGACGTCGAGGAGTTCGTGCAGACCAAGGCCCGCGAAGAGGAGAAGATCAAGGTCCTCCGCGACGCCGGGTTCGACATGGACCTCTCCGGTTCGGACATCACCTCCGTGCAGTACCAGAACGCGAACAACTCGGTCCGTGTCTCCGACGAGTTCATGCAGGCCGTCGAGACCCAGGGCGACTTCGGCCTGCGGTCCAGGACGAGCGGTGAGGTCATCGACCGCGTCGACGCCAAGAAGCTGTTCCGCACCATCGCGCAGGCCGCTTGGGAATGCGCCGATCCGGGGCTGCAGTACGACGACACGATCAACGACTGGCACACCTGCCCCGAATCGGGCCGGATCACCGCGTCCAACCCGTGTTCGGAGTACATGCACCTGGACAACTCCAGCTGCAACCTGGCCTCGCTGAACCTGCTCAAGTTCGCCACCGAGGACGGCGGTTTCGACGCGCCGCTGTTCGCGAAGGCCGTCGAGCTGGTCATCACCGCCATGGACATCTCGATCTGCTTCGCCGACTTCCCGACCGAGGCGATCGGCGACACCACCCGTAAGTTCCGTCAGCTGGGCATCGGCTACGCGAACCTCGGCGCGCTGCTGATGGCGCTCGGGCACGCGTACGACTCCGATGGCGGCCGCGCGCTCGCCGCCGCGATCACGTCGCTGATGACCGGCGTTTCGTACCGGCGTTCCGCCGAACTCGCCGCGGTCGTCGGGCCGTACGAGGGCTACGCGCGCAACGCCGAGGCGCACCAGCGGGTCATGCGCAAGCACGCCGCCGCCAACGAACTGGTGCGGACCTACCACGCGAACGACGCCGCGGTCCGCGCGCTCGCGACCCAGGAATGGAAGCGCGGTATCGAACTGGGCGAGGCAGGCGGCTGGCGCAACGCGCAGGCCTCGGTGCTCGCCCCCACCGGCACCATCGGCTTCATGATGGACTGCGACACGACCGGCATCGAGCCGGACTTCTCGCTGGTCAAGTTCAAGAAGCTCGTCGGCGGCGGTTCGATGCAGATCGTCAACCAGACCGTCCCGCGCGCCCTCTCCGCGCTCGGCTACCAGGGCGAACAGATCGAAGCGATCGTCGAGTACATCGCCCAGCACGGACACGTCGTCGACGCTCCCGGCCTGCGCCAGGAACACTACGAGGTGTTCGACTGCGCGGTGGGGGAGCGGTCCATCGCGCCGATGGGGCACGTCCGGATGATGGCCGCGGTGCAGCCGTTCCTGTCCGGCGCGATCTCCAAGACGGTCAACATGCCGGAGTCGGCGACCGTCGAAGAGGTCGAGGAGATCTACTTCCAGGGCTGGAAGTACGGCCTCAAGGCACTCGCGATCTACCGCGACAACTGCAAGGTCGGCCAGCCGCTCTCCACCGGCAAGAAGGAGAAGGCCGCTCCCGAGGCCGAAAAGGTCGTCGAGTACCGGCCGGTCCGCAAACGCCTGCCGAAGAAGCGCCCGAGCCAGACAGTGTCGTTCACCGTCGGCGGCGCCGAGGGCTACCTGCACGCCGGTTCGTACCCGGACGACGGGCTCGGCGAGATCTTCGTGAAGCTCGGCAAGCAGGGTTCGACCCTGTCGGGCGTGATGGACGCGTTCTCGATGTCGATCTCGGTCGGCCTGCAGCACGGGATCCCGCTGGAGTTCTACGTTTCGAAGTTCTCCAACCTGCGCTTCGAGCCCGCCGGCATGACCGACGACCCGGACATCCGGATCGCCACCAGCGTCATGGACTACCTGTTCCGCAGGCTGGCGCTGGATTACCTGCCGTACGAGAAGCGGTCGCAGCTCGGCATCTTCACCGCCGACGAGCGCTCGGCACAGGTCGAGGCGAGCTACGGCGCCGCTCCCGCCGCGGAACCGGAGAACGTCGACCTCGACGCGCTCCGGTCCACTGTGGACTCGTCGACCGGCGCTCCCGCCAAGGTGGCGCATTCGACGGCGGAACTGGTGGAACTGAACCTCGGCACCGCTTCCGACGCGCCGCTCTGCATGACCTGCGGCACCAAGATGCGGCCCGCCGGTTCCTGCTACGCCTGTGAAGGCTGCGGAGCGACCTCCGGCTGTAGCTAGCTCACGAGCTGTGCGGGGATGGCGATTCGTCGTCCCCGCCCAGCTTTCGCCGTCGGTCTAGCGGCGGAGGTTCCTGGCAGCGGCCAAGCCCAGGACTGTGGCCGCTCCTGCTCGTTTGGCCGCGTTGGCGACACCGGCCATCGTGTAGCCGGTGTGGTAGATGTCGTCGAGAACGAGAACCGTCCGGCCTTCGAGATCTTCCTCGATCCGGAAGTCGTGGAGCAACGCTTTACGTTCCTCAAGTGTCATGTTCTTGGTGGGTTTCCGGTCCCCGCTCTTCGATTCGACGGTGGTCAGCCGAATGCCGAGTTCCTGAGAGAGGAGTGTGCCGAGCATGACGCTGACCCAGCGCTTCTTCCGGGTGTGGCCGGGGACGGGAAGAATGCGAGTGGCTTCGTTGAACCATTCGTGCCGGACCACTACATCGCTCAAAGAGTCGCACAACGCCTGTCCCGCACGATTGTTCTCTTCTTGTTCTGCCGGGATGTACTTCTTGATCTGCCGGATCAGGTCGGCCGTCTCGGTGTGGACGGTTTCGGACGATCCGTCTTCGACCGGCCGCCTGTAGAAGTCCAGCGCGACCGCCGCGTCGACGAAACCCTGCTGATCGATCTGGATGACGAGAACCTCCTTCAGGAAATCCAGGAAATCGTTGAGCGAACGGTCGGGCTCGAAGTCCATGCGGATCCGGTACGGCCATTCGGCGTCGTGTTTCAGTGTCCCGGCCTTCCTGGCCCTGGGCAGGACACCGAGTACGTGGTCGGTGGTGGCCGGGATGCCGCGGTATTCGAGGAACCAAGCCGAAGCCGAAGGCTCCAGTCGCCAGTCTTCGAGGTGTTTCCCTCGGCGATCGGGCCGATAGCGTGGTGCTGTCACAGTGTCTCCCCCTGCGTACGTGAACCGTTCAAGCTTGGCACGTAAGACCGATCCAGGAACGGGAATCCGTGTCAGAGATCGTCGACCCGTTCGGCACGCTCGAGCAGGCGCTCTGGATCTGCGGCGGCCAGTCGGCGGGAAAGTCCACCGTCTCCCGGCTCTACGATCTGCGCGCGTTGGTCCCGCGCGCCCGATCCTCGCCGAAGACGCCGTCCGCGAGGCGGTCGCGGACGTCGTCGCCGAACACTTCGCTCCCTACCTGGTCTGAGCGAGATCGAGGACGAAGGTCGCCACCGCCAGCGCGAGGATGCCGCCGGGGAAGGCGATGTTGTAGAGGACGCGGGCACGCACGTGGGTGAGGACCGCGCCGACGTAGAACAGCACGAGCCCGACGGCCGCCGCGGTCCCGATGTACGGCACTCCGAGCAGGCCGAGCAGTAGCCCGGCCGCGCCCGCGGCTTTCAGCGAGGCCAGTGGCGGGATCCAGGACTGAGGCACGCCGACCTCGGCGGAGTTCTTCAGGACGAACGGGACCCGCGCGAAGTCGGCGGCGGCGATCCCGGCGTTGAGCACGATCATCACGATGGCCAGGGTGAGATATGCGGTGGACATGCCTACTGGACGAGGCGCGCGCCCGGAACGTGACAGCGATCAGGGCAATCGATTTCCGCAGGTGGCAGGCCTCCGACTTGACGAATGTGCGAAAATCGCACCACACTGGTCCGGTGGAATGGGCTGATGTGGGCGAGCGCGTCCGGGAGAGCAGGCTGGCGGCGGGCATGTCGCAGGCCGAGTTGGCGAGCGCTGTCGGTTTGGAGCGCACGAAGATCGCCAAGATCGAGTCCGGCGGACGGCAGATCGATGCGCTCGAGCTGGCGAAGCTGGCTGCCGCGCTGAAGGTGCCCATGGGGCACTTCCTTCGCGAGCAGCCGGCGGTGCTGTCGCGGCGGACCAGCCTGGTCGACGACACGGACAGTGCCCTTTCCAGGGATTCCTACCGGCTGGAGGCCAAGTTGATGGCCTGGCTGGACGACCTTCGCCAAGTCATCTCCCTCGACCTTCTCAAGCCGCGCAAGGCGGTGGTGTACGACCGAACCGTCACAGATCCGCAGGATGCGCGTGAAGCCGCCTTGTGGCTCAGGAGCAGGCACGGTCTCGGGCAAGAGCCGATCCGGACGCTGATGGCGGAGTGTGAACGAGCGGGGCAGTACGTCCTCGTGTCGGACCTTCCCGGCGACGGGGCGTCGCTGATGGATGGGGATTTCGGCGTGTCCGTCGTCAGCAGGCTGGCTGACCCGGGCAGGCGCCGGGCGACCGCCGCCCATGAGTTGGGGCACTTGGTGCTGGGGGACGAGTACTCGACCGATCTCGGCGTATCGACGTCTCGTGAAGACAGAGAACGTGTCATCGACGCGTTCGCGGCGGAATTCCTGCTCCCGTCCGGTGTGCTGGAACAGGTGACGAAAAGCGATCTGCGTGGCGAACTGATCAAGCTGTCCGCGGTCTTCCGCACGTCGTGGTCGCTTACCGTCCGTCAGGCGGGCCACGTCGGGCTGCTCGACGGGGGGCGAATGACGAAGTGGTTCTCCGACGCCCCGACGAGGGCGGAGCTCAGGGATGCCGTCGGATGGGTTCCGCAGCCAGACCTCGAGGGAGTACGGGTTCCTCCCGCTTACGCCCACGCGGTGATGGAGGCTCTGCGGCAGCACTTCGTCACGCCTGCGAGGGCCGTCGAGCTCATGCACGGAGAGATCGAAATCGAGGATCTGCCGGAGGTCGAAACGGGTAGCGGCTCGTGACCGTTTCTCGTCCCCTGGTTCTCGACGCGATGTGCTTGAACCATTTCGCGCGTGCCGATCGGCTGGACGTCCTTCGAGACCTGCTGATCTCCGACGAATGCCGGACAACTTACGTGGTCATCGAGGAGCTGCGTCTTGGCTCGGCAACTCACCCCGCCCTTCGGGACGCTTTGGCGCTCGAATGGATCAAGGTGCATCGGCTCGACACGATTCGCGAGCTCGAATGTTTCGTGAAATGGGCGGAGCGGATCGGTGCGGGCGAGCGGGATCGGGGTGAGGCCAGCGTTTTCGCGATCGCGGAGTCGGCGGACTGCACGGCGATAACCGATGACCAGGCCGCGATCCGGGTGGCCAGGCGGTACGGCCTGGAGGTGCACGGAACGATCTGGCTCCTGGCGCGGGCTTGCCGGGACGGGAAGTTGACCGAGGTCGCCGCCGGGAATCTCATCGACTCGGTCCGGGACACAGGCATGCGGCTACCTTGCACCGGCGCCGAGTTCGGCGAGTGGGCTCGTGTTCAGGGATTGTTGTGAGGCCCGCGCCCGGAACGTGACAGCGGTCAGGATCGCCAGCGGTCCAGCACGGCTTCGATGG
Source organism: Amycolatopsis sp. NPDC052450 (assembly GCF_044547565.1). NCBI lineage: Bacteria > Bacillati > Actinomycetota > Actinomycetes > Pseudonocardiales > Pseudonocardiaceae > Amycolatopsis > Amycolatopsis sp. NPDC052450. Next base: position 48,890 of record NZ_JBIUAQ010000017.1, on the reverse strand, counting down.
CGGAGTGGATGCGGTCGCGGGCGGCCTGCCGTTCCACGCCTGCCATGAGGAGGTCGTCGTACTCGGTGTCCAGGTGCCGGATCGAGGCGACGACGGCGAGGAACACCGCTCGTTCGGCCAGTTCCCGGCCGGCGGCGGAGCGGCCCACCCGGCCGCTGCCGCGCTGGCCTGCGTGTTCGGCGATGGCGCGTGCCCGTTCCGGCGGGCAGCCGGGGAACATCTCCGTGATCGCGGTGTGGAACCGGGCGGTGAACTCGACGTCTTCCTCGGCGCGCCGTTCACGATCCCGTCCGCGGCGTCGTTCCCGGACGTCCTCGTCCGCGAGGCACTGTTCCTCGGCGGTGCGCAATGCCGCGTCCTCGACCAGGAGTCCTTGCCGCTCGCTGCGTTTCCTCGACCGGTTGAAGCGGACGACGACGGCGGAAAGCCGGCTCGCCTTCTTGGCCCGGCGGGTCAGCGCGGTGTCGCCCGAGGGCAGGAAGACCAGGTGGCCGAGGTCGGCGCAGTCGAGGCAGTGCGGCTTTTCGTTCTCCATGAACAACAGGTCGCCGGTGCCGCCGCAGTCGGCGCACGTCCAGTCCTTCAGCGCCACGGAGACGACGAGATCCGGCGCCTTCTGCCGACGGGCGAGGACTTGGGCACGTTTCGCTTCGGACAGTCCCGGCATGAGCCACTGCGTCCGGAACAGTGGTTCGAGGCCGGCCAGTTCGCCCGAAGTCACCCGGAGGACAGCTCGGTCGCGGGTCGCGCCGACATGCTCGATCTCGGAGCTTTCGAGGGCTTTTTCCTTCGCCCACCCTTGAAGAGCGCCGAGGGCGAAGTTCAGTTTCTCCGCGCTCACCGGCAAAGCCGTGGACAGATCGGGGATCCGGCCCTGCTGCCAGCTTTTGAGCACACTCTCCGGCAGCCAGCCGATGCCGCTCAAGATGTCGAGCGCGGTCACCGATTTCTGTTTGGACAGCAGCTTCTCCGCCGTCTCCACGACGCGCTGTTCCAGTTTCGCCTCACCTTGCATCGCCGGGAATCCTAGCGATCAGGCGGTCTCGGTCCGCGCGCGGTAGGCACGGATCTTGGCGCGGTTGCCGCAGCGTTCCATCGAGCACCAGCGTCGGTTGCCCGAGCGCGAGGTGTCGAAGAACAGCAGGTGGCAGTCGTCCGCGGAACATTCGCGGACCCGGCCGGACCGTTCGCCCGCGACGAGTCCGATGGCGTCGCGGGCGACGGCGCCGAGGAGTTGCTTCCCGGTGACGGGGGACGCCCAGGCGAGCCGTCGGGTCTTCGGGTCGACGAGGGGCCTCGGGGTCGCCTCGGTCGCGCTGTTCAGCAAGGCGAGGTCTTCGTCCGACGGCGTTTCGCCACGGGCGAGGGTGGGCGCGACGCGGTAGAGCGTGTCACGGAGTTCCTTGAGCGCGGCGAGTTCGGCGGGTTTGATCCGGATGTCGGTCAGGGGAGCGGTCAGTGCCAGCCGGGAGCCGGTGAACCACTCGGCCAGATCGGCCGGAGTGTGCGCGATCTCGTAGCGCTCGTACGGGCCGGGACCGCCGGTCAGCATGAGTTCGAGGCTGAGGCTGCCCGGATCGAACCGATAGCGCTCACCCTGGGCGCTGACGAGCAGTCTTGTTCCCGGAGTCATGTAACCACTATAGTCGGTTTCGAAACCAGGTAAGACGGTTACGGCGGAGGCGTGATGATCGGGAAGACGAAGGACGCGGGCTGGGAGATCGGCGTGTCCAAGACGATGGCGTATCCGCTGGCACAGGTTTGGGAGTACCTCTCGGGTCCGGGCCTCGCGGCCTGGCTGGGTGACGTGCGGCTGGAGCCGGAGAAGGGCGCGCCGTACGAGACGGCGGAGGGCACTGTCGGCGAGGTTCGCGGCTACCGCGAGCAGGAGAAGATCCGCCTCACCTGGCGGCCGAAGGACTGGGACCACGAGAGCACGGTCCAGGTGGGACTTCGTCCGGCGGGGCCGGACAAGACGGTCGTGGTCTTCCATCAGGAGCGGCTCGCCGGGCCGGAAGAGCGCGCCGCTCAGCGTGAGCACTGGCAGGCCGTGATGAAGCTCGTCGCCGACGGTCTCGCCGGCTGATCAGGCCAGCGCTCGCCGTGCCTGCTCGGCCAGTGCGTCGGTGATCCGTTCGGCGCTCAGGCCGAGTTCGCCCGTCTGGTGGAGGAACACGTCCGCGGCCAGCGGAGCCAGAAGGACGTCGGCGAGCGCGTCCGGATCCTTCGCGTTCGCCTCCTCGGCGAGGAGGCGAACGTGCGTGCGCCACAGCCGGTACGGCCCGCTGGTGAACCGCGAATGCCCGACCTCGGTGCCGAGGACGAGATGCGCGTGCCGGGCGAGCAGCCCGATCATCGCCGCGTAGAACGCTGCCAGCCGCTCGGCGGGCGGCGCGCCGGGGCCGAGCGGGGGAGGGCCGGTGAGCAGTCGCTCCTGGAGTTCCCGCTCGTGCTCGTCCAGCAGGGCGACGGCGATCGCCGAGCGGTCCGGATAGCGGCGGTACAGCGTCGCCCGGCCGACCCCGGCCGCTTTGGCGATGTCCTCCATGGTGACGTCCGCGGCCGGACGTGCGGCGAAGAGCTCTTCGGCGGCCTTCAGGATCTTCGCGCGGTTGCGGGCGGCGTCCGAGCGTTCCCGTCCCGAGTCGCCCGCGAGCAGGTCTTCCGTCGGCATTTCCGCAGCCTAGGGAATATCCGGACGCGGCGTCCACTTGTATCCGGCGAAGCAAGTGGACGCCGTGTCCACTTCCTGGTCTGGGAGGCCCCGATGAGCCACCTTCTCCACCTCGACTCCAGTGCCCGCAGCGCGTCGTTCTCCCGCGAGCTGAGTGCTCGTTTCGCCGAGATCTATCGTGCCGCGAACCCGGGCGCGGGCTACACCTATCGTGACGTGGCCGCCGATCCGGTGCCGCCGATCGGCCAGGCCTGGACCGAGATCTGCGACGCGCTCCTCCGGAACGGGATCACCGATCCGGCCGGCTACGCCTCGGTGGTGAAGACGCCGGAGCAGCGCGAGGCCTGGGCGATCATCGAGCCACTGCTGGCCGAACTGCTCGCCGCAGACGTCGTGCTGATCGGGGCACCCATGTACAACTTCTCGATCCCCGCGACGCTCAAACTGTGGATCGACCAGGTGACGTTCCCGAAGATGTCCTTGGCGGGCAAGGCTTTTGTGGTCGCGGGAGCGCGCGGCGGCACGTACCTGCCCGGCACGCCGCGGGAACCGGTCGACCATCACGAGCGCTATCTGCGTGACTTCTTCGCTGGTCACTACGACGTCCACGACGTCACGTTCCTGCGTTCCGAACTCACGAACGCTCTCGTCGACCCGCGGCTGAGCCCGCGCGATCCCGACCGGATCGCGTCGCGGGAACAGGCGCTCCTCGGCGCCGAAAAGCTGGCCTCGGCCGGAAGGGAAGCTTGATGGGCTGGGGAATCCTGCTCCTGGCGGGAGTCGTCGAGGTCGCCTGGTCGCAGAGCATCAAGCCGACGGAGAACTTCACCCGGTTCTGGCCGACCGTGCTGTGCTTCGTACTCGGCGTCGCCGCGGTCTACCTGCTGTCGAAGGCGATGGACTCGCTCCCGGTGGGCACCGCGTACGCCGTGTTCACCGGCATCGGCGCGGTGGGGGCGATCGTGTTCGGCATCGTGATCCACAAGGACCCGCTCAGCTTCGGGCGGTTCGCGGCGATGGCGCTGATCGTCGGAGGGGTGGTGCTGGCGAAGGTGGCGGAGTGAGCCGAGTGTCAGGAAAGGGTCGTTCAGGACGAAAAATGTCTTGAACGACCCTTTCCTGACACGTCAGGCCAGCTTCTCCCACAGGAATTCGAGCATCAGCGCCCATTTGAACGCCAGCTGCTCGTTGTCGGCCGCCGCGCCGTGCCCGCCCTCGATGTTCTCGTGGTATCGCACGTCGTGTCCCTGCTCCCGCATCCGCGCGACCATTTTGCGCGCGTGGGCGGGATGCACCCGGTCGTCCCGGGTGGACGTGACGAACAGGACCGGCGGGTACTCGCCATCACCGCGCACGTTCTGGTACGGCGAGTACTTCCCGATGAAGTCCCAATCCGCCGGGTCGTCGGGGTCGCCGTACTCGGCCATCCACGACGCGCCCGCGAGGAGTTTGTGATAGCGCTTCATGTCCAGCAGCGGCACTTGGCTCACGATCGCGCCGAACAGCCGCGGGTAGCGCGTCAGCATGACGCCCATCAGCAGCCCGCCGTTGCTGCCGCCCTGGATGCCGAGCCGGGCGGGCTCGCTGATGCCGCGTTCGACGAGGTCGGCGGCGACCGCCGAAAAGTCCTCGTAGACCTTGTACCGCTTGGCTTTGGTCACCGAGGTGTGCCAGTCCGGCCCGTACTCGCCGCCGCCGCGGATGTTCGCGACGACGTAGGTGCCGCCGCGCGAGAGCCAGCCGCGGCCGATGACACCGCTGTAGCCGGGGGTCAGCGAAACCTCGAAGCCGCCGTAGCCGGTCAGCAGCGTCGGGCCGCCTTCGGCGCCGGAGGGGCGTACGACGAAGTACGGGATCTTCGTGCCGTCTTCGGAGGTCGCGAAGTACTGCGAGACCGTCATGCCCTCGCTGTCGAAGAACGAGGGAGCGCGCTTGAGGACCTCGACCTCGCCGCCGACGTGCCCGTAGCTCAGTGTCGACGGCTGGGTGTAGCCGCTGGAGTCGAGCAGGTATTCGTCGCTGACATCGGGATCCGTGCCGGTGATCTGCGCGGTGCCCAGTTCCGGGGCGCCGGCGAGCGGCTGCGAGCGCCAGCCGTCGGACGGCGTGAGCACGCGCAGTTCCGTCCGGACGTCGGACAGCGTCGAGAGCAACAGGTGGTTGTGCGTCCAGGCCCAGTACTCCAGCGACGTGTGCGCGTCCGGAGTGAAAAGGGTTGTGAAGGTGCGCTCACCCGCCATGAACGCGTCGAAACCGGAGGCGAGCAGGCTGCCGGAGGGGTACGTCGTGCCTTCGACGGTCCAGTCCGACCGAAGCCGGATCAGCAGCCACTGCCGGTGCGAAGACGTCTGCGCGTCTTCGGGGACTTCGATGCGTTCGAGCCCGCCGGGCGTCCGGAGATACCTTTCCGTGCGGTAGAAGTCGATCGAGCGGTAGACGAAGTCACGTTCCCAGCCCTCGGTCGGATCGTGGTGCGCGGACACCGAGACGTCGTCGGGCTTGCCCTCGAAGACCACCGTCGCCTCTTCGAGCGGGGTGCCGCGCCGCCATTCCTTCGCCAGCCTCGGATAGCCCGAACTGGTCAGCGTCCCGGTCCCGAAGTCGGTGCCGATGTAGACGCGGTCGTGGTCGATCCAGCCGATCCGGGTCTTGGCCTCGGGCACGAAGAACCCGTCTTCGACGAAGCGTCGCTCCGCGAGGTCGAACTCGCGGACCACGGTCGCGTCCGCGCCGCCCCGCGACAGTTCGACTAGCGCGCGCTGGTAACCCGGCCGGAGGACGGCCGCGCCCTGCCACACCCAGTTCTCGCCGTCTGCCTCGGCCAGCGCGTCGACGTCGAGCAGGAGTTCCCACTCCGGCGTGTCGAGCCGGTACTGCTCCAGGGTGGTGCGGCGCCACAGGCCGCGGGGGTTGGCCGAGTCCTGCCAGAAGTTGTACAGGTATTCGCCGCGGCGCCGGATGTAGGGAATCCGGTCGTCGGCGTCGAGGACCTCGCGGACCTCGTCACGGATCCCGGCGAATCGCTCGCCGCCCGCCAGTTCCTCCAGAGCTTCGGCGTTGCGGGCTCGCACCCAGTCCAGCGCTTCTTCGCCGGTCACGTCTTCCAGCCACAGGTACGGGTCCTCGTCACTCATGCTGACAGTCTCGCCGTGGCCCCGGTCCCGGCGCCACCAGGTGCGGTGTTTTCGCCTGACCTGCCGGTACTCCGTATGCTGTTGGCTCGCACGTTTGGGGGACACCATGACCGGCACCGACGAGGTACCCAGACCGTTCGCGCCCTCGCCGGGTCGTCCCGAAAGTCCCCGCAACACGGGGGCCGCCGTGGTCGGTCTGCTCATCGTCGCCGCCTTGACCACCACCGGGATGGCGATGGCGGGCGGGCCGCGGAAGATCGACGGCCAGGCTCTCCCGGTGTCCGGCCAGTACACCTCGGAAGGTGCCAAGGCTCCGGCAGGGAACGCGAAACCCGCGCCCAAGGAGGTGCGGGAGCTGGAGACGAACCCGCTGCTGGCCGACGGGGTCGCGCTCGGCGCGGTCACCTGCCGCCTGCCCGGGATCAGCCGCGAGCCCGCGAAGCTGGAGACTTACTACAAGACGTTCGTGACGTGCTTGGCCGAAGCCTGGAAACCCGCCTTGGACCAGGCGAACGAGCCCGCGCTGACGGTGACCGTGCAGGTGACGCTGCCCGAGACCAGCGCCTGCGGGAAGGCGCCGGGCGAGAACGAGGCCGTCGCCTACTACTGCGGCGGCGACACCACGATCTACGCGCCGACCGAGTGGATGCTGGGCGACGCCGGCCTCGAACGGTCCCGTCACCTCGCGACGATGGCCCACGAGTACGGGCACCATGTCCAGCGGTCCAGCGGGATCCTGTCGGCGGCCGCGGAGAAGATGTCGTCGCCGGAGGAGAACTCGCCCGCGGACAAGGAGCTGGTCCGCCGCATCGAATTGCAGGCGAACTGCTTCGGCGCGCTCGCCCTCGCGGCCGCCGCCGGACGCGGTTCGATCAGCAGGTCGCTGGCCAACGCGGCCCTCGACGACTACGGCCGCGCCGACGACAGCGACACCCACGGCAGCCGCCGTAACCAGCTGAAATGGGCGAAGGCCGGCTTCTCCGGGAAAGCGACGTCGGCGTGCAACACCTGGGCGGCCCCGGCCTCGGACGTCAAATGACCGACGACGTGATGGCGGAGATCAACACCGGCCTCCAGCTGCACATCTCCGGTGATCGCGTCGGCGCGCGCGAGAAGTTCACGGCGCTGTGGGAACGGATCGGCGAGGACGGCGACCCGCTGCACCGGTGCGCGCTCGCGCACTACATGGCCGACGTCTGCGACGATCCGGCCGACGAACTCGCCTGGGATCTCCGCGCGCTCGCGGCGGCCGATTCGCTCACCGACGAACGCGCCAAGGAGTACCACGCGACGCTGGCCGTGCGCGGCTTCTACCCGTCACTGCACCTGAACCTCGCCGAGGATTACCGCAAACTCGGTGATCACGAGTCCGCGAAGGCTCAGTGGGAGCTGGGGCGGGGCACCCTCGGCGCGCTCGGCGACGACCCGTACGGCGCCGGGATCGTCCAGGCGTACGACGCGCTCGCGACCAGATTGGGGATGGAACCGGACTCTCCGGACTTTCGCGCAGGGCGGTGAGGCCATAACCTGGAGTGACTCAGGTCACCCATCCGGGAGGAGCGCGTATGCGGATTTCCGATCTGTTGCGGAACAAGGGGGCGGCCGTCGCGACCGTCTCGCCGGAGACGAACGTCACCGAACTGCTCGAGAGACTCGCGGAGCACAATGTCGGCGCCCTGGTGGTCGTCGACGCCGAGGGCGGGATCGTCGGGATCGTCTCCGAACGGGACGTGGTGCGGCGGCTCAACGAGCGCGGACCCCAGCTGCTCGACGGATCGGTCGCCGCGATCATGACGAAGATGGTCGCCAGCTGCACCCCCGAAGACTCGGTCGACCAGCTGTCCGTCCTGATGACCGAACGCCGGATCCGGCACGTCCCGGTCGTGGTGGACGGCAGGCTGGCGGGGATCGTGAGCATCGGCGACGTCGTGAAGACCCGGATGGAACAGCTGGAGAAGAGCCAGGAACAGCTGGAGGCGTACATCTCCCAGGGCTGAGCCACCGGAACACGCTGGCCGAAGGGCCGTTCCCGAAGCCGGGAACGGCCCTTCGCACGCGCGGCTCAGCCGATGGCTTCGTCGAGCGTGAGCGCGGCGTCGATGAGCCCGAGGTGGGTGAACGCCTGCGGGAAGTTGCCCAGTTGCTCGCCGCTCGGGCCGATCTCTTCGGCGTAGAGGCCGACGTGGTTGGCGTAGGTCAGCATCTTCTCGAACACCAGCCGGGCCTTCTCCGGATACCCGGCACGGGCGAGAGAGGTGACGTAGCCGAACGTGCACAGCGAGAACGTGCCCTCGTCTCCGCGCAGGCCGTCGGGTGCGGCACTGGGGTCATAGCGGTAGACGAGGCTGTCGGTCACCAGTTCGTTCTCGATGCCGGCCAGGGTCGCCAGCCAGCTCGGGTCGTGCGGGGTGATGAAACCGACGTCGGCCATGCGAAGCAGGGACGCGTCGAGGGAGACCGAGCCGTATCGCTGGACGAAGGCCTGTTTGAACGGGCTCCAGCCGTGCTCCCAGATCTGGTCGTAGACCCGGTCGCGTTCGGTCCGCCAGGAGTCGAGCGCGCAGGGCAGGCCGTGCGCCGTCGCCAGGCGGACGCCGCGATCGAAGGCGACCCAGCTCATGAGCCTGCCGTAGGTGAAGTCGGCCTTTCCTTCCCGTGTCTCCCAGATTCCGTCGTCGGGCTGGTCCCAGTTCGCCGCGAGCCAGTCGAGCAGGCCGGTGAGTGCCTTCCAGCCGTCGTGCCCGACCTCGGCGCCCCGGCGGTCGGCCTGGTACACGGTGTCGAGCAGTTCGCCGTAGACGTCGAGCTGGAGCTGCTCGGACGCGGAGTTGCCGATCCGCACCGGCACCGAACCGCGGTACCCGGACCAGTGCGCGAGCGATTCCTCCAGCAGATCCGATGACCCGTCGACGCGGTACATGATCTTCAGCCTGCCGTCGCCGCTGAGGTGGCGCTCCCGGAGCCAGCGGGCGAACGCGACCGCTTCGTCCGTGAAACCCAACGCCAGCAAGGAAGAGACCGACAACGACGCGTCACGCACCCAGGCGTAGCGGTAGTCCCAGTTCCGTTCGCCGCCGATCTGTTCCGGCAGGCTCGTGGTCGGCGCGGCGACCATCGCCCCGGTCGGCGCGTAGGTCAGCAGCTTGAGGGTGATCGCGGACCGGTCGACCATTTCACGCCAGCGCCCCCGGTAGGTCGAATGGTTCAGCCAGTCCCGCCAGAAGCGGACGGTCTCGTCGAAGGCCTGCTCGACGTCGGAGACCGGGATCGCACGGGGTTCCCCGCCGTCCGACTCGAGCACGAAACCCCGTGCCTGCCCGGTTTCCAGCCTCACCGAGCCGTAGACGCCGCCTTCGAGGACGTGGGCGTGCATCGCCGGTGGATCGCCCGGCTCCCGGACCGCGTGCAGGGTCAGTGAAGACGCCCCGCTGTCGAACAGCACGCCGTCTTCGGTGACGGTGGTGGTGTGCGGGCGGCGCGCGTAGTCGAAGCGCGGGACGACCTCCATGGCGAACTCGACGTGCCCGCGCACGCAGCGGACCAGCCGGATCAGCCGGTGGCCGCCGTCGGTGCGCCCGCCGGTCACCGGGCGCATGAAGTCGATGACCTCGCCGGTGCCCAGCCTGGTCATGAACCGGGTGATCAGCACGGCGGTGCCGGGGAAATAGAACTGACGTGACGTGTACGGCTCCCGGACGGGACGGATCCGGCAGTGGCCGCCGCCGGGATCCAGGAGCGCGCCGAACACGCTCGGGGAATCGAAGCGAGGGCAGCAGAACCAGTCGATGGCGCCGCCGGTGCTCACCAGCGCGGCGGTCTGCAGGTCTCCGATCAGCCCGTGGTCGGCGATCGGCGGGTGGTGGTGGTTCACAGGGGACTCCTTGCCGGAAGGGCTTTTCCGACGACCCTGGTCCGCCCCCGGGGAGCGGGGCGTCACCCTGGCCGGATGACTTCCGGGTCCGGCCGGAGCCCTGGCGCTCATCCGCCTCAGGTGATGTGCGCACCCCCGTCGCCGCTGTGCGATGGCCACCGTCAGATCACCCATTTTTTCAGAAGGGACGGTGAGCCGTGGACACGTTGACCATCTGGACGTTCCGCTCGGCCGAAGGCGCGGATCGTGCGGCGGAGACGGTGCGGGGCCTGGTGAAGAACCAGCTCATCTCGGTACACGACGCGGCGACGGTGTCGTGGCCTGTGGGCGCTTCCAAACCGAAGCTCCGCCAGTTGCGCAATCTGGCCGGCCGCGGCGCGCTGAGCGGCGCGTTCTGGGGACTGCTCTTCGGCCTGATCTTCCTCGTGCCGCTGCTCGGCGCGGCGCTCGGTGCCGCGGCGGGCGCTTTCGGCGGGCTCACTTCGGACTACGGCATCGACGACGACCTGATCAAGGAGATCAGGGGGACCGTCACCGAGGGCACGTCGGCCCTTTTCCTGCTCAGTTCGGGCGCGGTCATCGACAAGGTGCGAGACGCCTTCGCCGGCGAGGAAACACCTGAGCTGGCCTTCACGAACCTGACCTCCGAACAGGAAGCGGCCTTGCGGGAAAGCTTCATGCCGGACCAGGAACTCCAGACCGCCGAGGCCCCGGGAACGGGGACGAAATGAGCCGGCAGTGGAGTGCCGGCGCCGATCTCGCCGACCGATCCGGCATCCGGCCGGTCTGGGCCGGATGGATCGTCTTCGCCAGCGTGATCATGCTCATCCTCGGCGCGTTCGACGTCATCGCCGGGATCGTGGCGCTGGTCAGGGGCGATTACTACATCTCGGGCCCGGAGTACTCGCTCGTCCTCGACGTGACCGGCTGGGCGTGGGCCCATCTGGTCGGCGGCACGCTGGTGGCGATCGCGGGTGGCTTCCTCATCTCGGGAGCCATCTGGGCGAGGGTGGTCGCGGTGCTCTTCGCCGCCGGGAACGCGGTGACCCATCTGGTGTTCCTCTCGGCGCATCCGCTGTGGTCGATGATCGTGATCGCCCTGTGCGTGACGGTCATCTGGGCGGTCGTCATCCACGGTGACGAAGTCCCGAACCGCGGGTCATGGTGACCGATCGGCCTGCGAGCCGGACACCGCGGGCGCTCGTCGTCCTGCTCGGCGCGGCCGCGATCGTGGTCGCCATCGCGGGGATCAAAGCGGTCGCGTGGCTGGCGGCGCCGACGTTGCTGGCGCTCGTCATCGTGATCACGCTCAGTCCCGCGCACGGCAGGCTGCGGCGCTTCGGCTTCCCGCGCTGGGCGGCGACGGCGGCGCTCGTGGTGTTCGTTTACGGAATTCTCGTCGCCTTCTGCGTCGCGATGATCGTTTCGGTCGCCCAGCTCGCGGAGTTGTTGCCGCGCTACGGCGACCGGATCACCGCCCTGTACGAGGAAATCGCCGGCGTGCTGGCGGAATTCGGTGCCGGGCCGGGACAGTTGCGCGACATCTTCCACACACTCGATCCCGGCAAGCTCGTTTCCTACGCCGGTTCCCTGCTCTCCGATCTGACCGGTGTCACCACGAGCCTGGTCTTCCTGCTGGGGCTGTTGCTGTTCCTCAGCGCGGAGACGGCGGACATCGACGACCGGATCGCCGGGATCGCGGGAGAGCGGGCGCGTACGGCCGAAGCACTGCGTGACTTCGGCCGTCGCGTCCGGGTGTACCTGGCGGTGACCACGGTCTTCGGGCTCATCGTCGCGGCGATCGACGTTCTCGCGCTGGTCTTGCTGGGAGTTCCGCTCGCGGCGTTGTGGGGTCTGCTTTCGTTCGTGACCAACTACATCCCGACGATCGGGTTCCTGCTCGGCCTCGGCCCGCCCGCCACGCTCGCGCTCCTCGACGGCGGCTGGCGGGCGATGCTGGCGGTGGTGGTGGTCTACATCGTGATCAATTTCGTGCTGCAGTCACTGATCCAGCCCCGGTACGTGGGTAACGCGGTCGGCTTGTCCGCGACGGCGACGTTCGTGGCGCTGGTGTTCTGGGCCTGGGTGCTCGGCCCGCTCGGGACGTTGCTGTCGGTTCCGGCGACCCTGCTGGCGCTGGCCGTGCTGGTCGACGACCCGGGGCGCAGCTGGGTCACCGCGCTGGTGGGTTCGCCCCGGCGGGGACCCGAGGGCGATCAGAACAGGATGAGCACGACGAAGAAGAGGCACGCCACGATGTTCAGCAACCAGCCGTGGTCGTTCGTCCAGTCGCGGACGGCGGGCATGAGCCGGGCGGCGCGCCGCCGGAAGAGGAGATAGGCCAAGAGCGGCAGGGCGGCGATCAGCGTGGTGGTCAGGAGGAACGGGATCGCCGCGCCGAACCCCGCCCCGCCGCGGCCGAGGTCGAGGCCGACGACGCACATCACGACGACGTCCGACGGAAAGAACGCGATGAGCAGGAATCCGGTGCGGAATCCGCGCCGCGGGCCCGCCGACATGAGTGTTCCCAGCCATTTCGGCGGTTCCGCGGTCTCGCGGTGTGTCCAGTTCCAGATCGCCACTCCCAGGAGAAACGCGACCAGACCGTACTGGATCAGCGTGTAGACCGAACCGCCCGAGCCGGAGACGAGGGGATCGGGTGGCAGAAGGCCGGCCAGCCAGGTCGTGAGCGCGGTTCCCGCCGTCACGGCCGTGGCCACTCCCGCCACGAACGCGAGAGAGGTCGGCACCGCGCGCGCCGTCGTGATCAGGATCAGCGCCGACACGAATTGCGGCCCGGCCATCATGGTGATCGCGAGCGGGAGCACCGTGAGCGATTCCGTCATTCCGTACTTCCCGTCCGAGGGTGTTCCGGCAGCGAATCGCGTTGCCCGCCACCGCTTGTCCAGACGGCGACGGGCAACGCTCGCGCGGCGGTCATGCCGCCGGAGCCCTGGGCGGATGCCGGGCCTCGATCCGCGATCCTCAGAATGCGCTGCCGCCGTGCGGGGGTCTTCGTTCTCAGCGGGTGAAAACGACGTCGTGATTCCGTCACCCAACGCGAGAAACACCGCTCGGCGAACACTCTTCGCGACCAGTGGTGACCCGACTCACCCGCCAGGGAGGAGGTGACCGTCGCACGGGGTGAGCAAGATCGGTTCCCTCACTCGTCTGGGGAATCGAAGGGAGACAATCGGTGAGCACTGAACCGCGTGGTCGGTCCAGAGCCAAACTCGTTCTGACAGCACTGACTTTCGTGCTGGTCCTTTCGGCGCAACCAGGGACAAGCCGGTCATCGGCGGATGCCGTACTTTCCGGTATCGGGTTCGTCTTCAGCGGGACGTCCCGCGTTCTCGGCTTCGCCTGGCAGGTTCTCTCCAACGCGGCGATGTCATGCGCCGGCCGATGACCCGCGTCGAGGGCACGGCGCCGGAAACCCACGACGAAGCGGTCGTGGTGCCCTCGCCGAAACTCGCGCCACCACCACCCGCGTCCGACGTCCTCGAACGGGACCGGTTGCTGGACGTCCTCGATCAGGCCACGTCCGGTGAGGTCCCCAGCGTCACGTTGCTCAACGCGCCGGCCGGCTCCGGGAAGACCGTGCTGCTCGGCAGCTGGTTCCGGCGCCGGGCGCGCCACCACCCCGGCGAGCATCTGGTCTGGGTTTCCTTGGACGCCAACGACAACGAGGTCTTCCCGTTGTGGTCGTCGATCCTCCGGGCGGTGGACCACGGCCTGGTCCCCGGGCCCGCGCTCGCGCGGGACGCCTCCGCGCACGAACGCGTCGGCGCGTTCGTCGACGCGTGCGCGCGGCTCCGCCGGCCGGTGATCCTGGTGCTGGACAACGCACACGAGCTGTCCGCGCCGGACACGGTCGAGAGCGTGAACCTGCTCCTGCGCTATCTGCCGTCCGGAGTACGGGTCGTCATCGCGACCCGGTTCCCGCCGCCGCTGATCCTGCCGCAGCTCCGGCTCGAAGGCAGGCTGCGGGAGATCACGGCGCCCCAGTTGAATTTCACCGAGGAGGAGACGGGGAAACTGCTCGCCAGGAAGAACCTGTCGCTGTCCGAGGCGGATCTGGACCGGATCGCGGAACGAACGGAAGGCTGGGCGGCGGGACTGCGGTTCCTCACCCTCGCGCTGGACTCCGCCCCGGACACCGGCGGGACCATCCGGTCCTTCACCGGTGACGACCGCCTGCTTGCCGAGTACCTGTCCGGGGAGATCGTCGGCCCGCAGCCCGCGCACATCCGCGATTTCCTGCTGAGCATGTCGGTGTGTCCCGAAATCACCGACGGGCTGGCCGCCCGGTTGACCGGACAGGAGCACGCCGGCCAGATCCTGTACACCCTCACCCGCACCAACACGCTGGTCACCCGGCACGGCGGGGCGGAGGTCCGCTACCGCTGTCATCCTTTGCTGCGCGACCACCTTCGCGCGGAACTGAGCCGGCGCCATCCACGGGCGTATCGCAGGCTCCACCGGCTGGCGGCGGAATGGTTCACGGACTCCGGAGACGTGCTCGCGGCGCTGGAGCACAGCGTCGCGGCGAAGGACGAAGAGCTGATCACCCGCTACATCCAGCGATCCGGGTTGCAGATCGTCCTCAAAGGACACGGGGCGCGGTTGCACAAGCTGCTCGGCGCGCTGCCGGAGCATCTGCTCGCCCGGCCACAGGTCGCGCTCGTCGCCGCCATCGCGTCCCTCGACGACCACGACCTCGTGGCGGCGGACCGGTACCTCGGCCGGATCGACAATTCCGCCCAGCCACTGCGTTCCGGACGGCTGCGCGCGTTGAACGCCGTGGCGGTCCTCTGTCGCGCGAGGTACGGCGGAGAGCTGAACGAGGCCCTCACCGCACTCCGCGCCACGAGCGCGGGCGACACCGGCGACGTCGACCTCGACCTGCTGGCGCTGGCCACCCGGGGGACGGCCGCCCTGTGGCTGGGCGACATCCCGGGCGCCACCGAGGATCTGGAACGCGCGCTGCGGATGGCCACCCTGGAGCGCCGCGACGCCGTCAGCCTGCATTGCGAGATCCATCTCGCGGGAATCGCCTGTGTGCAGGGCGACCTCGCCGGGCTGGCCGTGCACACCGGCGCCGCCTTCGAACTGGCCCGGTCCCACGGCTGGACCGAGACTTCGCGCACCGCCTTCCTGTACACCGTGCTCGGGCTGGCGGCTTATCAACGGCTGGACCAGGAGAGCGCCCGCCGGTTTTCCGCGCTGGCGTCACGGCTTCTGCCCGCGGTGGTGGACCCGGCCGTGGAAATGCTGACGGTGACCCTCGGGGCCGCCGTCGAATTCGGCCTCGCGGCCGATCCGCACGCGGTCGTCGAAACGTTGCGGAGCCACCGGAAACGGCTCGCTGGGGAGTCGGTCGCGCCGTGGCTCGTCGCCTGCACGGCGCCGGTCGAGCAACGGCTCGCCCTCCGCGTCGGAGAACCCACGTGGGCGATGGACGTGATGGAACGGCACCGGCACCTGCTCGCGCCCTACGCCGAGCACGCGCTGCTGAGCAGCCTCGTGCACCTGCACCGCGGGCGGACCGGCGCCGCCCGCCGTCGCCTGCGCCCGGTCATCGAGCGGCAGACCAGGACACTGGTGGCGCACACCCTGATCGAAAGCTGGCTCCTCGAAGCGGTTCTCGCCGACCAGGCAGGCGAACAGAACCAGGCGCACGCCGCCGTCAACCACGCGCTCGACCTCGCGGCACCCCAGCAGGCGCTCCGGCCGTTCCACGACGCGGGGCAGGACATCCGGGAGCTGCTGGTGCGCGGCGCCGGGCGGTTCGGCCGCACCGAAGAGTTCGCGAGTGCCGTGCTGCAGGCGTTGCCCGCCCGCCCCGGGGCGCCGGTCGACCCGCTCACCTCACGCGAGCTCGAACTGCTCACCGAGTTGCCGTCCATGCGCACCGCGGAACAGATCGCCGATTCGCTCTACGTCTCGGTGAACACGGTCAAGACCCACCTTCGCGGCATCTACCGGAAGCTCGGCGTCAACCACCGCCGCGACGCCGTCGTCGCCGCACGAAGGCGCGGCCTGTTGTAGGCCCTCGGGCCGGGACGGCTACTCGCGCCACCCCGACAGCTCGACACCCTTCGCGACGTCCACCCGGTATCCGAGCGTCACGACACCCTGCGCGCCCGGAGCGAGCGTCAGCCGCCAGGTGAACTCGCCCAGCTCGGTCCGCTCCACCGGCTCCGGCACGGTGCGCACGTCGCGGACGGTGATCGCGTCGTCCCGGGAGACCGGTGCCTGGTCCAGCACGGTCACGACGGCTTCGCGCGGGCTGTGGTTGACGATCGTCGTGGTGTAGGCGGCCTCCCGTTTCCGGGCGCCGGACAGCGTCGCCTTGCTCGCCGAGCGGTGCGCGAGTTCCCGGTCGACCCGGATCCGGTCGTCCACGCCGAGGGCGAGTTCGAGTTCCTCGCCCGGCGCCCAGACCTCCAGCCGTGTGGTGCCGACGAACTCCGTCTCGTGGAACACCGACGCCTTACCCGGGCGCAGCGTGTGCTCCGAGGTGTTGACCACGGCCGCCCGCAGGTACGCCTCGCCCGACACCGCCGGAGCGGTGACGTGACCCAGTTTCGCCGTCAGCTCCAGCTGCGCGAGCGTCGTGCGGTGGCCCTGCGCTCCCGACGGCACCGCCACCGGGCGCCCCGGCCGGTAGGTGACCGCGGTGGTGCCCTGTTCGACGGACGCGGTCCGCATCGCCATCGGCGGCGCGGCGGGGGCGGCCATGCCCACCGACTCGGGGATCCCGCCGCCCGCGGGCGAGGCGCTGCCGTACGCGGCGCGCGCCATCAACGGCTGGACCGGCCGGACACGGTCGAGGAACCACGGTTCGAGTTCCGGTACCTTCACCGTGTTCGCCGGCCGCGCGGTGGACAGGGCCAGCTTGCATTCCGGCCAGTCCTCCCCGGTGTGCTGGGTGATCCGCCCGTACCAGGTCACCGAGACGTCTTCACCGCGGACACGGACGTCGTAACCGGGCTCCCAGCTCGCGTTCGCGACCACATAGGACAGTTCGAGGCCGATCTCAGCGCCGTCCTCCTTGCTCTCGACTTCGACCGTGACCGTCGCGCTGTCCACTTCGGACATGCCTTGTTTGGCCTCGATCTCCCGGTCCAGCGCCTTGAGGTCGTCACGGAGCCGGGCGAGGCGGATGCCGAGTTCACGGCGCTTCCCCAGCGCCTCGGCCAGTTGCGCGCCGAGCGCCTCGGTGACTTCGGCGACCCGGGGCGGCTCCGCCGTACCCGCCGCGAGCGCCTTCGCGAAACTGCCGCCACTCCGCTTCGCCACCCCGGTCAGCAGATCGACCTTCGTGGTCTCCGCGGCGACAGCGTCCGCGACCTCGTCCACCACCGCCTGATCGGCCCGCCGTCGCTCGGTCAGCGCGCGCAAGGAAACGTCCGCGGGGGCGGGATGGCGCTCGACGACGACGTCGACCCCGGCGATGACGGCCGGGCCGGTGCCGGTGACGCGGACCGAATCCGTGTCCAGGTTCCACGGCAGGCCCGCGAAAGCGAAGCGCGTTTCCCCGTCCAGGCCCGCTGAAGCCCGCCTGGTGATCCGGGCGTGGTGCGGGTAGACGGTGACGGCGACGATCGGTGCTTCCAGGGTGCTCGGCATGCCCCCGACGTTAGTCTCTTGACACCCGTTCGGGTGGCCGGAAACCTCAGCTGCGTCTTGCCCGCCCGCCCTTGGGGGTCACGTGAGAGTCGCCAGACTCGCCGCCTTGTTCACCGCCGTCCTGGTTCTTCCGGCGACCGCCCTGCCCGCCCAAGCCGACGCGCCACCGGCGCCGGTCTTCTCCGGCGGTCAGGCGCAACCGGTGTTCGACCCGGCCGACGTCATCCGTGAGAACGTCTGGGTCACCGCGCCGGTCGACAGCGACGGCGACGGCAAGGACGACCTCGTGCACGCGGAGGTGGTGCGGCCCCGCGCGACACAGCAGGGCATGAAGGTCCCGGTCGTCTACCAGGCCAGCCCTTACTACGCGGGCGGCAACGACGTCGCGAACCACAACGTCGACGTCGAGCTGTACGTGCCCGGCGCGAAGCGGCCCGCCGCGGGCCCGCGGATCGCGACCAGGACCGTCGGCCCGAACCCGGCGCCGATCGGCTGGCGGTACCAGGACTACTTCACCGCCCGTGGTTTCGCCGTGGTGTACGGGGAGTCGCTCGGCAGCGGCCAGTCCACCGGCTGCCCGAGCACCGGCGACGTCAACGAGACCATCGGCGCGAAGTCCATTGTGGACTGGCTGAACGGCAGGGCGACGGCCCGTGACGGGGCGGGCAAGGCCGCCGTCGCGGACTGGAGCACCGGCAAGACCGGCATGATGGGCGTCTCCTACAACGGGACCCTGCCCAACGCCGTGGCCAGCACGGGCGTCGAGGGGCTGGAGACGATCGTCCCGATCGCGGCGATCTCCAGCTGGTACGACTACTACCGCAACGACGGCGCCGTCGTCGCGGCGGGCGGTTTCCAGGGCGAGGACGCGGACGTGCTCGCGGATTACGTCTACACCCGCCAGGATCGCGCCGTCTGCCGCCCGCTGATCGACAGCATCGCGGTCGACCAGGACCGGGTGACCGGTGACTACAGCCGCTTCTGGGACGTGCGCAACTACCGCAACGACGTGAACAAGGTACGCGCTTCGGTGCTCGTGGTGCACGGCCTCGGCGACTGGAACGTCAAGACCGACCAGGGCACCCGCTGGTACGAAATGCTCAAGCGGCACGGGGTCGAGCACAAGATCTGGCTGCACCAGGCCGGGCACGCCGACCCGTACAGCCTCCGCCGCGACGTCTGGCTCGCCACCCTGAACAAGTGGATGTCGCACTACCTCTACGACGTGGACAACGGCATCGAACGCGAGCCTAAGGCCACCATCCAGCGTGAAGACAAGTCGTGGGTGGACGAGCCGGAGTGGCCGCTGCCCGGCACCCAGGACGTGAAGCTCTACCCGTGGCCCGGTGGTTCCTCGAAGGGCAAACTCGACACGCGCAACCCCGTTCCGGGCAAGGCCGCGGTCGAGACGCTGGCGGACGACGCGAGCAAGACCGTCGAGCAGCTCGCCGCCGCGACGTCTTCGGGCAACCGGCTGCTCTACGCGACCACCGCGGCGAAGCAGCCCGTGCGTCTCTCCGGAACGGTGAAGACCGACCTGTCGTTGTCCTTCGACAAGCCGGCCGCGAACGTGACCGCGGTGCTCCTCGACCGCGCTCCGGACGGGACGGCGAAGGTGATCACCCGCGGCTGGACCGACCCGCAGAACCGGCGCGACCCCGCCCGCACCGAGCCGATCACCCCTGGTGAGAACTACAAGGTCGAGGTCGAGCTGGTGGCGAAGGACTACCTGCTCGCGGCCGGGCACAAGATCGAGTTCCTGGTCGCCTCCAGCGACCACGACTACACGCTCCGGCCCAAGCCCGGCGCCGGTGTCTCGGTCGAGCTGAACCGGACCTCGCTGGTGCTGCCGGTGGCGGGCGGCAAGCCCGCGCTGCGAGCTGCTTTCGGCTGAGCGAGCCCACTTCCGTGAAGGCATCCTTCCTTACCCTGAGGGTAGGGAAGGAGGCCTTCACCACGTCATCGACGTGCCGTGGTGACGCCGCGACGGCGGTGCCGGGCGTGACGGGAGCCGGCGTTCCGGGTGGAAAAACACCCACCCGACCTCGGGCTTGTACGGAAAATGTATTTCCCCCGGCTTTGCTTCGGCCTGTCCGGCTTCCCCACCTGATGGAGGTCTCCATGTCCAGGTTGCGCCGTTTCGCAGTGCTCGCCGCGGCCGCCGTCCTGCCCGCGCTCGGCCTGACCCTCGCCGGTACGACGCAGGCGTCGGCCGCCCCGAACTTCCAGGTCCCCTTCAAATGCGGCGTCACGGTCACGGCGGCGACGTTCAGCGGGCACAGCCCGGCGAACTCGGTCGACTTCCAGAAGTCGGGGATCACCGGGATGCCGGTGCTGGCGTCGGCTGGCGGCACCATCACCCGGGTCGCCAACGAAGGCAGCACGAGCTACGGGCGCTGGGTCGAGATCGACCACGGTGGCGGCTGGCGGACCCGGTACGCCCACCTGTCGACCCAGTCCGTCTCGGTCGGCCAGGCCGTCAGCGTCGGCAAGCAGATCGGCACGGCCGGGGCGACCGGCGGGGTGACCGGTCCGCACCTGCACTTCGAACAGCGGCTCAACGGGGTGGCGCAGAAGGCGGTGCTGCACGGGGTCGCGGTGCCGTACTACGGCCACACCAACTTCACCAGCAAGAACTCGTGCGGCGGTAACCCGTACGACGCCACCGAGGTGTGCGGCAGCGGATTCTCGGTCGTCGATTCGCAGGGGCTCGCGAACAGCGCGGGAACGGCGTACCTGCTCTACAACGCCTCGACCAAGGCCAACTGCGTCACCACGTTGAAGGCGGTTTCCCTCGGCACCGCGTCGCCGGTGTCGGCGTTCCTCGAAGTCCAGGGTTCCGCTCGCGTGACCGACTCCGGCAGCTTCACCTACTACGCCGGACCGGTGAAGAAGACGGCCGCCTCGACCTGCGTCAAGTGGGGCGGTTCGGTCGGATCGAACGCTTACGAGAGCCCGTTCGAACACTGCGGCTGACCCCGCGGGGCCGGGCACTGTAGACCACCCCACCGACAGGATCGGCGTCCCCGCGACCCGGCCCGCGGCGGTTGTCCACAACGGTCCCGGCTGTCCACAGATGTGTCCCGCCCCCACCCAGCGGCCCCATTCCCGCCGCAGGGTGGGGGCATGACCACAGCCACTCCGACCGGCAGGACCACGGTCGATCTGACGGATCCGGCGGACCTGCTCGCCGCGATCCCGTACCTCCTCGGCTTCCACCCCGAGGACTCCATCGTCGTCTTCGGCCTGCGCGGCCCGGGACGCAAGCAACAGGGCCTCGTCATGCGCGTGGACCTGCCACCGCCGGGCCTGGAACACGACCAGGTGCGTGACCTGGCGATCAGGCTCGCCGTGACCCGCCACACCGGCGCCACCGTGGCGGTGGTCGGCGGTGGCACCGTGAACAAGGCGGGGCGGCCACCGCGACGCCGGTTCATCCGGCGCCTGGAAGCCTCGCTGGCCGAGTACGACATCTCGCTGAAGCATTCGGTGTGGGCGCCGCGTATCGCCGCCGACGTGCGCTGGGGCTGCTACCGCGACAGAACCTGTGGCGGTCGCCTGCCGGATCCGCGCGACTCGGTGGCCGCCGCGGTCGTCACCGGTGCCGGGCAGATCACGCACGCGAGCCGGGAAGAAGTCGAGCGGCTCTTCGACCCCGTCGCGCCGGAGACACTCGCCAGACGAGCCGATCTCCTCACGAGAATGGCCGATCCGCCATGGCGAGGCGCAGATCTCGTCGGGGCGGGAGTCGACGAGGTGAACGCCGCGCTCGCCCGCGCCGACGACGGCGACCTGACCGTCACCGACGACCAGGCCGTCCGGCTGGCCTGGGCACTCTCCCTGGTCGAGGTCCGGGGCGCCTGCATGCTCACCGCCGCCCCCGCGGAGTCACCCCTCGCCCGCACGGCGGAGGAACTCTGGCTCACGCTGGCCCGGGAACTCCCGGCGCCGGAGGCCGCCGAGGCGCTGGCGCTGAAAGCACACGCCGCCTATGTCCGCGGCGACCTGGCGACCGCCGGGATCGCCCTGGTCAGGGCCGCCGAGACCGACCCTGAACACGGGCTGACGAAGTTGCTGACCAGGGCTCTGCACGCGATGGTGCAGCCGTCCGAAGTGGCCAGGGTGGTCCTGCGGCAGCGGGACGAAGGAACTCCCGAGATCAGCCTCAGGCGGTCTGGCGGGACCGGGTGAACGCCCACGCGTCGGCCACGATGCCGTCGAGGTCGGTGCGCTCGGGCTTCCAGCCGAGTTCGTCGTTCGCCCGCTCGCTGGAGGCCACCAGCACCGACGGGTCGCCCGCCCGGCGCGGCGCGACCGCGGCGGGGATCTCGTGACCGGTGGTGCGGCGGCACGCCTCGATCACCTCGAGTACGGAGAAACCGGTGCCGCTGCCGAGGTTGTAGACGCGGTGCTCGCCGTCGGCCGCGTGGCGCAGGGCCAGCAGATGCGCGTCGGCGAGGTCGACCACGTGGATGTAGTCGCGGATGGCGGTGCCGTCGGCGGTCGGGTAGTCGTCACCGAAGATCTGGATCCGCTCGCGGTCCCCGGTGGCGACCTGGAGCACGAGGGGGATCAGATGGGTTTCGGTGGCGTGCCGCTCGCCGAAGGAGCCGTAGGCCCCGGCGACGTTGAAGTAGCGCAGGCTGACGGCGGCGATGCCATGGGCGCGCGAGAACGACGTGATCGCGTGGTCGATGGCCAGCTTCGTCGCGCCGTAGGTGTTGGTCGGCCGCGTCGGCGCCGTCTCCGGGATGGGGGAGGACTCCGGTTCGCCGTAGGTGGCCGCGGTGGAGGAGAACACCAGCCGCTTCGTGCCGTGGTCGCGCATCGCTTCCAGCAGGCGAAGCGAGGTCAGGACGTTGCCTTCCCAGTACTTCGCCGGATCCGTCATCGACTCGCCGACCAGCGACTTGGCGGCGAAGTGGAGGACACCGTCGAAGCCGTCGCCGAGAAGGCGCTGAGCGACCTCGGCGGCGTCACCCTCGACGAAGGTGGCTTCCGGGTGCACCGCGTCGGCGTGCCCGGTGGAGAGGTCGTCGACCACGGTGACGTCGTGCCCGGCCTCGATGAGGCGGGCCGCGCAGACACTGCCCACATAACCGGCTCCGCCCGTCACCATCAGCTTCAGGGTCTTGGTCGGTTCGTCGGTCACGTTCGCGCCTTTCTGCTGCGGATGCGGTCGCGGCCCAGTGTCCTCGCCCCCGGGCACAAGGCTCGCCCGGGGGTACGGGTGTGCGCTACGAAATCCGGCCGAAGTGGCCTTCGCGGGGCCGGCCCCGCGCTAGAGCTCGTCGCGGCCGGCGCCGCGCGACGGCACCGCGGTGAACAGCCTGGGGCGGCGCAGATCCGCCGCTTCGTACGCGGCCTTCACCGCCCGGCCCACCGAGTCCACATCGGACTCACGGACCAGCGCGATCGCCGAGCCGCCGAAGCCGCCGCCGGTCATCCGCGCGCCGAGCGCCCCGGCTTCACGCGCGGAATCGACGGCGAGGTCGAGTTCCCGGGTGGAGATCCGGTAGTCGTCGCGCATGCTGACGTGCGAGGCGTCCAGCTGAGGGCCGATCTCGGTGATCCGGCCCGCGCGCAGAAGCTCCACGGTGTCGAGGACACGCTGGTTCTCCGTCACCACGTGGCGCACCAGCGGCACGAGTTCGGACGGCAGCTTGTCGAGGGCGACGTCCAGCCCGGCCACGTCGATGTCCCTGAGCGCCTTCACCTCGAGCAGTTCCGCGGCGCGCTCACAGCCCCGACGACGTTCGCCGTAGCCGCCCTCGGCGTGCGAGTGCTTCGTGCGGGTGTCCATGATCAAGATCCGGACGCCGGATTCCTCCAGCGGGAACGGCACCTGCTCCAGCTCACCGGAGCGGACGTCGAGGAACAGCACGTTCGATTCCGTGCAGCACAGGGAAGCGGTCTGGTCGAGCAGACCGGTCGGCGCACCGACGAAGTCGTTCTCCGAACGCTGCACCCAGCGGGCCACTTCGTGCAGGCTCGGCGAACCCGCGCCTGCCCCGGGAGTGCTGCCCGCCAGCCCCAGGAGGGCGAGCGCGACCGCGCATTCGAGCGCGTGGGAGGAGGACAGGCCCGCCCCCGAGGGCACGTCCCCCGCGATCGCCACGTCCGCGCCGCCGCCGAGGCCCTGATCACGCAGCACCCACGCGACCCCCGCCGGGTACGCGGCCCACCCCTCGACCGAGCCGGGCCGCAGATCGGCGATGGTGAGCGGGCCGGATTCCTGAACCCTGCCGTCCGAGCCGAGGGTGGCCACGGTCAGCACACCGTCCTCGCGCGGGGCCGCCGCGGCGGCGAGCCGGTGCGGGAGGGCGAAGGGCAGCACGAAACCGTCGTTGTAGTCGGTGTGCTCACCGATCAGGTTCACCCGGCCGGGTGCGGACCAGACGCCCGCAGGAGCCCGGTCGTGGAGGGCCTGGAAGGTCTCCGCGGCGTCGGACGCGGCGCTCACCTGGCCTGCGCCAGCACGGCGTGCAGCGCCGACACGGGAACCTGTGCGGTGTTGTCCCCGCCGGTGACCTCTATGGTCCCGCCGGGGGCCGCCTTGCCGACCTTGACCCGGCTGCCGGGCACGATGCCGACGGATTTGAGCTCCGTCATCAGCGTCTCGTCCAGCTGCACGTGCTCGGCGATACGGCGGATCTCGACCTCGCCGCCACCCATGCGGGCGAACTCGTCGAGCCGCACCAGGTCGGCCTCGGCGGGCGGGGCGGGTTCACCGTCGCCGAGCTTGTCCAGCCCCGGGATCGGGTTGCCGTAGGGCGACGTCGTGGGGTGGTCGAGCAGCTTGACCAGCTTGCGCTCGACGGCCTCGCTCATCACGTGTTCCCAGCGGCAGGCCTCGTTGTGGACGTGCTCCCACTCCAGGCCGATGACATCGACCAGGAGGCGCTCGGCCAGGCGGTGCTTGCGCATGACCGCGATGGCGAGCTCGCGACCGTGTTCGGTCAGCTGCAGGTGCCTGTCGTCCGCGACCACGACCAGTCCGTCGCGCTCCATCCTGGCGACGGTCTGGCTCACGGTCGGGCCGCTCTGCTGCAGCCGCTCCGCGATCCGGGCCCGCAGCGGGACGACACCTTCTTCTTCGAGCTCGTAGATCGTACGCAAGTACATCTCTGTGGTGTCGATGAGATCGTTCACGCTGTCCCCTTCGTCCGCGTTGCTCATCGTAGTCGCTGGCACCGACAGCGACGCAGGCGTGGGGAGAACAAGTGCCGAGGCGGGAAAAGTCCCCCAAGCTGGGCGTGGAGCCGTGAGGCACGGAAAGATGGCGGTATGCGCCCCATGATCACCACCGGCGAACTCGCCGAGCAGCTCTCCGGGCCGGAACCGGCACGCTCCGTGATCCTCGACGTCCGCTGGCGGCTCGCCGGCCCGCCCGGTGCCGATTCCTACCGTGAGGCGCATCTCCCGGGCGCGGTGTACGTCGACCTCGACACGGCGCTCGCCGGGGAGCCGGGTGACGGCGGCCGCCATCCGCTGCCGGACCCGGCGACGCTGCAACGGCACCTGCGGGCGGCCGGGGTCCGCGCCGGGCACCCGGTCGTGGTCTACGACGACTCCGACGGATCGGTCGCGGCCAGGGCGTGGTGGCTGCTGCGCTGGGCCGGGCACACCGAGGTCGCCGTGCTCGATGGCGGGTTCGCCGCCTGGGCCGAGGAAGAGCGCCCGCTCACCGGCGAGGTCCCCTCGCCCGCGGAAGGCGACATCGTCGTGAAGCCCGGCGGCATGCCGGTGCTCGACGCGGACGAGGCCGCCGCCCTCGCCAGGGACGGGCTGCTCTTCGACGCGCGGGCGAGGCCGAGGTACGCGGGGGAGACCGAGCCGATCGACCCGCGCGCCGGGCACATCCCCGGCGCGGTCAACGCGCCCTTCTCCGGGCATCTCGCGGAGGACGGCCGCTGGCGTGACGCCTCGGAACTGGCCGAGCGGTTCGAAGGTCTCGGCGTGGTCCCGGAGACCCCGGTCGGTGTCTACTGTGGATCGGGGGTCACCGCCTCGTCCGTCGTGCTCGCGCTCGAAGTCGCCGGTCACCCGGAGCCCGCGGCGCTGTACGCGGGTTCGTGGTCGCACTGGTCCCGCGATCCGGAGCGTCCGGTGGCCACCGGCGATCTGCCCGGCTGACCCGCGGGCGTCCGGAACGACGCACGAGCCGCGTCCGGGCACTAGAGTTCGGACCCATGCGAGCACCGGCCGTCGTATGGGACTCCTCGCTGCTGGGTTACGACCTCGGCGGCGAGCATCCGTTCAACCCGGTCCGGCTCGAACTGACCATCCGGCTCGCCACCGAACTCGGCGTGCTCGACGGGGTCGAGCTGCTCGTCCCCGGCCCGGCGGGCGAAGACGAGCTGCGCCGGGTGCACCTCGGCGAGTACATCGAGGCCGTCCGGCAGGCGCCGATGACCGGAGCCGATTTCGCGCACGGGCTCGGCACCGAGGACAACCCGGTGTTCACCGGTATGCACGAGGCTTCCGCGCTCGTCGTCGGCTCGACGCTGCTGGCGGCGCGCAAGATCGCCGAGGGCGAGGCCACCAGGGCGGTGAACATCGCCGGCGGGCTGCATCACGCGATGCCGGGCAAGGCGTCGGGGTTCTGCGTCTACAACGACTGTTCGGTGGCGATCTCGTGGCTGCTGGATCACGGCTTCGACCGCATCGCCTACGTCGACACCGACGTCCACCACGGTGACGGTGTGCAGGAGGCGTTCTACGACGACCCCCGGGTGCTGACCGTTTCCCTGCACCAGCATCCGTTCACGTTGTGGCCGGGCACGGGCTACTCGGCGGAGATCGGCAAGGGCGGGGCCGAGGGCACCGCGGTCAACCTGCCGCTGCCGCCGGGCACCCGCGACGGCGGCTGGCTGCGGGCGTTCGAGGCGGTGGTGCCGTCGCTGCTGGAACAGTTCCGGCCGCAGCTCCTCGTCACCCAATGCGGCGTCGACTCCCACGAGGAAGACCCGCTGGCGGACCTCTCGCTCTCAGTGGACGGCCATCGCGCCATCTACCGGCGGCTGCGTGAACTGTCCGAAGCGCACGCGGGCGGGCGCTGGCTCGCCGTGGGCGGCGGTGGCTACCAGCTGATCCGGGTGGTGCCGCGGTCCTGGACCCATCTGCTCGCCACCGTGCTCGACCGCGACGTCGATCCGGCGACGGCCCTGCCGCCGAACTGGGTCGCGTCGATCTCCAGGGCGGCGCCGAAAGCCGAGATCCCGCCCGGCATGTCCGACGACCGCGACACCGCGTACGTCCAGTGGGGGGACGGGGCGGACGAGCCGGTCGACATCGCCATCCGCGACACCCGCCGGGCGATCTTCCCGCTGCACGGCCTCGATCCGGACGATCCGAGGGACTGACATGGCCAGTGAGGACACCAAACGCGACCCCTACGACTTCCCGCGGGAGTGGGAGGCCGACGTCCTGCTCTCCGACGGCGGCACGGTGCACCTGCGCCCGGTGATCCCGAGTGATGCCGACGGGCTCGTCGCCTTCCACGGGCGGTTGTCCGAACGCACCCGGTACTTCCGGTACTTCGGCGCCTATCCGCGGATCCCGCAGCGGGACCTCGAACGGTTTTCCGTCGTCGACCACCACGACAGGGTCGCCTTCGTCGCGCTGCTGGGCGACGACATCGTCGCGGTCGGCCGGTACGAACGGCTCGAACACGGACCGTCGGCCGAGGTCGCGTTCGTCGTCGACGACGCCCATCAGGGCCGGGGGCTCGGGTCGATCCTGCTGGAGCATCTGGCCGCCGCCGCCTCGGAATGCGGGCTTCGCCGCTTCGTCGCCGAAGTGCTCGCCGAGAACGCGGCGATGGTCCGCGTGTTCCGCGACGCGGGCTACCAGGTCAGCCGCGAGATCGAAGAAGGCGTGCTGCACCTGGAGTTCGACATCGACCCGACCGAGGAGTCGCTCGCGGTCGCCCGCTCCCGTGAGCAGGCCGCCGAGGCGCGCAGCGTGCACAACCTGCTGCATCCGAGGTCGGTCGCGGTGATCGGCGCGTCCACCGATCCGACGAAGATCGGCTACGTCGCCCTCACGAACCTGCTCAGCGCCGACTTCGCCGGCACGGTCTACCCGGTCAACCCGGAGCACAAGTCCGTCCGCGGCGTGCGTGCCTATCCGTCCGTCGTGGACATTCCCGAGGACGTCGACCTCGCGCTGGTCGCCGTGCCCGCCGAGGCCGTCGAGTCCGTTTTGGACGGTGCGCTGGCCAAGGGGGTCAAGACCCTCCTGATCGTCTCGGGCGGGTTCGCCGAGGCCGGTCCGCACGGGCTGCACGCCGAGCTGAGGCTGGTCGGGGAGGCCAGGGCGCACGGTATGCGGGTCGTGGGCCCGAACGCGCTGGGCGTGCTCAACACCGACTCCTCGGTCCGGCTCAACGCCACGCTCGCGCCCCGGCTGCCCGGGCGCGGCCGCACCGGGTTCTTCTGCCAGTCCGGCGCGCTGGGCACCGCGATCCTCGCCGACGCCGAAGCGCGCGGTCTCGGGCTTTCGACGTTCGTCTCGGCGGGAAACCGGGCCGACGTCTCCGGCAACGACCTGCTCCAGTACTGGGAAACCGATCCGGCGACCGACCTCGTCCTGCTGTACCTGGAATCGTTCGGCAACCCGCGCAAGTTCGCCCGCCTCGCGCGGCGGCTGGCGCGGACGAAGCCGGTGGTGGCGGTGAAATCCGGCAGGCACGCCGTCCGCCCGCAACTCGCCGCGACTTCGGCGGAGGTCGACGAGTCCAGCGTCCAGGCCCTGTTCGAGCAGGCGGGCGTCGTCCGCGTCGACACGCTCGCGCAACTCTTCGACACCGCGCTGGTCTTCGCGCATCAGCCGTTGCCCGCCGGGCCGAGGGTCGCCATCGTGGGCAACTCCAGCGCCATCGGGCTGCTCGCCGCGGACACCGCGCGGGCACACGGCCTCCGGCTGACCGCCGACCCGGTCGACGTCGGGCCGCAGGCAAGCCCGGAGGAATTCGCCGCCGCCGTGCGCGAGGCACTCAACTCCCCGGAGGTCGACGCGCTCGTCGTGGTCTTCGTGCCGCCGCTCGCGATCCCGGGCACGGCCTACGCCCGCGCGCTGCGGGAGGCCGTCGTCGAGATGGACAAGAACAAGCCGATCGTGTCGACCTTCCTCGCCGTCGAGGGGGTGCCGGACGAGCTTGCCGTGTTGTCCGAGGACGGCGTGCCGACGCGGGGTTCGGTCCCGTCGTACCCGAGTCCCGAACGGGCGGTGAACGCGCTCGCGCGGGTCGTGCGCTATGCCGCCTGGCGGCAGCGGCCGCAGGGCAACCTGGTGCGCCCCGCGGGCCTGCACGCCGAGCAGGCGCAGGTGATCGTCTCCGAACTGCTGGCGGGCGAGGAAGGCAAGACGACGCTGCTGTCCGACGACGACGTGGTCCGGTTCCTGGGCTGCTACGGCATCGACGTCGTCCCGTTCCGGGTCGCCTCGTCCGCGGACGAAGCGGTGAAGGCGGCTGAGGAGCTGGGCTTCCCGGTCACCCTCAAGGCCGTCGACGAACGGCTGCGCGGCAGGCCGGACCTCGCCGGCGTGCGGCTCGATCTGTCCTCTGTGGACGGAGTGCGCCGGGCGTACGCCGATCTGCGCGAGATCTCCCATGACGACGAGGTGTACGTCCAGCGGATGGCGCCCAAGGGGATTTCGTGTGTGGTCGGGCTGCAGGACGATCCGTCGTTCGGCACGCTCGTGTCGTTCGGTCTCTCCGGGCTGGTGAGCACACTGCTGGGGGACAGGGCCTACCGCGCGGTCCCGCTCACCGACGTCGACGCCGCCACGTTGCTGCGCGAGCCGCGGACGTCACCGCTGCTCACCGGATACCGTGGCGACGAACCGGCGGATCTGGCCGCACTCCAGGACATCGTGCTGCGTGTCGCGGCGCTAGCGGAGGACAATCCTGAGGTCCGCTCGATGACGCTCGACCCGATCCTGGCCTCGCCCGATGGCGCTTTCGTCGCCAACGCCCGCATCGTGCTGGGCCCGCCGCCTTCCCGTCCCGACACCGGGCCGCGACGGCTGCGGCCGATCAACGCCCCTACTTGAGCCCCGGGAGCACCACGGCGAGCACGCTCACCGCGAGTGGCGCGAGGATCCCGAACGCCGCCGTGACGGTTTTGCCCACCGTGGTGTCGGTGCCGAGAAGCTGCGTCAGCCGGGCGCGTCCGGCGAGCCAGTCCTCGCCGGGCCGCGCGTCGGACGGCAGCGGGTAGATCTCGTCGACCAGCCGCAGGCACCGGGTCTTCCACGCGAGGAACACCGGGACGTAGAGCAGCAGTGAGATCGCGGTGAACAGAGCGCCATAGAGCAGCACGCTTTCCGGGGGGAAGGCCTCTTTCGGGGTGCCTGTCGCGAGGAACGCCCGGCGCTGGGCCCCGGCGTCGATGACCGCCGTGGACACGATGAGCGCCAGCACCGCGAGACAGGCACCGTTGGCGCGCTTGCATTCGAGGAGTTCGCCGAGCACGTCGGAAGCCTGCGCCCGGGTCTCGCCGTCGAACACCCGCGAGATCCGGCGGAGGCGCGTGTGGTTGAGCCACAGGCCCAGCACCGCGGGCGCCGCCGCGATCAGGCCGAGGGCGAGCAGGGTCCGCGACACCCCGATCGCCGTCGTGGGTTTGAGTTCGCCGATCGGCGAACCGGCCTTCCACTGGAAAGCGAAGAGGATCGCCGCGAAGATCCCGTACGCCAGCGCCGGTTTCCAGACCGCGACCCCGGCAAGACGGCGCCAGGCCGTGAGATGGACCGAATGCGCGAACAGGAAGGCGAACAGCACCACCGACGCCCCGATGAGCATCGACCACACGCCGAAGCCGCCGGTGTCCGCCAGCGCCCGGTTTCCTCGCGAGCCGAGCACCGCCCGGGTCAGCAGGCCGAGGCCGGCGAAGGCGCCGAGCGCGAGCACGCTGATCACGAGCGGCCAGAGCCAATGCTTCCTCAGGCGCGTCACGCCGTCAGTCTGCCGGGAACGGCGCCGGTCGGGAATCCCACTCTTGGGGCGAGCGGGCGCCGAGGTCCGCGTCGTGACCGGTGAACGCCGCGATGTCTCCCCGGATGGTGTTGTGGAACGCGACTATCCGCCCGTCGTGGACGAGTTTCGTCTGCACCGCCCGCGCTTCCCCGGCCAGCGGACCGGCGGGGATGGTGAGCGTGGTCGCGGTGTGCACGAGATCGAACCCGCCGCCGAGCGGACGGCTCGACACCTGGCGGATCCGCAGTGTGCTGCCCCGGTAGATGGTGTCGAAGATGTTCTGGCTCTCGCGCGCGATCGTCGCGCGGCCGCGCTGGATCCGGCCGACGACGTCGACGAAGTCCGCGTCCTCGGCGAAGTTCGCGGCCCACGCCTCGCCGTCGCCCGCGTTCCAGGCGCGTTCCAGCGCGGTGATGATCTCCTCGGTGGTCACCGCTATCCTCTCTTGTAACAGCGATCCATAAGTTAGAACAACGTTCCAACTTTCGAGGAGCATACATGCCCGCGGACCTTCCCGGCATCGTCCGGTTGCGCGACCGTCGTGAGGCGCTGACGCTGCGCACGATCCTGACGGCGGCCCGCGGGCTGTTCGCCGAACGCGGGTACGCGCGGACACCGATCCGCCTCATCGCGCAGGAAGCCGGGGTGTCCCCGCAGACCATCTACGCGCACTTCGGCTCGAAAGCCGGCGTTCTCGGCGGCCTCGTCGACCTTCTCGACGACGAGGCCGGGATCCCCGACCTCGTCGCCGAGGCGCAACGGACCGACGACCCGGAGGCGTTGCTCGGCCTGCTGGCCACCGTCGCCCGCCAGGTTCGGGAGCGCTGTGGCGACATCGTCACGATGCTGAGCTCCGGTGCCGCCGTCGACCCGGACATCGCCGCGACACAGGCGGAAGGCGCCCGGCGCAATCGGCTCGGCGTCGAGATGGTCATCGGCCGTGTCCGTGAGAGCGGGCGCGCCGTGGTGCCCAGGGCCGCGGACATCGCTGTGGCCTTGATGAGCGCCGACGTCCACACCAGCCTCGTCGCCGAGGCCGGGTGGAGTCACGACGACTACGAAGCCTGGCTCAAGGACACCTTGGTCACGTCGCTGCTTCGGTGACGCAGGGTCTTGCCGAAGAACGCCGAGAGCTGAGCCCGCTGCGTGGCGACGCTCCGCGCCGGGTCGATGGTGCCGACGAACGCGGCCGGGGCGTTGCCCAATTGCGGCAACAGCGTCTGGTAATCGGTGAAGCTGAAGTGTTCACCCTCCGGCAGCCGCGTCTCGCGGGTCCAGCCACGCTGGTTGCGGAGGAACTCCTGCCAGGACGCGTCCGACGCGGCGCTGTGATCACCAGCGCTCATCAGCAGGAACGGCCGGTCCAGTCCCTCGTCGGCGACGCGGCCGAAGATCCGCTGCGATTGCGAATGGGCCATGCTGCCGTCCAGGTTCGCCCCGGCGACGACGCGCCGATCGGTCACCATCGTCTCGCCCGCGGTGAACCCGCCGGCGGAGTGGCCGAACATGCCGGCCTGGGTCAGGCCGAGCGAGTCGAGGACGAACCGGGTGTCCCGCACGCGGGTCTCGATCACGCGCTTCGACACCTCGATGCTCGACGGCGGCAGGGCTTTCTTCGCGACGCGCCCATCGGGGAACTCGACCGCTTCGGCTTCGTGGGTGTGGTCGATGGCCACGACGACGTAGCCCTCGCTCGCGAGTTGTTCCAGCTGCGTGGTGCCGTGCGAACGCGACAGGGTGCCGCCGGGCGAATACAGCACGACAGGCCGCTTGCCGCCGATCGCGGGCGCGCCGATCCGGGAGTGGGTGGGGAAGCGGTAGTCGAGCTGATCCGCCGTCATGCCCAGCTTGACGGCGTCGCCCTCGGCCACCACCTTCGCGACACCTGGCGCCATGTACGGCGCTTTCGGCTTTCCGCTCGGCAAAGCCGGGTATCGCACGGTGACCATCAATTCCCTTGTCACGCCGGGAATCCAGGGGTCCTGGCGGGAGTGGTCGATCAGGTGGAGGTCGGTGCTGCCGACGGCGTAAGGACCTGTCGGCGCGGGAAGGCTCAACCGGACGGGCGCCGCCGACGCCGTCGGGGTGATCAGTGCGGCGGGGAGGGCGAGCGCGGTGGCGAGTACGCCGATCCGGCGCGTTGTTCGTTTCATGGCAACGAACGTAGGCAGCGGGCCGGGGCCGGGACATCGGGAAGATCACCGGTCCCGACCCTGGGATCACCCTGCGGGTCACGCCCCGCCCACCCCGCAATCAGTCACCTACTTGCGGTAGTTCGCGTTGCCGGCTGCCGCAAGTAGGTGACTAATTGCGGGAGGTCGGGCGGGGGTAGCGGAGCTTCTGGGCGTCGCGTGTGCCCTCGGCGGCCAGATCTCGTTTGAGCACCTTGTGCGTCGCCGTCCGCGGGAGTTCGGCGAGCGTCCGCACGAACCGGGGCCACTGCTTCGGCCCGAGATCGCTTTGCGCGGCGACAAAGGCGGCGAACTCACTCGCGTCGATCGGCGTCCGGCAGACCAGCGCGGCCATCACCTGGTCGCCCACCCGCGGATCCGGCACCCCGTACACGGCGGCTTCACTGACGGCGGGATGGCGGAGGAGCGCGCGCTCGATCGGGGCGGTGCCGAGGTTTTCGCCGTCGACGCGGAGCCAGTCGCCGAGCCGTCCCGCGAAGTAGCAGTAGCCGTCCGCGTCGAGGTACGCCAGGTCGCCGGTGTGATACATCCCGTCTCGCATCCGCTCGGCCTCGGCGACCGGATCGCCGTAGTAGCCGGCGAAGAAGCCAGGGCCACCGGTGTTGACCAGTTCGCCGACCGCTTCGGCGGCGTTGAGCAGTTTCCCGCCCGCGTCGAATTCCGCCGGGGGACAGGGTTTCCCGGTCTCCGGATCGAGGACGGCGACGCCGTCGAGCAAGCGGCCGAGTGAGCCGGCCGGGGTGGTGGCGTCCCTTCCGAAGTTCACACCGCCCTCAGTCGAACCGAAGGCGTCGACCACGTGGCAGCCGAAGCGCTTGCCGAAAGCGGCAAGGTCGGCTTCCGCGCCTTCGTTGCCGTAGACCAGTTTCAGCGGGTTTTCGGCGTCGTCGTCCCGTTCAGGAGTGGTGAGCACATAGGACAGCGGCTTGCCGACGTAGTTGGCGTATGTCGCACCGAACTTCCGCACGTCCGGCAGAAAGCCCGAGGCGGAGAACCGCCGCCGCAGCGCGATCCCCGCGCCCGCGGCGAGCCCGGCCGACCAGCCGGCCATGATGGCGTTGGAGTGGAACATCGGCATCGACACGTAAACGGTGTCCTGTGTGGACAGACCGAACCGGGTCGCCAGCATCTCGCCGGGGTAGGCGATCTTCCCGTGCGTGCACCGGACGGCCTTCGGGTCGCCGCTGGTGCCGGAGGTGAAGATCAGCATGAGCAGGTCTTCGGGCTTCGCGGCCACGGGGACGACGGCCTCCCGCGCCGGTTCGAGCTCGCTCAGCGGCAGCACCGGGACGCCGGCCTCGGACAGGAGCGGAAGGTACTTTTCTTCGGCGAACACCAGCTCGCAGTCGGCCAGCGCGACGTCGCGGGCCAGCGCCGCGCCCCGGCGCGTCGGGTTCAGGCCGACCAGCACATGCCCCGAAAGCGCCGCGCCGCCGAGCAGGAACGAGAACTCGGGGACGTTGTCCGCCAGCAGCCCGAAATGCCCGCCGGGCCGCAGGAGCCCGGCGAGCGCGGCCGCGTGTCCGGCGCAGGCCCGGACGTGCTCGGCCCAGGTCCAGCGCCGGTCTTCGGACAGCAGGCCGGTCGAGTGGTCCTCCGCCCGCGCGAGCAGGAGTTCCGTGACCGTGCGGGTCATGCCGGGTCCGCGGCCAGCAGGTCGCCGAGCCCGCGCAGTTGCGCGGTCGCGCCGCCCAGCGTGAATTCGAGCCGCTTCGCCGCGACGAAGTAGCGATGCAGGGTGTGGTCGACGTCGATGCCGACCCCGCCGTGGATGTGCACGGCCGTGTGCGCGACCCGATGCCCGGCTTCGGCCGCCCAGAACTTCGCCGTCGCGACCTCTTCGGCCGCCGGAAGGCCTTCGCTCAGCCGCCAGGCGGCCTGCCACAACGTCAGCCGGACGGCTTCGACGTCGACGTAGGCGTCGGCGAGCCGCTGCCGCACCGCCTGGAAACTTCCGATGAGATGGCCGAACTGCTTGCGCTCCCGCGCGTACGCCGCGGTCAGTTCCAGCGCCCGTTCGACGACGCCGAGCTGCTGGGCGCAGACGCCGATCGTGGCCCGCAGCCGCAGCCACTCGCCGATGTCGCCCAGTGAGGTCGCGGCTTTCGCGCCGGACAGTTCGACGAGTGCCGCGTCGGCGTGGTCGACGGTCCGCTGCGGGGAGACGGTCACCGCGTCCCGGTCGAGGAGGAACACCTGCCGCCCGCCGTCGATGGCGGCTTCGACGAGGAACCCGTGCGCGAAGGCACCCGAAGGCACCGCGGTCTGGGCACCGGTCAGCCGCCAGCCGTCGCCGTCGGTCTCGGCGGTGAAACCGCAAGGCACACCGTAATCCGGCAGGGCCACCGCGAGGACGTGATCGCCGCGCAGGACCGGGACGATCCAGCGCTCCACGAGCCGCCCGTCTCCGAATTCGGCCACCGCCGCCGCGCCCAGGACGACCGACGTCAGATACGGCACGGGCGCGACCGCGCGGCCGATCTCGGCCAGTACGGAACACTGCTCCAGCAGCCCGAACCCGCCACCGCCGACCGACTGCGGCAGGGCGGCGTCGAGCACCCCCGCCTGGGCCAGTGAAGTCCACAGTGGAGCGTCGAAGCCGCCGGAACCGTGCGGTCCCAGCACGTCGGGGGTGACCTTGTCCGTCAGGATCCGGTTCGTGAGCGACGCGAGATCCTTCTGCGCCTCGGTGAGCGTGAAGTCCATCGATATCTCCTAGTGGTCACGATCGAAAGGTGGCAGAGGGTCTCGACGGCCCAGATTTCCGCTGGACGCACGGCCGGAAGACACGAGTACGACACCGGTACGCGCGTCTACCGGCCGCGCGCCCAGCGGAAATCCGGATCCGCCGAATACCCCCGCCCACCTTCCGATCGCAACCACTAGCGCGTGACGGGCAGGCCGAGGGCGGTCGCGGCGATCATGTCCCGCTGGACCTCGTTGGCGCCGCCGCCGAAGGTGAGGATCAGCGAAGACCGGTGCAGCCGCTCGATCCGGCCGCGCAGCAGGGCGCCGGGGGAGCCGTCGCGGACGACGGCGCCCGCGCCGAGGATCTCCATCATCAGCCGGTACGCCTCGGTCGCGAACTCCGTGCCGAACACCTTGGTCGCCGACGCCTCCGCCGGGCCGAGGTCGCCGGTCGCGGCCGCCCAGGCGATCCGCCAGTTCCGCAGTTTCAGGTACTCGGCGTGGGTGTGGACGCGCGCCAGATGCAGCCGCACCCACGGCTGGTCGATGACGCGGGAGCCGTCGGGCAGTTTCGTGGTCTGCGCCCAGGTCCGCACCTCGCGCAGCGACGTCTGGATCGGCGCGGCCGAGGTCAGCGCGACCCGTTCGTGGTTGAGCTGGTTCGTGATGAGCGGCCAGCCCTCGTTCTCCCCGGCGACCCGGGACGTCACCGGCACGCGTACGTCGTCGTAGTAGGTCGCGCTCGTGCCCGGCCCGGCGACCGTGTGCACCTTCGTCCAGGAGAAGCCCGGCGCCGACGTCGGCACGATCAGCATGCTCAGGCCCTTGTGCCGGTGGGCCTCGGGGTCGGTGCGGGCGGCCAGCCAGATGTAGTCGGCGTACTCGATCAGGCTCGTCCACATCTTCTGGCCGTTGATGACGTAGTCGTCGCCGTCGCGGATCGCGCGGGTGCGCAGGGCCGCCAGGTCGGTCCCGGCGCCCGGTTCGGAGTAGCCGATCGCGAAGTGCAGCTCGCCGGCGGCGATCTTCGGCAGGTAGAACGCCTTCTGTTCTTCGGTGCCGTAACGCATGATGGTCGGCCCGACGGTGTTCACCGTGAGGAACGGGACGGGCACCCCCGCGGCGGCCGCCTCGTCGGTGAAGACGAGCTGGTCCAGCATCGGCCGGTCCTGCCCGCCGTACTCGCGGGGCCAGCCGATCGCGAGCCAGCCCGAACTGCCGAGGTCCCGGACGATTTCCTTGTACACCACGGCGTCGCCGTACTCGCCGCCGTCACCGGCCAGGGCTTCACGGCGTTCGGGGGTCATCAGCCCGGCGAAGTACTCCCGTAGTTCCCCGGCCAGTGCGCGCTGCTCCGGCGTGTAGTCGATCCGCATCCGTCACCTCTGCCGTCGGTGCTCGTTACTGGTGCCATGGCCGCTCGCGGCGGTAGGGTAGAACCTGTTCTAGTTGTACCAGGTGTGACGGCGAGGAGGGAATATGGAGATCGACGTCGATCGCTCGCTCTGCGAGGCGAACGCGATCTGTGTCGGCTTCGCGCCGGAGGTCTTCGATCTCGACGACGAAGAGGAGCTGGTCCTCGCGTCGGCCGAAGTTCCGCAGAACCAAGTAGAACGTGTTACTCAAGCTGTCGCGAGCTGTCCGAAAAACGCCCTGCTCATACGCGGTTAGCACCGTTTATTTGACGCTTGCGCACAGCAAGAACAGATTCTAGTGTGTGCGGAGAGGCTGTGCGTTGAAAGGCGGGAGGCCCGGAGTGAGTTTGGACGGCAGGACGGCCATCGTGACCGGGGCCGGCGCGGGACTCGGCCGGGCCGAGGCGCTGGCGCTGGCCGCCGCGGGGGCGTCGGTGGTGGTCAACGACGTGTCGGCCGCGGCGCAGGCGGTGGCCGACGAGATCGAGGCCGAAGGCGGCAAGGCCGTCGCGGTCACCGGCGACGTGTCGGAGTCCTCGACCGCGGACGCGCTGCTCACCGCCGCCGTCGACCACTTCGGCGGTCTGCACGTCGTGGTCAACAACGCGGGCGTGCTGCGCGACCGGATGCTGTTCTCGATGTCCGACGAGGAATGGGACACGGTGCTCCGGGTCCACCTTCGCGGGCATTTCCTGCTTTCCCGCAACGCCGGGGCGTACTGGCGCGACAAGTCCAAAGTAGACGGAGCGCCGGTGTACGGCCGGGTGGTCAACACCGCGTCGGAGTCGTTCCTGCTCGGCGCCCCCGGCCAGCCGAACTACGGCGCGGCGAAGGCGGGCATCGCCGCGCTGACCGTCTCCACCGCGCGCGGCCTTTCCCGCTACGGCGTCCGCGCCAACGCGATCTGCCCGCGCGCCCGTACGGCGATGACCGAAGCGGTCTTCGGAGCCGACGCGCCGGAGGGGATCGACCCGCTTTCGGTCGACCATGTCGCGCCGTTCGTGTCCTTCCTCTGCTCGCCCGAGGCCGATCGCGTCAACGGCCAAGTGTTCCTCGTCTACGGCGGGATGGTCGCGCTGATGCGGCCGCCGTCGGTGGAACAGCGGTTCGACACCGTCAACGGCACCTGGACCGCCGGCGAACTCGCCACCAGCGTGGGCGGCTACTTCGCCGACCGCGACCCGGAGCGGATGTTCTCCGCGTCCGAGATCATGTCGCTGCCGTGAACAACAGGAACAGGTGTGGATGACGATGGGCAGGCTCGACGGCAAGGTAGCGCTGATCACCGGTGGCGCCCGCGGGCAGGGCGAGGCGGCCGCGCGGCTGTTCGTCGCCGAGGGCGCGCGCGTGGTGATCGCCGACATCAACGACCTCGACGGCAAGAAACTCGCCGCGGATCTGGGCGAGTCCGCCGTCTACCAGCATCTCGACGTCGGCGACGAGGCGGAATGGGACGCCGCGATCGAGCGCACCGTCTCGGAGTTCGGCCCGCCGACGGTACTGGTCAACAACGCGGGCATCCTGCACTTCTCGGAACTGGGCAAGACCACGCTCGCCGACTACGAACGCGTCATCCGGGTCAACCAGATCGGGGCGTTTCTCGGGATGCGTTCGGTCGTTGAACCGATGACCGGGGCCGGAGGCGGCTCCATCGTCAACGTGTCCTCAGTGGAAGGCCTCGCCGGGATGCCGTTCCTCGTCGCCTACACCGCGAGCAAGTTCGCGATCCGCGGGATGACCAAGGTCGCGGCGCTCGAACTAGGCGCGAAGAACATCCGGGTCAATTCGGTCCACCCCGGCGCGATCGACACCCCGATGGTCGCCGCCGCCGCGGGCGGGCAGAAAGTCGACATGTCGTGGGTGGGCAAGAAAGTCGCCCTCGGCCGTGTCGGGCAGCCGGAGGACATCGCGAAACTCGTGTTGTTCCTGGCCAGTGACGAAAGTTCGTACAGCACGGGCGCGGAATTCGTCGCCGATGGCGGTGCGACCGCGACGCACGCACTCAAGTTCTAGCGTGGAGGTGCCGAGAGCAAAGTGAACACCGCTAACGCAATGGGGCGTTGACAGGTGGAGTAAGACTCGGGGCAGGCTACTGGGAGGTTCTGTGAACGCATCGGTGTCCGTCCCGGGTACGGGTGCGCTCATCCAGGTCGGCAGGCTCGCGACCTTGTCGTGGGAAGTCCTGCGCGCGATCTTCAAACGCCCGTTCCAGTTCCGCGAGTGGATCCAGCAGTGCTGGTTCTTCGCCAGTGTCACCATCCTGCCGACGGCGTTGGTCGCGATCCCGTTCGGTGCCGTCATCGCCTTGCAGCTGGGCTCGCTGACGCAGCAGATCGGCGCGCAGTCGTTCACCGGCGCGGCGAGCGCGCTCGCGATCGTGCAGCAGGCGAGCCCGCTGATCACCGCGCTGCTCGTGGCGGGCGCGGGCGGCAGCGCGGTCTGCGCGGACATCGGCGCCCGGAAGATCCGCGAAGAGATCGACGCCATGGAGGTCCTCGGGGTCAACCCGATCCAGCGCCTGATCGTCCCCCGCGTCCTCGCGGCCATCGTGGTTTCGGTACTGCTGAACGGTTTGGTCAGCGTCGTCGGGGTGCTCGGCGGCTACTTCTTCAACGTCGTCATGCAGGGCGGCACCCCTGGCGCGTACCTCGCCAGCTTCAACGCGCTCGCCCAGGTGCCGGATCTGTGGATCAGCGAGATCAAAGCGCTGCTCTACGGTTTCGTCGCCGGTGTGGTCGCGGCGTTCCGCGGGCTGAACCCGGCGGGCGGGCCGAAGGGCGTCGGCGACGCGGTGAACCAGGCCGTGGTCATCACGTTCCTGCTGCTGTTCCTGATCAACGTCGTGCTGACCGCGATCTACCTGCGGATCGTGCCGCCGAAGGCGATGTGACATGGCAGGCGAACCCGCTGTTTCGGATCGGACGCTCGAGATCATCGCGCGTCCCGGCGCGATGCTGGAAGGCTTCGGCGGTCAGCTGTCGTTCTACTTCCGTGCGCTGGCATGGACCCCGCGCACGATCCGGCGCTACGGCCGCGAGATCTTCCGCCTGCTGACCGAAGTCAGCTTCGGCACCGGCGCGCTCGCGGTGATCGGCGGGACGCTCGGCGTGATGATCGGGATGACGCTGTTCACCGGTCTCATCGTCGGCATGCAGGGCTACTCGGCGCTGAACCAGCTCGGCACCGCCGCGCTGACCGGGTTCATCTCGGCCTACTTCAACACCCGCGAGGTCGCGCCGCTCTCGGCCGGGCTCGCGCTTTCGGCCACCGTCGGCTGCGGGTTCACCGCGCAACTGGGCGCGATGAAGATCTCCGAGGAGATCGACGCGCTCGAAGTGATGGGCGTGCCGAGCCTGCCGTACCTGGTGACGACGCGGGTGATCGCCGGCGTCACCGCGGTCATCCCGCTCTACGCCGTCGGCCTGCTTTCGTCCTATCTCGCCTCGCGGCAGATCACCATCTGGCTCTACGGCCAGTCCGCGGGCACCTACGACCACTACTTCACGCTGTTCCTGCCGCCCGAGGACGTGCTCTGGTCGTTCCTCAAGGTGATCATCTTCAGCGTGCTTGTCATCCTGTCCCATTGCTACTACGGCTACACCGCCAGCGGTGGGCCCGCCGGGGTCGGCGTCGCGGTCGGGCGCGCGGTGCGGACGTCGATCGTGCTGATCTCGGTACTCGACTTCTTCCTCAGCCTCGCGATCTGGGGCGCCACGACGACGGTGAGGATTTCCGGGTGAACAGGAGGATTCTGCTGCAGCGGCTCCGGCACCAGGTGCTGGGGCTGATCTTCCTCGTGGTGGTCGTGCTGTTCTTCGTCACCACCATCGCCTTCTACCAGAAGGCCTTCACCACGGTGACCCTGGTGAACCTGGAGACCGACCGCATCGGCAACCAGATGCGCGAGGGCGCGGACGTCAAGGTACGCGGGATGGTCGTCGGCGAGGTACGGACGATCCGGGCGCACGGTGATCGCGCGACGATGGAACTGGCGCTGCAACCGGACAAGACCTCGGTCATCCCGTCGAACGTGTCCGCGCGCCTGCTGCCGAAGACACTGTTCGGCGAGCGGTATGTCGCTTTGCAGGTACCGGAGAAGCCGGAGCGGCACATCGCCGAGGGCGACGTCATCCCGCAGGACCGCAGCAGCAGCGCGATCGAGCTGGAAACCGTGCTGGGCAACGTGATGCCGCTGCTGCAGGCCGTACAGCCGGAGAAGATGGCCAGCACGCTCAACGCCGTCGCGTCCGCTTTGGATGGTCAGGGCAAACAGCTCGGCGCGACGCTGGCCGGGCTTTCCGGCTACCTCGGGAAGGTGAACCCGTCGCTGCCCGATCTCAAGGCCGACATCACCGGACTGGCCGACGCGGCCGCGATCTACGACAAGGCCGCGCCGGATCTGCTGGCAGCGCTGTCGGATCTGACCACCACGAGCAAGACCCTGGTGGAGAGCCAGCGCGGTCTCGCCGACGTCTACTCGACGGTGACCGCGGCTTCGATCGACTTGACGAGCTTCCTGAAAGTGAACCAGGACAACCTGATCCGGCTCACCACCAACCTGCAGCCCACTTTGGACGTCCTCGCGAAGTACGCGCCGGAGTACCCGTGCCTGCTCAAACAGCTCGCCGGATCGGTGCCGCGCGCGGAACTCGCGTTCGGCAAGGGCACCGCGCATCCCGAGGTCAGCCGGGTGACGATCGAGTTCACGCCGAGCCGGGGCAAGTACCTGCCCGGTGTCGACGAGCCGAAGTACAACGACAAACGCGGCCCGCGGTGTTACCCGGAGGTGCCGCCCCCGGGACGCTGGCCGCAGTACCCGCCGGATGGCGCCATCGACGACGGATCCTCGAAACCCGCGCCACCGCGGGATCCCGACGGCACCCTGCCCGCCGGCGGCAGCGCGGGTGGCTCGGTGGTGAACACACCGGACGAACAGCGGCTGATCGACCTGCTCGTGTCGCCCGCCATGGGCACGACACCGGACCAGGTGCCGAACTGGGGCAGCCTGCTGGTGGGGCCGCTGTACCGCGGGGCGGAGGTGGAATTGCGATGAGGACCGTGCCGAACTCGGGTTCCGGGGCCGTGAAGGCCTCCTTCCCTACCCTGAGCGTAGGGAAGGAGGACTTCACGGACCGCCGCTTCGGGCGTGGGCGACGTTCGGCCTCGCAGAGCGCCTCCTCCGCGCTTCGCGCATGTCGCGAAAGCCACTTTCGGGACGTCACGTGTCCCGAAAGTGGCTTTCGCGACACACTTGTGGTGGCCGCGGCGGGGCGTGAGGCCGGGCTGAAGGGGCCCTTCACCGCATCCGACGCGGCGAAGGGAGCTTTCATCGCATCTGATGCGGTCATGGAGGCCTTCGCCCACCTGACGTTGCGAAAGCCACTTTCGCAACCCTCAACGTTGCGAAAGTGGCTTTCGCAACCTCGGCCCCCGACGGCCGGCGGCGATCGGTCGGTCTTGGGGCGCGTGAGTGGTAAGGACCGTCCCGGCCACTCGCGAGGCTGGAGGGCGGCCCGATGAGGTCCTTCGTCCCGGATCTGGTCAAGATCCTCATCTTCGCGGTGGTGACGGTGCTGCTCACCGCGATCCTCGGCGCCACCATCGCGAACACCAACTTCGGCGAGACCTCCGGTTACACGGCCAAGTTCACCGACGCGTCCGGCCTCAAGGAGGGCGACGACGTCCGCATCGTCGGCGTCAAGGTCGGGCAGGTCGCCAGGATCGAGGTCGAGGAGGGCGATCGCAGTTTCGCCCAGGTCCATTTCGACGTCCAGACCTCGCATCGGCTGCCGGCGTCGGTGACCGCGACGATCAAGTACCGCAACCTGGTCGGGCAGCGGTATCTCTCGCTCGGCACGGACATCGGCGACGAGAAGTCGTTGCCGCGCGGCGGGGTCATCCCGCCCGAGCGCACCAAACCGGCGTTGAACCTGACCGTGCTGTTCAACGGGTTCAAACCGCTCTTCCGCGCGCTGAACCCCGAGGACGTCAACAAACTGTCCTACGAGATCATCCAGGTCTTCCAAGGCGAGGGCGGCACGATCACCAGCCTGCTCGCGCACACCGCGTCGGTGACGTCGGCCATCGCGGGCAAGGACAAGATCATCGGTGACGTCATCGTGAACCTCAACTCCGTGCTCGGCACGGTCGAGAAACGGTCGCCGGAGCTGGGCGAGCTGATCGACCAGACCCAGCGGCTCGTCACCGGGCTGGCGGAGCAGCGGCAGCCGATCGGGGAGGCGGTCAAGGCGCTGGGCGACCTCACCGTCGCCACCACCGGCCTGCTCGCCGACGCGCGGCCGGCGCTCAAGGAAGACGTCGCGCAGCTCGGCGCGCTGTCGCAGAACCTCGGCGACTCGGAACAGCTGCTCGACCATCTCCTGCAGGTGCTGCCGGGCAACCTGCAGAAGTTCACCAGGACGCTGAGTTACGGCAGCTGGTTCAACTACTACCTGTGCGGGATCTCCGGCAGCATCGGCATCAAATCGCTCAACATCGAACTGCCGATCACGCCGCTGCCCGGCACGCAGCGACCGGAGAGGTGCGGGCCGTGAAGCCGCTCAAGGAACGCAACCAGGCCCTGGTCGGCGGCGTGACGCTGATCCTGATCGTGCTGGTCACGGCGACGACGTACTTCTCCGACCGGATCCCGTTGTTCGGCAGCGGGACGACGTACTCCGCGTACTTCGGCGAGTCGGCGGGGCTGGCGCCGGACAACGAGGTCCAGGTCGCCGGGGTCAAGGTCGGGCAGGTCAGTTCCGTGGAGCTGGCGGGCAAGAAGGTGCTGGTGAAGTTCCGGGTCTCCGGCGTCAGGGTCGGCGACGCGACCGCCGCGTCGATCGAGATCAAGACGCTGCTGGGGGAGAAGTTCCTCGCGCTGACCCCGAAGGGCAAGGCGAACCAGGATCCGAACGCCACCATCGGGCTCGACCGCACACGGACGCCGTTCGAACTGCAGGACGCGTTCCAGGAGCTGTCGGGCACCGTCGGCGAGATCGACACGGCGCAGCTGGCGTCGA
Source organism: Amycolatopsis sp. NPDC052450 (assembly GCF_044547565.1). Classification (NCBI taxonomy): domain Bacteria; kingdom Bacillati; phylum Actinomycetota; class Actinomycetes; order Pseudonocardiales; family Pseudonocardiaceae; genus Amycolatopsis; species Amycolatopsis sp. NPDC052450. The sequence goes on along the minus strand of NZ_JBIUAQ010000017.1, from coordinate 5,277 downwards.
GTTTCACCGTCCTTTCCGACGCGCTCAAGGACAGCCCGCAGTATCTCAAGGACGCGCTGAGCGGCCTGTCTTCCTTGTCCAAGACGGTGTCCTCACGCGACGGTGACCTGAAGACGTTGCTGGCCAACACGAGCAAGGTGTCCAAGACGCTGTCCGACCGCAACGTCCAGCTGAAACGGATCCTCGACGACGGCAACCTCCTGCTCGCCGAACTGCAGAACCGGAAGGACGCGATCAGTACCTTGCTCAAGGGCACGCAACAGGTCTCCGCGCAGCTGTCCGGTCTCGTCGCCGACAACCGGCAACAGCTGAAGCCGACCCTCGAGAAACTCGGCAAGGTCACCGACCTCCTGCAACGCAACCAGGACAACCTCAGCCGCAGCCTCGCGCTGATGGCGCCGTTCGCCCGCGTCGGCGCCAACGCGACCGGCAACGGGCGCTGGTTCGAGGGCTACCTGTGCGGGCTGCTGCCGCCGACGATCATCGCGGGCGCGTTCCAGGTCAACCCGGAGGGCTGCACGCCGCCGATCGCGGCGCCGAACCAGGGGGTGGGCGGACGATGAGCGCTCGGCACCGCCCGCTTTACCACCGGGTCGCGTTCGCCTGCGTCCTCGTGCTGCTCCTGACCGCGGGACTGTGGCTGGTGTTCAAGGAACCCGGCGGGACGCGGATCAGCGCCTACTTCGGGAAGACGGTCGGGCTTTACGCGGGTTCGTCGGTCCGGGTGCTCGGAGTGAAGGTCGGGGAGATCACCGGTGTCACGCCGCAGGGCGAGGCGGTCCGGGTCGACATGCGGATCGACGGTGACACCCCGATCCCGGCCGACGCGGGCGCCGTCGTCGTCGCGCCGAGCCTGGTCAGCGACCGGTACGTCCAGCTGACCCCGGCCTACGAGAGCGGCCCCGAAATGGCGCCGGACACGGTGATCGCCAAGGAGAAGACGGCGACGCCGGCCGAACTCGACGACCTCTACACGAGTCTCGACAAGCTCTCGACCAGTCTGGGGCCCAACGGCGCCAACAAGAACGGCGCGCTGTCCGACGTGCTCGACACCGCGGCCGCGAACCTCGACGGCAACGGGAAGAACCTCAACACCACGGTGACGAGGCTGTCCGAACTGGCCAAGACCCTGGACAGCTCCAAAGGCGATTTGTTCACCACGGTGCAGAACCTGAACTCCTTCACCGGTGCGCTCGCCGAAAGCGACAAGCAGCTCAACGAGTTCTACCGCCGCGCCGCGGACGTCAGCGGCTTCCTGGCCGCGGATTCCGCCGACGTGGGTGCCGCGCTGAACTCACTGGCGACGGCGATGGGCGACGTCGAGAAGTTCGTCGCGGAGAACAAGGACCTCCTTTCGTCCAATGTGGACAAGCTGGCGGGCCTGACGAAGGTGCTCGTGGACCAGCGGGCCTCGCTCGCCGAGGTGATCGACATCGCGCCGACCGGGGCGACCAACTTCATCAACTCCTACGACGCGGCGTCCGGCACGATCGCGGTGCGGGACAACCTGAACGAGCTGACGCATCCGCCGATCCTGACCGTGTGCCGCCTGATCAGCGCGAGCACGCCGAAGCCGATCCCGGACGCGCTGGGCAACATCTGCAAACAGCTCGCGCCCGTCCTCGACGGCACGCTGAAACTCCCGTCGGTGCCGCAGGTGCTGGCCTCACTGCAGAGCGGCGAGCTGCCACCGCTGCCGCTCCCGCTCGTCGACGTCATGACCAAGGGGCTCCCGAAATGAGGCGGCAACGGCAGCGGATCGCGGGCGTGATGGCGGGTGTCCTGGTGCTGGCCGGTTGCAGTGACGGCGGTTTCTCCGGGCTGTACAACACTCCCTTGCCGGGTGGCGCGGATCTCGGCGACCATCCGTACCGGCTCTCCGCGCAGTTCTCCGACGTCCTCGACCTGGTGCCGCAGGCGAGTGTGAAGGTCAACGATGTCCCGGTCGGGCGGGTCGAGAAGATCGACCTCGCGCCGGACACGCGGTCGGCGTGGGTGAGCATGGTCGTCAACGGCGACATCGCGCTGCCCGCGAACGCTCGTGCCGAGCTGCGGCAGTCGAGTCTGCTGGGGGAGAAGTTCGTCGACCTGCACGCCCCCGAAAAGCCCGAAGGAGCCCTCGCCGAGGGCGCGAAGATCCCGCTCGACCGCACGAACCGCAACCCCGAGGTCGAAGAGGTCCTCGGCGCGCTTTCCCTACTGCTCAACGGCGGCGGGGTCGAGCAGATCCAGAAGATCAGCCACGAACTCAACGAGGCGCTCACCGGCAACGAGGCCGAGGTGCGCTCGCTGCTGTCCCAAGTGGACAAGCTGGCCACCGAACTCGACGGGCACAAGGGCGAGATCCTGCGTGCCATCGACGGTCTCGACAAGCTGTCCAAGACCCTCGTCGGCCAGACACAGAACCTCACGAACGCGCTCGACAATCTTTCGCCGGGACTCAAGGTCGTGACCGAGCAACGGGATCAGCTCGTCGGCATGCTGCAGTCGCTGAACACGCTGTCCGGGGTGGCGACCGAAACGATCAAGGCGAGCAAGGACACGCTGGTGGCGAACCTGCGCGCGTTGCAGCCGACGCTGAAGAAACTGACCGAGGCGGGCCAGGACCTGCCGACGGCGCTGCGGATCCTGCTCACCTACCCGTTCCCGGACTACGCGGGCAACGTGATCAAGGGCGACTACGCGAACGTCGAGGCGAAGATCGATCTGAATTTGGACACGTTCCTGGAGAACATGAACAACTCGTCGCAGCCGATCATCCAGCTCCCTGGCACCCAGGGGACCGGCACCCCCGGCGCGATCCCGTTCAACAACGGTGCCGCCCCACCGGTGCTGCCGCTGCCCGCCGGCGATCTCCCCCAGGCTCCCCAGACGCCCCAAGGGGACGTGCTGGGCGGCGTGCTCGGCGGGATCCTCGGACCGCTGCTGGGAGGTGGCCGGTGATCACGCGCAAGACCAAGATCAAGATGGCGGTGTTCGTCGTCATCGCGGTGGTCTCGGTCGTCTACGCGGGCGGCAAGTACGCCGGCCTGGACCGGCTCTTCGGCACTCGCGGTTACCTCGTCACCGCCCAGCTCGCGGACTCCGGCGGGATCTTCGTCAACGCCGAGGTCTCCTATCGCGGGGTCGCGGTCGGCAAGGTCGCGTCGATGACGCTCACCGAGCACGGCATCGACCTCGGCCTCGACATCGACGAGGGAGCGCCGAAGATCCCCGCGGACACCAAGGCCGCGGTGGCGAACCGATCGGCCGTGGGGGAGCAGTACGTCGATCTGCTGCCCATGCACGAAAACGGGCCTTACCTGGCCGAGGGGTCGGTCATCGAACGGGACAAGACGTCGATCCCGCTCGCGCCGGACACCGTGCTGTCCAATTTGGACAAACTGGTGTCGAGTGTGAAGCCGGAATCGTTGAAGACCGTCGTCGACGAGACCTACGAGGCGTTCGCCAACGCCGGTCCGGATCTGCGGCAGCTGCTGAACAGCACCGGTTCCCTCACCGCGACGGCTACCCAGTACCTGCCCGACACCCAAGGCCTGCTCGCCAACTCGCGGACGGTGCTGGACACCCAGCGGCGGCAGGCGGACAACATCACCCAGTTCTCCAGCGGGCTCAAGACGATCGCGGCGCAGCTGAAGACGTCCGACCCGGATCTGCGGCGGGTGATCGACGAAGCACCCAAGCTGAGCCGCCAGATCAGCGACGTGCTCGCGGTCTCCGGGACCGACCTCGGGGTGCTGTTCGCGAACACGCTCACCACCGCCCAGATCACCTCCGCCCGCACCGACGCGATCGAGGAACTCCTCGTCGCGTACCCGATCATCTCGGCCTTCTCGCGCTCGACGTCGCCGGACGGCACCGGTCACCTCGGCGTCGTGTTCAACTTCTTCGACCCGGCCTCGTGCACCAAGGGCTACGAGGGCACGAAACAACGCCCCGCCAACGACACCACCGAGGCGCCGGTGAACACGCAGGCCTACTGCGCCGAGCCGCCGGGAAGTCCCACGGGCGTGCGTGGTTCACAGAACGCCCCGTACGCCGGGAAGCCGCCCGCGGTCCCTGAGCGGCCGAAGCAGACCCCGCAGGCGGCGGAATCCGCTCAGCTGCCGGGCGTGCTGAGCCTGCTCACCGGATCCGCGCCGGGCGGACTCGGCGCGCTGCTGGGCGGCAAGTAGTGCTCACCCGTGCCCTTACCGTTTTCGCCGCGCTGGCGGTCTTCGCGGCCGCCTGGTTCGGCTGGTCGTGGTGGAGCTCCGCCCGGGACGACGGCCTTGCCCGCGGCCGGGAACGCGAAGCCGTGCTGGCCGCCGCGTCCGGCCAGCTCGAAGTGCTCAACACGATCGACTACCGCAGCGGCGCCCAGGACGTCGACCGCTGGCTCGGGGTCACCACCGGACGCCTCGGCAAGGATCTCACCGGCGATCGGAAGGTCCAGATCGACCGGGCGACCACGAGCAAGACCGTCGCCACGGCCAAGCTCAAACAGGCCGCGGTCACCGAACTCGACGCCGTCGCCGGGACGGCGCGGCTGATGGCCGTGCTGGACGTGCGGGTCAGCACCGGCGGCGGATCGGCCGCGCCCAAGGTGAGCAGGCTGACCGTGGACTACCAGCGCGTCGAGGACGGCTGGAAGGTCAGCGCGGTACAGGCGGCGGGCTCGTGACCGGGCGCACCCCGCGGCTCCTGATCGCGCTCATCGTGCTGGCCACCGGCTGCGCGGTGTGGTTCGGCCTCCAGGCGTCCTCGCTGGGCTCGGACGGCAACGCGGCGCTGGTCGACCGGGCCGCCACGGCCGAGGTCGCGGATCAGGTCGGCGCCGGGGTCAAGGCGGTCTTCTCCTACGACTACAGCAACCTCGCGCGGACCGAACGGGCCGCGGCCGACGTGCTCACCGGCGAGGCGACCGGGCAGTACCGGGATCAGTTCGCTTCGGCGCGGAAACGGGCCGAAGAGCAGAAGCTCGTGCGCACCACGACGGTCCGATCGCTCGGTGTCCGGTCCCTGCGCGGAGACCAGGCCGAAGTGTTGTTGTTCCTCGACCAGCAGACGCTCACTCCCGGTGGAGCCGCTCCGCAATCGTCGGTTTCCCAGCTTTCGGTCACCACTGTCCGGATCGACGGCCGGTGGAAGATCTCACAGCTCACCCCGCTGTGACGGCCGCAATTCGTCACCTGGTTGCGGGGGGGGGGGGGGGCGGCCACCCCCCCCCCCGGGGAGGGGTGGGGGGGGGGGGGGGGGGTGGTTTGTGTGGGGGGGGGGGGGGGCGGCGGGGCGCGG
>NZ_JBIUAQ010000016.1:0-186619 GCF_044547565.1 Amycolatopsis sp. NPDC052450 | reverse complement strand
GGGCGCGCCGTGACCCCCTGGGGCCCCGCCGAGCCCCACTGCTTTCACGGCCCCATCGGGTGCCCCCGGCGCCACTGGGGCGGCGTGACCGGCTCTTTCGGGCCGGTCACGCCGACCGATGTCGACTGTGCGGTGTCAGCAGGCCCTGACGATGACCGAGTGCGCCTTGCCGCCGAGGTCGAGGATCTTCACGTCCTTGTTCCCGGCGGGCACGCGGACCTGATAGGTGCCGGGATCGACCGGGTAGCCGAAGTAGCTGCCGTTCGGGGCGGCCCCGGTACCCGCGATCATCAAGCCGCCGCGGTGGATCGTGGTGGCGACCGCTTTGCCGCAGTTGTTGGAGATGTAGATCTTGCCCTTGGTCGCGGCGGCGGCGGAACCCGCGCCGAAGACCGAGATGGCCAGACCCGCGGTGGCCAGAACGGTGAGAACGCGCCGGGCGGTCGTCATGGTGCTCCTTCGGTGTTGTCGGACTCGGCCACAAGATATCCGCGGGCGTGTCCGCGCACTGCCGGTCGAACGCACCACATCCCGTGCCCGGTCGGTAGCTTTGAGGGCATGCGAGCGTTCAGTCAGGTCGATGTGTTCACCGACGAGTTCCTGTCCGGGAATCCGGTCGCGGTGGTTCATGACGCCGACGACCTCACCACCGGGCAGATGGCGGCGTTCGCTCGCTGGACGAACCTGAGTGAGACCACGTTCCTGCTGTCGCCTGCCGATCCGGCCGCCGACTACCGGCTGCGGATCTTCACCACGAGCCGCGAGTTGCCCTTCGCGGGCCACCCGACGCTCGGGTCCGCTCGTGCGTGGCTGGAGCGCGGTGGCACGCCGAAGACGGCGGGCCACCTGGTGCAAGAGTGCGGCGCCGGTCTGGTGGCGGTGCGGCGCGACGGGGACCGGCTCGCCTTCGCCGCTCCGCCGTTGCGCCGAAGTGGTCCCGTGCCGCCATCGACGGTGAATGTTCTGGCCGCGGCGTTGCGGGTCGAACCGGGCGACATCCTGGCCGCGCGGTGGGCGGAGAACGGGCCGGCGTGGGTCGCGGTGCGACTCGCCTCCGCCGAGGCGGTACTGGCGCTCGAGCCCGATCCGGCCGCGTTCGGTGAATATCCGGACGTCGGCGTGTTCGGCCCGCACCTGCCAGGCGGTGAGGCGGACTTCGAGGTGCGGGCGTTCGTCGATGAAGACGGCACGTTCGTGGAGGACCCGGTGACCGGCAGCCTGAACGCCGCGATCGCGCAGTGGCTCATTCCCGCCGCCGCGGCCCCGGCCGCATACGTCGCCGCTCAGGGCACGAAGCTGCACCGCCGCGGGCGGGTGCACATCGAGCAGTCCGACGGCGAGATCTGGGTCGGTGGCGATACGGTCATGGGTATCACCGGCCACGTCGCACTCTGAATCCGGGAAAGGAGCGCGATGACGGACATCGACGAATTGCCGCCGTACCGTGCGGTGCTGGTCGTGGACACCAAGGAATTCGGCGGTCATTCCGATCGAGGGCAGGCCGCGCTCGCGGACGCCATTCCCGACGTGCTGGCGCTCGCCTTCGAACGCGCGGGGCTCGGCCATGTCTGGCGTGAGGCGTTGTTCCCGCATGACACCGGCGACGGTTTCGGGATCGGTTTCGCGACGCGGCACCTGCCCGCGGTGGTGATGCGGTTCTTCGACGCGCTCCAGGAGGCGCTGGCGGAACGGGACGCCCGGTGGCCCGCCGGCGACCGGCGAGTCCGGCTGCGGATGCGGGCGAGCCTGAACGTCGGCCCGGTCCGGGATCCCGGCTCCGCGGCCGTGGTCGGCAGCACGGTGATCACGACGCATCGGCTGCTCGACGCGCCCGAGGTGCGTGACCTGCTGGCGCGATCCGATCCCGGGCAGACGTTCTTGGCGGTGGCGATGTCGCAGCGGGTCTTCGAGGACGTGCTGCAGACGGAATACGCGCGGCTTCCTTCGTCTTTGCTGGTGGCCAAGCGGGTCCAGGTCAAGGAGTACTCGGGCATGGTCCACCTCTATGTGCCCAGGCCGAGCGGCGATCTGCTGACACACGGTTTCGGTGCCGAGGCGGAACCCACGCCGGTCACTCTTGAGGCCCCCCGACCGGCGGGTACGACGAACATCATCACCGGCGGCGACTTCGGCACGGCGATCCAGGTGGGGCATTTGCACGGAAATCTTCGGCACGAGCCGGATCGATAGGGACCGCACGTCGGAGTGACAGAAAGCTCCTCAATGGGAGACGCTCGCTCCTGGATGTGTAGAACGTCGCGACCACATCCACCGGACCGGCAGGGGTCTTTCACACGAAGGGGCACAGTCGTCCGAAAGCGGCCTGCTTCAAGATAGTGAAGAACGTCCATGATGCCGAGGACGCGACCTAAGCGGCTGTCGAGAAGTCCACGGCCCACCTCCGCTTTCGAGGCTAGCCGCGTATTTCCCGTGTTTCGGTTCGTTCACCGCAAGGGAGGAGGCAGATCGGCCCATGGCACTTCACGACCGGTACTGTGCGGTCTTCGATGCGTTTCCTGCACGAAGGTCTTGGGGGATCGGGATGAGCATGGATGAGGTCGCACGGGTGGCCGCGTCGGTGGACAAGGTTTCGGTGGGGCGGGTGTACGACTACCTGCTCGGCGGGACGCACAACTACGCCGTCGACCAGGCTTTCGCCGAGAAGCAGCTCGCCGTGCTGCCGGAGATCCGGGATTTCGCCCGCGCGAACCGGGCGTTTCTCGGTCGTGCCGTCCGTTTCATGGTGGGGCAGGGGATCCGGCAGTTCGTGGACATCGGGTCCGGGTTGCCGACGCAGGGCAACGTGCACGAGGTCGCCGACGAGGTGGCGCCGGGCGAATGCCGGGTGGTGTACATCGACAACGAGCCGATCGCCCAAGCGCACGCCCAGATCCTGCTCGAAGAGACGGCGGACCCGGCCCGGCATGCCGCGCTGGACGCCGATTTCTTCGACCGGCGCCTGTTGTGGGACCGAGTGATGGACACCGGCCTGATCGATCGAAGCGAGCCCATCGGGCTGCTTCTGGTCGCACTGCTGCATTTCATGCCCGACGAGCGGAATCCGCACGCCGCACTCGGTTTTCACCGCGCGATGCTGCCGCCGGGCAGCTTTCTGGCCGTGTCGCACATTCACGTCGCGCCCGAGGACGTCGAGACGCAGAACGCGGGCAAGCGGGTGGCGCAGGAGTACGGGCGCCGGACCAACCACGCCGCGATCATGCGCTCACGCGAGCAGATCGCTGAGTTCTTCGGAGACCTGGAGCTGGTCGAGCCCGGGCTGGTGTGGCTGCCTCGATGGCGTCCCGATGTCGCGGGCGCCGACAAGGACGCCTCGCGTTCCCGCGGCCTGGCCGGGGTGGCACGCACGCACTGACATTCACGATCACCCCGGGTTCAGTCCGGACGGTGTATCGGTGGGCTGGCGTCGAGGATGTCCGTCGCCCTGACGACGCGAGCGGGGGTATCGGTGGGGACGCCATCCGGGCGGATCGGGACCCAGACGGTGCCGGTGTGCTCGTCGCGCAGGCTGCATCCCGCGACTGTTCCGGTTCGCACTCGCCCGGCCTGTTCGACCGAGGTGGCCGGACGGGAAGAGCCTCGGCGCGGGTGGCGGCGATAGCGGACTCGCCAGCCCGGCGGGTAGCCACCACCGTGGCGAGTGGGCCAGTCCTGAGAGCGCTCAGCCGGGCATCGTCCTGTCGGCGCTGGTTCACGCGGAGGGTCGTCGGTCGGCACCTCTGGTCACCCCGATCCAGTCAGCTTCACCATCACCGGCCGGCCGCGGTCCAGGGCGCGTACTTTCCAGAATAAAGCCTTTCGTCCGCGGAAGGGCTCATCCACGTGGGTGGTTGGAGGACTGTCGACAGAATTTCGTGTCCGAACGCCGGACCGCCGCTCTTGTCGGACCGCATGATGGGGTCGTCCTGGTCTAGAGGCTGCGTGGGCGGCGTGGTCGACGTCGAGACCCGAGGCGAAGAGGGCCGGCGCGAACAAGGCGACCGTGGGCAGCAGGGCTGTCGCCGTGCCGACGGCCATCGCTCGTCGGCGGACGACCAGCGCGGTCAGCCGTGCCTGAGTGGCGCGGATACCGTTCGGAGGTCTTCGTCCATTTTGGACGGTCTGTCGGTCACTTCGGGACTCAACGATTCACGTCGACGTTCAGTTGCGGGGGATCACGTAGTTCGTCATCGACGTTGTCCAGGCGCGTGGTCAATTTGGTGATCGCCGCGCGCGCGTCGTCGCAGATCCCGTTGGCGGCCACCAGATACGAATCGCAGATCTCCCAGTAGTTGCCACCGCCGATCGCCGCGGGTTCCTTCGTCCGCTGTGCACCTTGAACGGCTTCGGCCAGCACCTTGTCCAGGCCGAGGATCTTGTCGATGGCGAACGGGAATTTACCAAGTACCCAATTGCCGATGACGTCGAACATGGTCAGGCCGAGCTGTTCGAACTCGGGGTCGGCGAACGTCTCGGCCTGGAGCGCCCCGACGAACTGCTTCATGACCTTCACCATGTCGGCTCGCGCCTGTTCGAAGATCTGGGAATACGCGATGAGGCACTGGCCGAGTTTGCCGACCGCCAGAATGTAGGGCTCGGTGTAGTTCTCCAGTTCTTCACGGTAGGTCTGCACGCCGACCGCGACATCGCCTTCCCACCTGCCGAGCGCGGCGCCGAGCGCGCTGTCGAGGTTGTTGAGCACGTCGAGGCTGGGGCTTGCCTCGCCTGCCGATTTGTAGCGCAGTTCGTCGATGGCCAGCCACCCCTGATGCATGACCTTGAGCTGCTGGTGCGCGATCACGTCGGACGGATGGAAGAACCGTTCGAACGGATAGTTGACCCACCGGTCGGGGTGCGGGCCGGTAGGACCGTAGTCGTGGAGCAGCCAATCCACCCAGCCGGCCACCCATCGGGCCCAGAGTGCCAGTTCGCCGCACTGGTCCTGGTATCTGTCGAATTGCGGGTAATGTCCCGGAGCGCGATCCGGCCAGTACGGTGGCTGTCCCATCAGGGGCCCCCGTCCATCCAGGGTTCCCCGATGCGCCGGAGTCGTTCACCGGCGGCCGTTTCGGTTTCGGCATAGAGCTTCGAAGCCGTCTGCAGACCGCCTTGCAGCCGCCGGGCCGTGTCGACGAAGCTGTCGTTGTATGCGATGAGCGTGTCGAAGATTTCTTTGAACTTGTTGTTGAAGTCTTCACAGGCGTGGAAGAAGACTCCGGCGTCGCCGTAGTCGCCGAGTAGCGCGGAATTCCTCTCGATCACGGCTTGCGCGTTCTTGACGGCCGTGCCGTGTGTTTCGAAATGGGTGACGGCCTCGCTCGCGCGCTGGGCGGCGTGCTTGACCAATTCAGGGTCGACCGCGAAACCTTGTGACACCGTCCGCCTCCATCTTCACTGCCCGCTCAGTAGATGTAGATCCTGGAAGTCGACCTGGACGATACCTTGGTCGCTCGCGTCCACGAGGGACTTTCAGGAAACTCGCCGATCGCAGAAGCTACGGTTCGTTGATGACCTGGTTGAGTGAGACCCGGAACTCGTACGACACTCTCGCGGCCGGCTACGCCGACGAGACCCGAGACCTGCTCGACAGGAAGCTTCACGTTCGCGCGGGGGTCGTGCTGTTCGCCGACCTGGTCCGCGCGATCGGTGGCGGGCCTGTCGCGGACGTGGGCTGCGGGCCGGGGCACACCGCCGCGCTGCTGCGGGAGCTGGGCGTGGACGCGTTCGGCATCGACCTGTCTCCCGCGATGATCGAGATCGCTCGCCGGGAACACCCCGATGTGCGATTCGAGGTCGGTTCGATGACCGACCTCGAGGTCGACGAAGGCTCTCTCGCCGGCGTGCTCGCGTGGTGGTCGCTGATCCACATCCCGGACGAGGTGGTGCCGGGCGTGCTCGCGCAGTTCCACCGGATCGTGCGACCGGGCGGGATGGTGGCCGTGGGTTTCCACGTCGGGGACGAGACGAGCGGGAACGGCGACCAGCCCACGCGGGCGGCGAACGGGTACCTTCGTCGGCCGTCCCGCGTGGCCGATGGGCTCCGCGAAGCGGGTTTCGCGGTGGAGGCGCAGCATCTGCTGAGTCCGGACGAGCCGAAGCCGGGCGCGATCCTGTTCGCTCGCCGGTTCATCGGCCCGTCCGGGGCGGTCAGCCGGTGACGTCCAGGTGTGCGGGGACCGGGGTGGGCTTGGGGGCCTTGCCGCCGGGCTGAGGCTTGTCACCGCTGGGTTTGGCCGGCGGTTCCGGGGTGGCGCCGGGAGATTTGGCGCAGGTCGCCGACGCGATGTCCAGCGTCTGCGTCCGGCCGAGCAGCTTGGCCGATACGGCGGTCACGGTGAGCGTGCCGCCGGCGTTCTTGGTCTGCTTGTTCACCACCAGTTCGAGCAGCGGGGCCAGCGGGACGGTGGTGTTGGGCGGGACCTGGTCGAGCTTGATCGCCTTGCCGCCCACCGTCAGGTTCGCGATCGACACCGAACCCTTGCCGTCCTGGCATTCGGCCTTGATCACGTCGGCGCTCAGCCCGGGCAAAGTGGCCCCGGCGGGCAGGGTGGCGAGGTTCAGCGAGAGACCGGCGACGCTGGACTTGGCGTGCCCCGGTTTCACGTCGGCGTTCAGTGCTTTCGCGCTGACCAGGGACGGGCCAGCGGCCGGCAGCGCCACTGAGGCGAGCGACTCCTTGCCCGCGCCGGAAACCGAAGGCGTACGGGGAATCGTGACCAGACCGGACGCGGCGATGGCGTAGGCGGACTCGGCAGGGGCGGCCACGGCGGGAGTGGCGGTGAAGGCCAGGCAGGCCGCGGCCGCGCCGGCGAGCACGCTGGTTGTGCGTGGGGACAAGGGAATTACCTCCATGATCGAGTTTCAGGTGATGTTCACGACGGTGCCGAGCGGCAGCTCCACGAGGCGGTCCAATGCCTCGCGGGTGACCCGGATGCAGCCGTCGCTGGTGGCCTTGCCGACGAAGCTGTCGTCCGGCCAGGTGTGCAGGCCGACCGTGCCGGGCCCGCCACCGAAGGTCTCGTGCGAATCGGAATGGCTGCTCAGCGGCAGCACGATCGGGCTGTAGGTGTTCACGCTCTCCTTGATCGAGGCGAGAATGAACGCGCGACCGGTGGGCGTGGGGTGCTCGGGCTTTCCGGTGCCGATGGTCCACGAGCCGATCGGCTTGCCCAGTTCCAGGATTTCCAGGCGGAATCCGGCGAGGTCCACGTCGACCCGGAAGTCGTTGTGCGCCGATTCCACGGATTCCGGGGTCGCGTGCAGCCAGCCGGTCGCGCCATTGGGCCGGGCGGGCAGCAGCACCTGTGCCCAGTCGCCCTGCCGGGCGATCACCGGGACCCAGGTCGGTGAGCCGATCTGGGTTTCGGGCAGCCGGGCGATCGGCTCCGCGCCGGGTGCGCGGTAGACCACCGCATCCGCCTTGGGATGCAGTACTTCACCGTCGGCGGGGAGGGTGGGGGAGGGGTCCGCGGGCGCGGAGTCCAGGCGGCCGAAGGTGTTCGCCTCCGGCAGCGAGGCGAACATCTCGGGCGACGAGGGTGGCGGCGCCACGGGGGCAGCGGCGCCGCCACCCTCGTCCCCGGTGGTACCGCAGCCGGACAGCGGAAGCATCGCCAGCACCAGTACGAGAAGCGCGCGAACCGGATGTGGGCGTGCGCCACCGCAAGAGGTCTGCAGTTGAGTCATCGGGGCCTGTCCTTGCGCAGAGTCATCCGCAACGGGAGACGAATCGGGAACGATCATCTCTAACAGGAAAGCAGTGCGTTGATCAATGCACACGTTAGGTGATCGAAACGAATCTGCCTGCGCTTTTGCCGCGTTTTACCAGGTCGATCGCGCCGGTTGAGTTCACTCGATCGAGGTGGAATTGCGTTTTCGCTAAGCCGAGGCGGAAATACGCTACGTATTTCTCCTGCGGCCATTCGGAGGACTCACGGCAATAGTGGCGGGTGCGATGACCACTCCGAGTGTCCTCGCTCGCGGGTGGCGCCGGCCGCCGGTTTCCGCACGATCGGCGTTCCGTCGCGAGACAGCCCGATCACCCGAACCGGACGTCGGGGATCGTCGTCATCAGCCGCTCCCATTCGGGATACCTGGCGAGCTTGCCTTCGTACACGGCGGTGATCTTCGCGGCCAGCTCCGGATCGGGGTCGTCGGTGACGGCGACCCCGACGTGCAGCTTGGCGTAGTGCGGGAGGATCTCCGGATCTCCGGCCAGATGGACCGGGTCGTACATGTAGCGCTCGAGCGCGCCGAGGTCGGCGAGGCCGAAGCAGTACGCGTGGGTGTAGCCCGCGGCCGGGTCGCCGAGGAACCTGCCGACCGTGGAGAACGCTATCGACTCCACCGCCGCGGTCCGGCGGATCAACTCCAACGCGCGGGTCTTCTGCTCCTCGGTGCTCTCCTCGCGGAACGCGAAGCGCATGAACTGGACGATCAAGACTTCCTCCCGTACTTTGAACCGATGAGTTCAATGTAGTGAACGGGTGGGTTCATGTGCAATCCTGGATCTCGGAGCCCGGTGGAGAGGATCGTGTCGTGACGAAGGTGACCGCTCCGCGCGGACGGGTCGACAAACGTGAAGCGATCCTGGACGTGGCCTTCACGGTCTTCGCGCGCCGTGGCTACGCCCGGGCTTCCGTTCAGGAGATCGCGGACGAGGCCAAGGTCGCGAAACCCACCGTCTACAACCATTTCAGCGACAAGGAAACGCTGTTCCGCGCCTCCATGGCGGCCGCCGCCGACGGTGTCGCCGCCGACTCGCTCGACGCCATCGAGCCGCTCCGCGATGCGGGAGCAGATGTCCGCGCGACTCTCGGCACCGCGGCTTCCCGGCTGCTGCGGATCTGTTCCGGCGAGCGTTCGCACGCGCTCCGGTCGTTGGCCTACGCCGAACTGGCCACGTTCCCCGAGCTGGTGGTCGCCATGCAGGAGCGCACGTCGGTGGATCTGACCGAGGCGCTGGCCGACCGGTTCGCCCGCCTCGCCCTTTCCGGCGCTCTCCGCTCCTGCGATCCGGCCAGGGCCGCCGAACACTTCCTCGCTCTACTGATCGGGCCGCTGGAATCTCGCTCTCGCCTCGGTGCTCGCGTTCTCCCGGAGGGTGAACTCGAAGGCATAGCGGACTCGGCCGTCGACACCTTCGTGCGCGCATACGGTCTGTAGGCCGCTGCCCTGAGCGCCTGGTCCGGCACGGAGGGTCGGCCAGTGTGGGCCTGGTGCCCGACTCTTCCGCGAGTTGGGCGAGTCTCACCAGGTGATGGGCGAACCCACGAAGGCCGACGACGCCTGGGAGCGATCTGGTACCTGGTGGCGACCCTGTCGTGGACGATCCCTCATCGCCTGAACCACGCCGGTAAGTCGAAAGGACTGGACCTCGGGAGTCGCCTGGCCTTGCTGTCTACTGCTCACACCTGGACGAATCATGAGAGATCGGCGTGGATACGGCGCGCTGAACCCGAAACGATCCGGCGTACCCTTCCTGGGTGGAATTCGTGGTCGCCGATGACGACGTCTGGCTCTCCGCGTTCGGTGTTGTCCCGCAGGTTGAAGAGGCGTCGGGCGACGAATGGGTGCGGGAGCTACGGGTGCCCGTCTCCGTGACCGGGGAGCTCCACCTGTCCTGGGACGTGCTGCATCAGAGCGTCCGCGTTCGGTACACATGGGCATCGGACCTCGTTATCGATGTCCACCGAGAACAGGCGACCCTGCTCACCGTTGATGACCGCAAGGCCGGCCCCATCGTCGTGTTGGAGTACTACGCGGAAGGCTGCCGCGGCCGGGCATTCGTGCGGACTCGACCAGCGCTCGCTTTCGAGGACACCGTCCTGCGGACGTGACAGTCCGCGCACATCGCCGGCATAAGCGTCCGTTCACGCTTATGCCGATGACAGGAGGTTGTGCACTGCGGGTCGTCGCCGTGGGCAACCGCCACCGGCCATCGTCGACACGTGGGCGGCGGGAGTGCTGACAGTGACCGTGCCATCGGCGAATCGGGTGGGCCAGGGCCGGCCGGAACCCTGCATCCTTCGAGGGCCCCCGACCGTGGCGCATGGAATAGAATGAAGCCGGGATATCCGAAAGGGAAAGGCATTGTGCATGACGAGCCGGTTCGAATGGGCGACCATCGACAGCGTGGATCCGCGGCGCCTGGCGGATTTCTGGTGCGGCGTTCTGGGATACGTCGTTTATGAGGACAAGAACGGCGCCGCGGTCGAGATCGGGCCCGATCCGGAGGAGCCGGACGAACAGCGGTTGGCCGCGTTGCGTGGCGGACCCGCTGTGCCGAACATGGTCTTCGTCCGTGTTCCCGAGGCCAAGACCAACGTCAAGAACCGGCTGCACTTCGAGGTCTGTCCGATCGACAGTGACCAGCAGACCGAACTGGAGCGGTTGCTCGCGCTCGGCGCGTCCAAGACGGATGTGGGACAGGGAGACGGCCGGTCCTGGGTGGTCATGGCGGACCCGGAAGGAAACGAGTTCTGCTTGGCGCGCAGCCTCGCGCCGGGAGAGTTCGACCTGTAGTCCCGAATTTCCGGGTACGCGAGGGCTCATCGTGTCGCCCCGACGAAACAGTCCTGGTCGTCTAGGCGCCTCCTACCGTGCCGCACCACCGACGCGGGCGGAGGCTATTCCCGGCGTTGACAGTTGGCCGGCAACGCCATACTCACTCCTATGGGGCGGGATGAAGTGGTGTTACGCCACTTCTCAACACGATCTGCGTCCAAAGAAGGATCAGTTCAGTCGAGCTGAAACCGCTGTAGTCCGGCGCGGCCGAGAAGGATGCCCGTCGTTTCGACCATCGCCTGAGCGGCCGGACCGATGCGGTAGCCAGTCAGCCGTCGGCCATTCGCATCTTTGATGCGAGCCGGACGAGTGGTGGCCATCAGTGCCGACCGAATCGCCCGTGCTTGCCGCTGGAGGACCTGTTGTGCGGAGTCACCGACTTCGTCCGCAAACCAGCGTACGGCCAGCCTGCCGGCATCAAAGTGTGCACTGCCTTCCGGGTGCTGGTACCGGGCGTCGTGATCGCAGTACGTACCGCCGGGATCATGTCGGCGAGTCGAGCGCAAGAGCTGCATGATGGCAGCGACCGGTGGCCCGTCCGGCAAGGGGACGTCATCGGCGAGCGTGACGGCTGATGGCAGGCTCGCGCCGATCGGTAGGTGGAGGAACGCTTGAACTCCACGGCCGCCGCAGGTCATCGCGTTTGTCAGCGAGCCGTGGAGGTGGACGGGGTGGAGTCCCAGTGGTCCTGGCTGCGAGCACTGCCAACCGGCACCAGGGAACGTGTCACGCAACGCCAGGTCGAACGCGCCTTCATCGTCGGGTAGCAACCAGGTTCCGACATTCATGGTCCGGGAGCCCGCGTACGCCATCATCCAGATGGTATGTCATGCCGATCGGCCATGATCCGGTGCTCTCTTATGCCGTTGACTCAGCGGCAGCTGCACTCTCATGCCGGTGGCCGGCGGCTCTTGATCACTCGTCAGGCTGACTCCGGTTGTGCCGCCGGCCACGCGGCACTGGACTGGTCGCACATCTCCAGTCTCCTGAGGATGGAAGGACATCATCATGTTCGGCTACTCACGCCGTAAGCAGGCCGGGGTGCTGTTTTCCGCGGTTGCGGCCGTCTTGTTGTCCTGCCCGGTCGTTTCCGCGGCTCCGTCGGCGGTCGGTGCGGCGCAGCGGTCTGCGGTGAACAGCGGTAATGCGATGTACACGGTCTCGCCAGGACCCGGCCGTGAACCGTATTATTGTTCAGCGGGGTTCGCGATCCTAGTCAAGGGCGTCCGCTACATCCTCACGGCCGGGCACTGCATCGAACACGGGCTGGACTGGGAAGGTATCGGCCCCAACGTGGACACCCATTTCCCGGGGACCGATTACGGTCGTGTCCGGGACCTTTCCGGCTCCGGGCACAGCCAGGTCAATTTATACGATGGCAGCACCCAGCGGATCCTTCGCGCGGGCATCCCACAGGTGGGACAACAGGTGTGCAAGAGCGGCATGACGACGAAGAAGACGTGCGGGAAAGTCCTCGGCCTCAACCAGACCGTGAACTACGGCGAGGACAAGCAGGTCGTCGGGACGATCGCGACCGATATCCCCATCGAGAGCGGCGATAGCGGCGGCCCGTTGTTCTACGGCGGCGTCGGCTACGGAGTGCTGTCCGGCGGGAACAGTCAAGTCAGCTTCTTCCAGCCACTACGCCCCGTGCTCGCCGCTTACGGCGCCACCCTCGCCTGAGAGGGGAGGCACCCAAGTCCGCCGGGCGCGACATCATTCCCTGTCCGGGCAAAACGATCTCGACTTGGCTTCCGTGCCGTGCGTTGCTAGATCCGTTCGAAGATGACGTCGAAGTCCTTGCGCCAGGTGGATCCGTGGTCTTCGGATGCTTCCCAGCGTGCGTTGATCCGGTCTGGTTGGACGTCGGCGATGAAGCGTTGGTGCATGTCGGGGTCTTGGCGGTTCAGGTGCCAGCGGGTGCCGTCGAAAGTCATGGCGAAGACCCGACAGACACCTCGTTCGTCGTGGTAGAGGGCTGTGTAGGTGTCGTGGGTATCGCTGCGGCCGAGAACCAGGACCATCTCGCTCGCGGCCTTGTCGTCGCCGTCGCCCATGGTCCAGCGGAGGACCACGAACGCGTCACCGAGCCACTCGACCGTCGCTGAGCCAGGCACCTCCTGGTCGGCTGGGTCCAGGAACCAGGCGTTGCACAGCGTTGTCCGCCACGAGCCGACCAGGACGTCCAGTTTTTGCATGACCTCGTTACGCATGGCTACCTTCCTGACGTCGAGCCCGAGCTCGCAGGAGTTCGCAGGGGACAGGGAGTCTCTGTGGACCAGAAACCGGTCCACAGGGACTTCACCTCAAGATTATCGGCCTGGTTTTGAACTGAACACGAATAAGCCCCTGACCTGTACCTGAGGTACAAGCCAGGGGCTTCGTCTTCCGCTCGGGCTGACAGGATTCGACCCTGCGACCCCCTTGCCCCCCAGTATTATGGTGTACTTGTTTTTGCAGTTCAGAGGCTGTTCGCATGATCGACTGGCGGGTCAGAAACGCCTGGTCGTTCGTCGCTGCGTAGGACGGGTGGTCCCCATCCCAGGTCAGTGGGTAGGTCTACCCGGACGATTCTTAATCACAAAATTCGTCGCCGATATACGCCACGCAGGCGTCCAACACCGAGTCATCGGGTCCTTTGAATATGAACTGAACCTTTGCTGCTCCGCCAGGAACATCGGCAGGTACGGTGATGCTCTTTTCAGAAGTCCCGCATTGGAGGCTGGTGCTTCGGGCGTCCAATTGCCGGGAGTCGGCGGTCATCGTCGCAGCCCAAACCCGTCGACAGCTGCCTGGCAGGGCGCGGAGCAGGCCATCGACTCGAACGGACCTGTTGAACCAGTGGACGTTGCCGACGAACGAGGTTGCGTAGTACGAAAGCTTGACTTGCGTGGGGTCTTCAGCAGCAGTAGCCGCTGCGCTCGGTGCTCCTGCCAATGCCACGCTGCTGGCGATGGCGAGTGCAGCGACAGCTGCGGTCGCTCGCTTCGCTGTTCGACCGGCGCCTACGGTTGCCGCCGCTGTGCCTGTGTCCCGTCGTGTGAAGGTCTTCACCGTGTCGCCCCTTTCCTTGCGCCTGCCTGATCCGGCGGCTCGTCGAGAGGTACGCCACTTCGGGTTCTCCCGTTGTCACGTCGACAGTTGTTCACTCGTTCGGCGGCGTCGAAGGTAGCGGCCACCGGAAACAGGGTCCGTGTCTTCTCGGCTGGGCATTCAACGACGGACAAGGTCGCCGAACGGCCGACACAAGGCCGAGGCCGATGCTAGAGCACCTTGACCTGCGGGAACGCTCCTGCCAGTCGATCTCCGAGGTGGTCGAGAAGATCGCAGCGGAAATGCGGACGGCAGTCGTCAAGGCGAAGGCGGCTATCGCCGCTCTCAAGCAGGCCGGTCACGAGCTTGACGAAGCTGGCGTGAAGTGGTCGGAGGTCGCGGCCGGTGTGTCTGATGCCGACTTCACCAGGTTGCCTGGGCCTACCCGCCGAGGTGAACGCCTCGTCAGCGACGGTGACTGGCCTGATTGGCCAGTCCTCCGACCTGCTCAAAGGTTATTTCCGCGACTTGGGAGTACCGGCGGAGTCCACTTCGGCTGACGCCTCTGGACAGTCCGCTCCTCCTGCTCCGGCCACGTCGTCCAGTGACGAGGACGACGACCTGGTCGATCAGGCGCGGCGGGAGTTGCCGCCGCCGGTGACACACGGTCGCGGAGTCGGAACTTGCCCAGCAGGACGAGTACGACCTGCTCGACATGTTTCACCAGCGGGCGCTTGGTGACCTACTGGAGCAGACAGATCAGATGAGGCAGGCAAATGACTAGCCCAGCTGCGCATGTTCCTTGACGAAAAGCAGGGGCGGACTACGCCGGATATTGTCAAGGAGATCGCCAATTCTCTACCCGGTCACGAGATTTTAGAACCAAAAATGAAACGTTGAGTCAATCAAATTCATATGAACGGCCCCGGTGAAGAATTGAAGTCTCAGGCTGAATTTCAGGAGTTCGTGCAGGATGTGGCCAAAGATCGTGCAGGGCTCGAGAAAGCTATACGGGAAGCATCAGGTTCTCCACCTGAAGCCATTGTTGTTGACATGTCAAATCTCGGCAGGCAGGTTCTCTTTGAGGCAAAGGATTTGCCGAAGTTGTGGGATCACGTGCGGCAGGATGACGCGATCTGGTTGCCCCATATATCGAAAGGGACGTCGGTCGCGGCTGGGAGTACGTCCAAGTCAAGACTTCTCGCGAGCGACCTGCAGAAGCTTTCGCGAAGTACTGGCTAGCCCAGCAAGAGGCCGGTGGCAAACCTGGAGAGAGATAGAACTGCGCCGCTATTCTAGCCGCCGCTGAGCGCGTAGATTTTGGTTCTCCAGCGTGACCACGTCAGCGGTTCGAACCAGTGCTGGTACGTCGGCGCGGAGCCGGACCTCGACATTCGGGGGCACGCCGTGTGCTTTGACTATTTGTGGCGGTAACGGTACGCGTGCTGTGTGCGACTGGAGGAGGGAGCGCGTTGACGAGGGGCGGTTGTGTATGGGCCTGGCTGTTGGAGGTGTCGGCGGTTGGCTGCTCCACGCGTTACCCGATATCTCCCGCAATCTGATCGCGGCCGCCATCGGGGGTGTGCTGGTCTGGTTGTCGACGACTGTGAGACGGCGTCTCAGGCTGGTCCGCGCAAGGAGGTTCTGGCGGGCTTTGGGTGGCCGACACCCGTTGATCGTCCTGGGAGCTCATGACTTCGAGCTGCATCGGCGGTGGGCCAGAGCCGGTGTGGTGGGCATGGGCGACATCGGAGCGCTGGTGGACGTCGAGGCCCAGCTTCGCGGGCTGGGTTTCGCAGGCAGGATCGCGGAGTCGAAGCAGTTGTCGCCGCGTGAGCTGAGTTCGGACCTGGTCCTGATCGGCGGTCCGGTGGCGAATGCGGTGACGAGGACGATGTTGGCGAAGCTGAACGGAGTGGTCTCCTACGGTTTCGCCGAGGATCTGGAGCATGGGGCGGCTGTGGTGCGTGATGTGCGCACCGGCCGTGTGCTTGCACCGCGGTACGACGAGTCAGGGTATCCGGTCAGTGACTATGCCTTGATCATCCGGACGTCGAACCCGCTGGCTCCGGATACGTCGGAGATCGTCATTGTGGCGGGGTACTGGGAACATGGCACCGCGGCTGCGGCGGAGAAGCTCGGAGACCGGAAGTTTCTCCGCAGGATGAAGAAGATGAAGCATTTCGAGGTACTCCTCGAGACTACGGTCGTGAACGGTGCCCACTACAACGCCAAGGTCGTCGAAACCCGGCGGATCTCACCGAGTTGACAGCGAGCACGTCCGGATTAAGCGACGGAAGGCAGGCCAGCGGCGCCACACTCCGACAAGTTCGGCCACAGGACATCTGGAATCAGGCTTGCCGTTCTCCTGTATGCGACGCGACGGTTATTTCGTTTCATAGACCTCGGGATCAAGGATGGTGCGTTTCGTTGTCTTGCGGCGCTTGTGCATCTTCTCCAGGACATCGACGACACTCTCGGCAAGGCGGTGGGAGTCCTGGACGACGGTGGCTCGCAGGGGGCTCGTGCCGGCGTCGATCAGAGTCCTTGCCTCGGTGGTTCCGTCTACGCCGATGACCACGGTGTCCGTCGTGACAGGGGAGGTGATCGTTCGGAGGGCGTCGACGGCGCCCAGTGCCATTTCGTCGTTGGTGCAGAAAACGGCGTCCAGGCGACCGTGTCGTGAGGTGAGCAGGCGGGTGTGGGACAGCACGGCGTCGTAGGCGCGTGCGCGATGGAAGGCGCACGTCTCGTTGATGGTGATCGAAACGCCGGGCAAGTCGGCCTGGAGGACAGCCGCGCAGTGGCTTTGCCGGGCCTGATGTTGCCTGCTGGCCACGATCAGCACGTGTGGCGGCTGTCTGTCGTTTTTGCGTAGGTGGGCTACCAGCCAGCGGCCGGCGAGGGTCCCGAGGTCCGAACTGAGGTAGCCGACGAAGGCGGCGTTGCCCGGGTAGTGGTCCTCGTCGTCGAACGGTTCGATGTCGGTGAAAACCACCGGCAAGGTCAGGTCGGAGCAGAACTCGACCAGATCCGGCCGGAGCCGGTGTACTTCGGTCGCGACGATGATTCCGCCGATGTAGCGGTGGCGCGCGGCCAGGACCCTGCGTAGATGGTGCGCTTGCGCGGCGGAATCGTAGTCCAGGTCGGGCACCTTGAGCACCAGATCGATGTTGGCGCGGTCCAGCGTGCAGTGCAGGCGTTGCACCAAGCCCGCGATCCAGTACTTCTGCCGGAAGGCCGACGTCACCAGGAATGCCTGACGTGTGCGTCTGGTCGATGGCACCCGCCGCAGCAGAGGAGCTGCGGCCAGCACTCCTGCGACCAGAAGGGTCCATGCGGGCACCTTCGCGATCAGCACGTCGCTACGGATCATCGCGAGAACCCCGGCGAGAATGAGACCACCGGTGACAGAGGTGAGGACGGCGAACCGTATCGGAGTGCGATCGCGGTCCGGCAACTTCATCGTGGAGTCCTCCCGGGCCGATGAAACCGCGAGGAGCCGACATGCCCCCACTGACACCGATTATGTGCTCGAGGACGACAGGGTGCCAGAGACAGAGAGATGGCGTGTTCGCAGCAACGCAGTGCTGGTCGGCCGCGACGACGCCGAGGCCGGCGAACAGTTGCAGAACCTCTCGACAGGGTTCCCCGCCGGCAGCAGTCCTGAGCCGAGGGCAAGGACCGCGGTGGTCGCAGTCAGACCTTGTCGACGAGGAGGCCGCCGCGGCGGTGGTGGAAGACGAGCCCGGGGTAGGTCGGCTTCTCTGGGCGGCGGTCGGCGTCGTCGATCGCTACTGTCCGCGCTCGGCGCAGCTGGATCACGCGATCAGACCTCATCCGGTGGCACCTCCCCGTCTTCCTGGTACCGGATATGTCGCCGCTCAGCCTCCGCGTGTAGCGGCCATCTCCGCCGGTGTGAACGAGAAGCTTCACGGTAGCTGGGTGTCTGCGGGGGCGAGGAAGAACAGTTCGGGGTCTCCGTCGTCGAGGCCGTAGACGATTCCGGCCGATTGCCAGCCAAGGCGGGTGAGGAGCCTTTGCATGGGCTGGTTGGACAGGTTCGTGGAGGTGAACAACTTGGGGGTGTTCCGGCGTTGTTGTGCGTCCAGCAGCAGGCGGGCGCCGACTCCGAGGCCGCGTGTGTTCTCGGCGACCATGAGCATCGTGACGAAGGCTTGGCCGAAAAAGGTGTATTCGGTGACGCAGTAGCCGGTCACCTGCCCCCGGGAGTGCGCGATCCGGGTGTCGGCGGTGGTCACCCAGTGCTGGATCTCGGCGCTCCTGCCGAAGTTCCCGGCCACGGCCGCCGAGTCGACCTGAGCCAGCAGGGGCCCGTCCGTGGTCAGTGCATCCCGGATAGTGATGTCCGGGACGGGGACTTGGTCGCGTTCCATGGCTGCGCTCATTTCCACCTCCGCCGGTGAAACGAAAAAACCGCCTGACCCGGACTTTCGTCCAAATCAAGCGGCTCTTCTGTCCGTCGGGCTGACAGGATTCGAACCTGCGACCCCTTGACCCCCAGTCAAGTGCGCTACCAAACTGCGCCACAGCCCGGACCCGCGCTCCGTGGAGTGCGATGTGAGTACTTTAGCGGGTCCCGAACAGGCGCTTGCAACCAGGGGTCACTGTGTGTCTGAGCTGCGAAAACGGACCGTGAGGGCCGCCCTGCCGCATGCGGGCGGCCCGCACGGGGTCACTGTGGGTTGCCGGCGTGGGTGAGGGTCTGCCAGGAGACGAAGAGGTTGTTGGTGCCGGCCGGGCGCTGGCGCAGGGTGAGGGCCTCGGTGTTGCTCATGGTGTGCCCGAGGCGGGTGTGGAGGTGGTTGTAGCCGACCTCGGTGATCGGGCCGAGGCCGAGCTTCAGGTTGCCGCCGCAGAGCCACGACGGGACGGCCGCGCCCATCTGGTACTTCGCGTGGAAGCCGAGGCCTTCGCGGAGGCGGTCGGCGATCTCGGGGTAGAGGCCCTGGCCCTGGATGCGGGTGGTCTCGGCGAAGTTCGCGATGGCGGCGAGGCCGTAGCCGGTGTGGGTGAAGTCGCGGCACGTCTCCTGGGAGAGGCCGTTGACGAACGTCGTCTGACCTTGCCAGTACTTCACGATCTTGTCGCGGGTGTCCAGGCCGCTGCCGGGCGCGGTCTTCGGAAGCGCGCCGTCGCTGGTCAGGTAGAGGTAGGCGGGGACGCGGGTGCGGAACTTCGCGACGGCCTTGTCGTAGGCCGCCTTGTCGTCGAGGAACACGGCGATGCCGATCGCGGCTTCGGTCATGCTGAGTTCCCAGTTTCCGTTGCTGTGACTGCCGTTGATCACCTCGGGCAGGTACACGTTCCGGAGCATGATGCCGAAGCGGCCGGAGTTCGGCCAGCTCGTGTAGGTGTGCTTGATGATCTCCGCGGCGCGCGGCCACGAGGAGGCCGACCACGCCGACTGCAGGGGAGCGTTGCTGTTCGTGTGATCCTTCAGTACCGCGGACCAGGCGTCCATGATCTCGATCGCCTTGGTCGCGTATTTCGCGTCGCGCGTGATATACCACGCCAGCGAAAGGGAATACGCGGCGATCGCGTCTTGCCGCTCATCGGTACAGCCGATGTTCGGATTCGAATACGAACCGCATTCGACGATGGCGCGTGGTTTCGGTGATCGGGACAGCGACACGTACGAATGCGACATCATCGCGTCGTAAGCTTGTTTCCACGGTTGCGCGCCTGTCTGGACCTTGGCGCGGACGAAGTCCAGTTGCGGGCGGCTGACCAGCACGCCGGGATGGGTGAAGGTGGCGGGCGCGGCCTGGGAAGGGGCGCTGAAAAGGCCTAGCGCCAAGGGGACGAGGGTGGTCAGGGCGAGCAGTTTCCTCGGTAGGGACATGGTTCTCCTCGGGCGGATGTGAGCCAGGTCACCGGCGGCGCGCGATTCAGTGTCATGGTCTGAACCAGGCGCGTCAAGACCTTTGTTCGCCTCGAAAAGAAAGAGCCCGGTGCTGTTCAGCGGGCTGAACGAACGGTCCCGGGGGTGCCGGTGACGAACACCGGCACCCCCGGGAACCGTCACTTCAGCGAATTGTCCACTGTGGTCATGAGGGATCCGGTGTCACCCGACATCTCCCAGGCCATGACTCCCAGCAGTCCTCTGGTCTTGAGCCAGGCGACCTTCTGCTGGATGGACCAGGCGTCATCGAAGGTCCACCATTGCCCGCCGTTGCCGGTGTAGCACGACGTGGCCACTGCCGCGGTGTCGTGCTGGACGGCGCAATTGGGGACACTGGCCAAGAGATTCGCGTAGCCACGAGTACCTGCTTCCTCGGCGAACTGGCCCGGCGCGGCTCCTGTCGCGCTCTGCCACTCGCCCTTCTTGCCGCCGTCCGCGACCCCTTGCCAGCCTCTCCCGTAGAACGCGAGCCCGAGGGTCAGTTTCCGTGGATTGGCTCCGGCCTCGGTGTAGGCGTTGATCGCTGATTCGACACTGAACTTGAAGTTGTACGGATCGTCCGCGTCGGCGTAGAGGTTGCCCTGATGGCCGGTGCGGTTCGGCTCCCACGAGTTGTCGCTGCCCGAGCCGTGGAAGTCGTAACCCTGCACGTTCGCGACGTCGAGGTAGTCGAAGATCTTCGGGATCTCCCAGCCGCCCTTGACCTTCGCCGGGTCGGCGGGGGTGAACGCCTGCAGTTCGTACCGCTTGCCGGTGGTCGCGCCATAGGCGTCCATCTGCGTGCGGAACTCGGCCAGCAGGGCCGTCAGGTTCGTCTTGTCGTTGGCGCTCCAGTGGTTCCCGGGGTGCCCGTCGGGGCTGCCCGGCCATTCCCAGTCGATGTCGATGCCGTCGAAGATGCCCGCGGCCGTTCCTGGGCCGCCCGCACCGCCGTACGCCTTGATGTTGCCCTTCAGGTACGTGTCGATGCACGACGCGACGAACTTCTGCCGCGACGCGGCGGTGGCCGCGACGTCGGAGAAGTACTTCGAGTAGGTCCAGCCGCCCAGCGAGATGAGGATCTTCATGTTGGGGTACTTGACTTTGAGCTTCTTCAGCTGGTTGAAGTTGCCGCGCAGCGTTTCCCAGCCGGTGTCGCCGACACCGTCGACGGACTGGGCGGCGGACATCGGCCGCGAGTAGTCGGCTTCCGCGTCGCCCGCGCCGTCACCCTGGTTCGGGTCCTGCGGATTGGACGTCGTTCCCTTGGTGACACCCGAAAGGCAGGTGTGGTTGACCGGGTCGATGTTCCCGAAGGCGTACAGCAGATGGGTCAGCTTGGCGGCCGATCCATTGGTCACCATGTTCTTCACGAAGAACTGGCGGCCGTAGATGCCCCACTGGACGAAGTAGCCGACCCGGGCGTACCCGTTCACGATGTCGCCGGTGCGAGCGCTGACGGCCGCGCTCGCCGCGGAGACGTTGTCGTACCCGTCGCGGGCTTTGACCGTGAAAGAGTACGAAGTGGACGGTGAAAGCCCGCTGACCGTCGCGGTCGTCCCGGTCACCGTCGTGGCGAGGGTCGTACCGCGGTAGACGTCGTAGGAAACGACGCCGGTGTTGTCCGTCGACGCGTTCCACGCCAGCGCGACGGAGCCCGACGTGACCGCGGTCGAGCGGAGGTTCGACGGCGCGGTCGGCGCCTGGGTGTCGTCGCCCGGGTTGTTGGTGGTCACCGCGAGCGCCGGGGTGGGCGGCGACTTGGCGTCCTTCCTGTCCTTGGCGACGACGGTGAAGCTGTAGGCCGTGTTCGGCGTCAGCCCGGTGATCCTCGCTTCGGTGCCGGTGACCGAGGTCGCCAGCGTGGTGCCCTGGTAGACGTCGTAGCCGGCGACGGGCAGCGAGCCCGGTGCCGACGCGGTCCAGGCCAGCGCGGCGGTCGTGGTCGTCTTCGCCACGAGTCGCAGGTTGGCCGGGGTCGACGGCGGCGTGTCGCCCGAACCGTCGCAGTTCGCGTCGTCGATCCGGCACGTGGTCGGGTTGACGGCCGAACTGAGCCGGAAGGACGGGCTGTAGGGGTAGGTCGAACGGCCCGGCGCGAGCGATTTGATGTAGTACGCCGGGGTGAGGGTGACCTGGTTGCCCGTTTGGGAAACCGTGCCGTTGGAGCCGCTGGTGGCGGTCACGCCGGCGGGGACGGTGAAGGTGATGGTCCAGTCGGCGACGGTTTCGCTGCTGGGATTGGTGACGGTGTACTCACCGTTGGTTCCGGTCAAGGTGAAGGCGGCGCGGAGGCGGCCCGCCGCCAGTGCCGGACTGCCCGCGGCTACCAAGAGCCCGGCGGCGAGGAGTGTCACGGTGAATGCGCTGAGTAGTCGTTTTCCGGTGCGTCTCATGGCGGTTCTCTCCAAAAGAGGCGGCGAGACTGACCTGCTCTGAAAAATGGCGCGTGTGGTCTAGACCACACTTGAATGTAGCGCGGGAAGCATAAAAGGTCTAGACCGATTCGGCTCTCGTGAACCCGTTCGGCCCCGGCCGCGGATAGCAGATGACACTGACGAACGGCGAAGGGCGGTTCATGAGCTCATCTGGGGCGGATCCGGACGATCTCGAAGACGCGGAGTTGATCGCGAGATCGGTGACCAGGCCGGACTGGTTCTCCGCGATCTTCGACCGGCATGCCGCGCACATCCACCGTTACCTGGTCAGGCGCATCGGGCCGGCCGCCGCCGAGGACGCGCTGGGGGAGGCGTTCCTGGTGGCCTTCCGCAAACGCGAGGGCTACGACACCGAGCGCCGCGACGCCCGGCCATGGCTCTACGGGATCGCCACCAACCTCGTGGCGCAGCGGCGTCGTGAGGAGGCCAAGGAGCTGAAGCTGCGGGAAGCCCTCGGCCCGCCTTCTCACGAAGAAGGGCACGCCGAGCGCGTCGCGGAGCAGGTGACCGCCGAGGCGATGGGGAAGCTGCTGGACGCCGCGCTGGCGGAATTGAACGACGGAGACCGGGACGCGCTCACGTTGTTCGCCGGAGAAGGCCTGAGCTACGAGGAAGTGGCCTCGGCGCTGGGCATTCCGCTCGGCACCGTCCGCTCGCGGCTCAACCGCGCCCGCCGCAAGGTCCGCGAGGCGCTGGGGCGCCCGGAGACCACGACTTCGAAGGAGATCTCCACTCATGGATGAGCTGCAGTTGATCGCCGAGCGGACCGGCACGGTGCCGCTCGCGGAATCCGGCGCACTCGGCCTGGCCCGGGCGCGCTTGATGGCCGAGATCGCCGCCGCCGAAACGAAAACCGTGGCACCACTGAGGAAACGACGGCGCTGGGTCTGGACCGGGGCGGCCGCGGTCGGGCTGGCCGCGGCCATCACCGCCGTCGTCGCGCTGGCGCCCGTCGAGCAGGTCGGTCTCGAACCGCCCGCGGCCGCCGCGGATCCCGTGACGGTGCTCCGCAACGCCGCCGCGGCCGCGCTGAAGTCTCCCGCCACGCCGCCGAGGCCCGACCAATTCCTCTACACCAAGACCAAGGCTCCCGATGGCGAACGGGAATCGTGGTTCTCGGCCGACGGCACCCGGGACGGCGTGATCAAGATGGCGGACGGATCGCTCCTGCGGCTCCCGGGCTGCCGGGACGGGAAAGCGCAGGTGTACAAGGGCGGGGAGCCGGTGGAGGGGCGCACCGAGCCATGCGTGCCGACCGTCCACGATCGCCGCGACCTCCCCACCGACCCCGATGCGATGTTCGCGTACCTCAACGCCCACCACTCCGGTGAGGACGGCGACTACAACGCGATGGGCAAGGACATCCAGGAGCTGGCGAGCGGGTACTACCTCTCGCCTGGGACCCGCGCCGCCCTGTTCGAAGCCGCGGCGAAGGTGCCCAGGCTTCGGGTCCTGAAGACCGCCCACGACGCCGCCGGAAGGCCCGGAGTCGGGATCACGTGGCCGTTGAAGCCCAGTGACGGTCCGGATGCGGAGCCGATGGTGATCGTCTTCGCCGCGGACACGTTCCTGTACCTGGGCACGAATTCGACCGCGGTGACCGCGTCCGGCGTGGTGGACGCGGTCGGTCAGCGGCCTTAGCGAATCAGCGGCCGGTGAAGGTCGCCTTGCCCGGGCCGTCGGCGAGGAACGACTTCACCGCGCCGCGCAGGTCCTCGGTGTCGAAGAGCCCGGCGGCGATCGTCGTGATGTGCTCGTTCGCCTCGGCGACGCCGCCGTGCTCGTAGTGCTCGAGGACCTTCTTGGTGGCCGCGTGCGCCTTTGTCGGCCCCTGCGCGAGGTCGGTCGTGAAGGCGCGCACGGCCTCGTCGAAGCCGTCGATCGGGAACACCCGGTTCACCACGTTCCAGCGTTCGAGTGTCGCGGCGTCGTAGGTCGCACCGGTCATCACGAACTCCTTGGCGCGGCCGACGCCGGCGCGGGCGGCGAGCCGCTGTGTGCCGCCCATGGTCGGCGTCAGGCCGACGACGCGTTCGACCAGGCCGAACTTGGCCTTTTCACTGGCGAGAATGATGTCGCAGGCGACAGCCACCTCGAAGGCCCAGGTCAGGCACAGGCCGTGGGCGGCGAACACGGTGGGGAAGGGGAGGGCGGCGATCCGGTCGGGGATCGCCAGCATCTCGTCGAAGAGCACCTTCGCTTCGGCCGCGCTCGCCTGGGCGTCGAACAGGGAGACGTCGACGCCGCCGCTGACGATCTTCCCCTCGGCCCGGATCAGCGCCGCGCGCGGCGGCGTGGCCTCCAGTTCGCCGATCGCCTCGCCCAGTTCCTGCTGGAGTTCCGCGGTGTAAAGATTCAGCGGCGGCGAAGCGATGGTCAGGACGGCGATGTCGCCCTCGCGGTCGAGGCGGATCGAGGTGGCCAAGACGAAGTCCCTCCGCTAGATCGTTTTCCGTGACCCTAGCCGGAGGAGTCCGCGAGTTCGTCCCATTGCGCCTGTGCTTCTGGTCGCCATTCGACGTGCTTGCGGTGGAAGAGGTCCGCCGCGCGCACGCCACTCCAACCGTCGGGAAGGAGTTTCAGCGGAAGACGCGGATCGAGGAACGGGAAGCTGCGCCATTCGTGGACGAGTTCGGTCTGCGCGCGCAGGACGCCACGCTCACCCGAAGGCCGCAAACCGGTGAAGCGGTCGATGAAGTCTTCGTAGCGGTCCTTCAGTTCGCTCAGATCCCAGGACCGCGCGACCATCGTTTCCTGGTCACCGACGTCGCCATAGGCGGCGGTGAACGACATCGCCTGTGCGTCGAGGCCGAGTTCCTGCACGATCTGCTGGGCTTCCCGCTGGCGGCTGAGATCCGGGCTGACCCAGACGCCCGCCACCGGTGAGCCGAATCCGGCCCAGGTCAGGCGCGTGCGCAGCCGGTGCCGGAGGTCCCTCTTCGCTTCTGGGACCGACACGATCAACATCAGCCAGCGGCCGTCCCATGCCTTCTCCTCGTTGCCGAAGGCGTAGATCCGTTCGGCACCTTCGGTCAGGAGTCGCCTGCCTGGTGGAGTGAGCGACCAGCGCACTCTTCGTCCGACGCGTTCGGAGACGACCCAGCCCTCGGCGGAAGAACGGGCGAGCGCCTGCCGTGCGGACTTTTCCTCGATGTCGAGCACGTGCAGCGCCTCGACCAGCGTCGATGTCCAGATGGGCCGGTCGCGGGGCAGGACGTATTCGCCGAGGATCGTCATCAACAGGGACCGCGCGCTGGCGTGACTGACTTCCCGCCGCCTGCTCAACGTCGGCCTACGGGTACCGCCTTTCTGCTGGTGGACGACGGGGACCTGGGTGGCGGAATCCGCCATTTGCTGTCACCGACCTCAATACTCAGGGGGTTCGTTCGGGTCCAGAAGAACAACCAGGTTACCCACGTTCCGTGATCGCTTGGATACTTGCCACTCTTCCGAGGGACCACGAGCTGTTCAATCGGTCCCCGTAGACTTACCGATCTCATGAGCGCCACACTCGTTGCCAAGGATCTCGCCGCCGGCCACGGCGACCGTCTGCTGTTCTCCGGTCTCGACCTGGTCGTCGCCCCGGGCGAAGTGATCGGTCTCGTCGGCGTCAACGGCGCGGGCAAGTCGACCCTGCTGAAGACCCTCGGCGGCCTCGTACCGCCGGAAGAGGGCAGCGTCCGGCTGAACCCGCCGACGGCCACCGTCGGTCACCTCCCGCAGGAGCCGGAACGCCGTGAGGGTGAGTCCGTCCGTGCGTTCCTCTCGCGCCGTACCGGCGTCACCGCCGCCCAAGCCGAACTCGACGCCGCCACCGAAGCGCTCACCGCGGGGGAACCCGGCGCGGACGACGCCTACGGTCTGGCCCTCGACCGCTGGCTCGCGCTCGGCGGCGCCGACCTGGACGAGCGGGCGGGCGAGGTCGTCGCGGATCTCGGGCTCACCGTGAACCTCGACCAGCCGATGATGTCGCTGTCCGGCGGGCAGGCGGCCCGGGCGGGGATGGCCTCGCTGCTGCTGAGCCGGTACGACATCTTCCTGCTCGACGAGCCGACCAACGACCTCGACCTCGACGGCCTGGACCGGCTCGAGCGGTTCGTGACCGGGCTGCGCGCCGGGACCGTGCTGGTCAGCCACGACCGGGAGTTCCTCGCCCGCACCGTGGACCGCGTCGTCGAACTCGACTACGCGCAGCAGCAGGTGCGGACCTACGGCGGCGGTTACGAGTCCTATCTGGAGGAACGCGCCGTCGCGCGGCGGCACGCCCGTGAGGAGTACGAGGAGTTCGCGAACACCAAGGCCTCGCTCGAAGCGCGGGGCTCGATGCAGCGTTCGTGGATGGAGAAGGGCGTAAAGAACGCCCGCCGCAAGGCCACCGACAACGACAAGGTGGGCCGCAAGTTCCGGAGCGAGGCGACGGAGAAGCAGGCGTCGAAGGCCCGGCAGACCGACCGCATGATCGAGCGGCTCGACGTCGTCGAGGAGCCGCGCAAGGAATGGGAACTGCGGATGGAGATCGCCGCGGCGCCCCGGGCGGGCGCGGTCGTGGCGACCTTGCGCGGCGCGGTGGTGCGGCGGGGTGAATTCACCCTCGGTCCGGTGGACCTGCAGATCGACTGGGCGGACAAGGTCGCGATCACCGGGGCCAACGGCGCCGGGAAGTCGACGCTGCTCGCCGCCCTGCTCGGGCGGGTCCCGGTGGACGAAGGCGCCGCGTCGCTCGGCTCCGGTGTCGTGGTCGGCGAGGTCGACCAGGCACGGAAGCTGTTCCTCGGCGACCTTCCGCTCGTCGAGGCGTTCGCCCGTGAGGTCCCGGAACTCGCCGACGCCGACGTCCGGACACTGCTGGCGAAGTTCGGGCTCAAGGCCGCCCACGTCCTGCGGTCGGCGGCCACGCTGTCGCCGGGGGAGCGGACCCGGTCGGCGCTGGCGCTGCTGCAGGCGCGCGGGGTGAACCTGCTGGTGCTCGACGAGCCGACGAACCACCTCGACCTGCCCGCGATCGAGCAGTTGGAGTCGGCGCTGTCGGAGTATCCGGGGACGCTGCTGCTGGTGACACACGACCGGCGGATGCTCGACGCGGTGGCGACGACGCGGCGGCTGGAAGTCGCCGACGGGAAGGTCACGGAACTCTGAGCATTAGTCCTCTGAATGCTCAGCGCATTCAGAGGACTGAACGCGGCAGGGGTCAGCCCTTGGTGGCGCCGCCGGTGAGCCCCTTCACGAACTGCTTCTGCAGGGCCAGGTAGAAGATCAGCACCGGCAGCGTGGCCAGGAACATCAGCGCGAACACGCTGCCGAGATCCGTCTGGTACTGGCCGATCGAGCGGTAGATCCCGGTGGTGATCGTGGTGCCCTGGCTGGGCCCGAGGATGATCAACGGATCGATGAAGTCGTTCCAGATCCACACCCCGAGGAAGATCAGCACACTCGCCGTCGCCGGGCGCAGCAGCGGGAACACGATCCGCCAGAACACCTGTGCGCGGCTCGCCCCGTCGAGCCGGGCGGCCTCCTCGAGTTCCACCGGCACCCCGCGGATGAACCCGGTGAACACGAAAACGCCGAACGGCACGTAGTAGCCGACGTTGAACAGCACCAAGCCCTGCAGCGTCGCCATCAACCCGGTCAGCCGCAGCACCTCGGTGACCGGGATCAGGATCACCTGGGGAGGGATCATCAAACCCGCCAACAGGATCAGCGTGAGCACCTTGGTCCACCGCCGGTCCGAGCGCGCGAGGTAGTGCCCGAGCATCGCCGAAAGCACGGTCAGCACCAGGATCGACAGCAGGGTGACGAGCATGCTGTTCGCCAGGCTCACCCAGAACAGGCCGTCGGGCCGGGTGAGCACGGCGTGGATGTTGGCCGGCGTCGGTGGCAGCGGGACCGACGCCGGCTCCTCGGCGATCCGGTCGCCGGGTTTGAACACGTTGACGAGCACGTAGTACAGCGGCACGAAGAAGATCGCGCTCACCAGGATCGCCGAGGCGGGCCGTAGCCACGAACCGTCCTTTGTGGTCACAGGTCGACCTCCCGCCGCCGCAGGAACCGCAGCACGATCGTGGTCAGCGTCGCCACGATCACCAGCATCACCACGGCCATCGCGGACGCGTAGCCGACGTGGTTCGCGTCGAGGCCGGTGGCGAGGACGTCGAACGCGATGGTGGCGGTGGTCCCCGAACCCGGCCCGCCGTTGGTGACCACCTTGACGTGGTCGTAGGTCTTGAACGCCGAGATCAGCAGGACGACGGTGTTGATGGTCAAGGACGGCGCGAGCAGCGGCCAGGTCACCGCGCGGAACCGCCGGACCGGTCCGGCGCCGTCGATCTCCGCCGCCTCCAGCAGTTCGGCGGGCACGCCTTGCAGGCCTGCGAGGTACACGACCACGCAGAACCCCAGCATCTGCCAGCACACGATCGAAGCCAGCGAGTACAGCGCGAGGTCCGGATCTGAAAGCCAGCCAGGCGGATGTGCGACGCCGAGGGCGCGGAGCGCGTCGTTGACCGGTCCCCGGTCGTCGAGCAGCTTCGTCCAGATGATGCTGACCACGACCGAGCTGAGGATCACGGGCGTGAAGAACACGCTCCGCAAAGCGTTGTACAGCCAGCCTTTCCGGTCGAGCAGCAGGGCGACGCCGAGCCCGAGCACGTTCGGCACGAGCACGACGATCACGGTCAGGATCGTGGTGACCCGGAGCGCGGTCAGGAACTGCTCGTCCTCGAACAGCAGCCGGTAGTTCTCGAGACCCACGAATTCCGCGGGCGGATCGAACGGGTTGTGGTTCGTCAGGCTGTAGCCGAAGCTGATGAGGATCGGCGCCATGACGAAGCAGAGATAGATGACGACACCGGGTGCGCCGAACGAGGCGAAATGCCACACCCGTGGCAGGATCGGTTTCCTCCCCATCGTGGTGTCAGCGCGCCTTCGCCCACTCGGTGTCCAGGAACGCGCACGCGTCGGACACCGTCTTGCGGCCGATGATGACGTCCTGCGCGGCCTGGTAGACCTTGTCCTTCATCCCCGGCAGGAGCCCGTCGTCGGCGGTTTCCCAGCTGAAGGCGTTGACGACGGCGTTCTTCGCGACGGCTTCCTGGTAGAGCTCGTAGCCCGCCTTGAAGACCGGGCCGACGTCGGAGGGCGGCGTGTAGCCCTTGATCGCGGGGAACAGTCCGTCGGCCTTGACCGAGGCATCGATCTGTTGCTTGTCGAGTTGGAACGCGAGCGCGAACTTCCTTGCCGCGTCGAGGTTCGGCGACTTCGCGTTGACGACGATGCCGCCACCGGTATAGGCGGGCACGACGAGTTTCCCGTCCTCGGAAGGGAAGTTGAAGACACCGATCTCGAAGGAAGGCTTCTTGGCATCGGCACTGGCGGCGAACCAGTTGCCCATCGGGTACATCGCGCCTTCGCCGTCGAGGAAGGCCGCCTCGGTCGCCGAATAGTCCCGCGAGACCTGTGTCTTGTCGATGTACCCCTTGGCCACCAGATCGGCGAACTTGCCGAACGCCTGCTGGAAGGCCGGGTCGCTGAACTTGACCTTGCCTGCCCGCCGCTGGGAAAGCCAGTCCGGTGTCTTGCCGTAGACCTCGACGCTGACCAGGCCGTCCAGCAGCATCGCGGACGGGAAGCCTTCCTTGCCGCCGCCGATGGTGAACGGCTTGATGCCCTTCGCCTTCAGCTTCTCCGACGCGGCAAGCAGTTCCGACCAGGTCTTCGGCGGCGACGTGATCCCGGCGTCGGTGAAGAGCTTCTTGTTGTAGTAGATCGGCGGGATGGTCTGGGTGTTGGCGGGAAGCTGGTGGTGCCCGCCCTTGATCGGGTTGGCGCCGGGGAACTGGAAGTCCTTGAGTTCCTCGGGTGTCCACGCGTAGAGGTTGCCCGATTCGGCGAAACCGGCCGAGTCGACGGCGATCGCCACGTCGGGGAACTGGCCGGACTGCAGCAGTTGCTTGGCGTAGCCGGTGCGGTCGGTCGACGGGGCGACCAGTTTCTTCACGCTGAGGCCGGGATTGCGGTCCGTGACGCGTTTGATGGCGGAGTCCCAATAGGACGGTGGAAGGTTCGGCGTCTCGAAGGTCAGGAACGAGATCTCGCTGCCAGAACCGCCCGTGCCGCCCACGGTGCAGCCGGTGAGGCTCGCGGCGAGGAGCAGCGCCGCTCCCAACGCGAAGGACCTTCTCATGCCCCAGCCACCCTTCTCGCGGCTCACATACGACGGGCATTCGATCGGATGTCTAGGGGGATGTCAAGCGGCCATCGCCGCCTTTCGGTGCCCAAAATGCGCGATACATCTGATCTCTCGGGCGCTCACAGCTTGGTCAGCCGGATCACCACACTGGCGAAGTCGCCGTCCGGCAGACCAGGGAACAGGCCGTGTGCCAGGAGCGGGGCACCGTGCCACACCTTCCCGGTGTCCTCGTCGCGGTAGCGGGCGGCGGGGTCGAGGCCGTCGAGCCGGACCGGTCGTTCGGGAGTGTGGAAATGTGCCGCTTGCCGGAACACGAACACGACCGCACGCTCACCGCCGGCCGCCACGTACTGCAGAGCGGAGACGCCGTCACCGGTCGGCGGCGCGAGACGGTAGAGCTCGCCGTGCTGGACGACCGGCCGGATCTCCTTGTACAGCGCGATCTGTCCGCGCGCGTACTCGAGTTCCTCCTCGGGCCATGCGACGATGTCGCCGCCGATGCCGAGCACACCGGCCATCGCGACGTGGAACCGGAAGCGCGGCGGCGTGGATCGGTGGGTGACGAAGTTGGGGTCGTCGGTGACCCACGCCGACATCGCGCGCGCCGGATACACCTGGCCGTAGCCGTGCTGGATGACGAGCCTGTCGAGCGCGTCGGTGTTGTCGGAGGTCCAGACCTGATCCGCCCTGGCCATGATCCCGAGATCGATCCGGCCGCCACCGCCGCTGCACGCTTCGATCCGCAGCCCGGGGTGGCGGGCGCGCAGGCGATCCATGATCGCGTAGACCGCGTGAGTGTGCTCCACCCACAGTCGATCCGGATCAGCGTCGGCGGGCCAGCCCGCTTCGCTGAACGGGCGATTCATGTCCCATTTCAGGAAGTCGATCCCGTGCTCGCCGACGAGCGAGTCGAGCATGCCGAACGCCCACTCGGCGACGTCCGGGCGGGCGAAATTGAGCACCAGCTGGTTCCGCAGCTCCGAGCGTGTCCTTTGTGGATGGTGCAGGACCCAGTCCGGATGCGCGCGGTACAGGTCGCTGTCCGGATTGACCATTTCGGGTTCGACCCAGAGCCCGAACTTCATCCCGAGTCGGTGCACTTCGCCGACCAGCGGTTCAAGGCCGTTCGGGAACTTGTCGCGGTTGACGTGCCAGTCGCCGAGACCGGCGTGATCGCCGTTCCGGGCACCGAACCAGCCGTCGTCCATCACGAAAAGTTCCACCCCGAGGGCCGCCGCCTTCTCGGCCAGCTTCCGCTGTCCGTCTTCGGTGACGTCGAAACCCGTGGCTTCCCAGGAGTTGTAGAGCACCGGCCGGAGTTCGCCGGGATACGGGAGGATATGGCCGAGCGTGTACGCGTGCCAGGCTCGGCTCGCGGCGCCGAATCCGCCCTCGGTGTACAACCCGGCGAAGACCGGCGTGGTGAGCGTGTCGCCGGGTGCGAGCCGGGGGACGACGCCGTCCTGGCCGGAGCCGCCGGTCACGGTGACGCGGCCGGCGGACGAGCGGGTGGTGGTGATCCGCCACGAACCGCTCCACGCGAGCGCCGCGCTGTAGACCTCGCCGTGCCTCTCGGTCGCTTCGCCGTCGTCGAGCATCACCCACGGGTTGGCATGGTGGCTGGTGATGCCGCGCCTGCTGCCGAACGTCGTTTCGCCGTGGGGCACCGGCTCCCGGAGCAACCGGCTCTCCGCGG
Organism: Amycolatopsis sp. NPDC052450; assembly: GCF_044547565.1. NCBI lineage: Bacteria > Bacillati > Actinomycetota > Actinomycetes > Pseudonocardiales > Pseudonocardiaceae > Amycolatopsis > Amycolatopsis sp. NPDC052450. Next base: position 154,799 of record NZ_JBIUAQ010000016.1, on the reverse strand, counting down.
CCCAACCGCCGACGACATGGCTGATCCGGTAATCCGGCCGGATCGGCACGGCCCACGTCGCCGAGTCGGCGCGGATGATCTCGATCGGGCCCTCGGTGCCGTCGTGGGTGAGTTCGGTCCAGCGTTCGACGACGTCGGTGCCGTCCGGGACGCGATAGCCGAGCGTGATGCGCAACGGATAGTGACGATCGCGGAAATGGACCAGCAGGCGTCCGCCGTCGATGTCGTGGGAGACGTACCGCCATTCGAGGGCGCGGGTCCCGTCGGCGAACCGGACCTGGAGGGCGGGGGTCCAGTACCGGGTGCCGCCGTCGGCGGCGAGTTCGTCCAGGCCCTCGTTGGGATCGTTGAAGGAGTCCCAGCGCGTCAGGGTCCGGGGGAGGAGGTCGGCGACCTGGTCCGGGGTGAGCGCGGGGCCCCAGTAGACGTGGGCGGGGGTGTCGTCCTCGGCCAGTCTGAGCGCGTAGCTCGTGGCCGCCGTGCGGATGAGCCAGGAACGGGTGCTGGCGTCGAAAACGATCTCGGTCACCGGGTCATCCTGACGCCGAACGGGGGCGGCGGCCAGTGGCTCCCGCTCGGCGGTACATCGGGCGGTGGGCGTCGTGACTGCTTTGAAGTACTTGAGGAAGTGGTGCTCCTGGTGCCAAACCGGCGGGTTCGCGTGACTGGATGGACGGCGCGTGTGATCCGACGGACGACACGCGTGACTGAACCGTCAGCCGCCGACCTTCGCGATCGCCACGATGTTCTCGGGCCGCACGCGCACGATCACCTTCCCCGGTGACGTCGCGTAGGCCAGCCAGCCCTCGATCGCCTCCTGCCCGGCCTCCCCGAGATACCGCTGAGCGATCAGGGCCGAACCCTGCCGGACCTCCTCAGGATCCGGAACGATCTCCGCGACGCCCTCCACGCTCACGAACGAGTAGGGCGGGGCGGGGTCCTCGACGACCACCGAAACACGCGGATTCTCCTTGAGCGCCTTGCCTTTGACAGTGTCGGCGCCCAGGTTGACCAGGATGTCGTCCCCGTCGAGAGCGAACCAGACCGGGACCGCGTGCGGCCTGCCGTCCGGGCGGACCGTCGCGAAGACGGCGTTACGGGTGCCTTCGGTGAGAAAGGCGCGGCGCTGCTCGTCGGTCATCTTCTCCGGCATCGCTTCATCCCTCCAGGATGGCGTCCAGGCCGAAGGCCGGGAACAGGTGACTGTCGAACGTGGTGAACTCCGCCGCCTTGCCCTCGACGACGCGGACAAGATCGAGTTTGAACGCGCGGAAGACGGTGTCGCCGGGACGCCGGAGGTACGAGGCGAACGCGGGCATGCGGTTGGCGTCGACCGCGACGGAGCGCCATTCGCCCATCTCCTCGGCGATCCCGCCGAGCCGGGCGAGGTGTTCGAGCCCGATGTAGCACTGCGGTTCCGGCGGCATGGTCACGCGGACGTCGTCGCGGACCAGGCTGCCCAGCGTGCCGAAGTCGCCGCTGTCGTGGGCCTCGATGAGCCGCCGGACCAGCGCCCGTTCCTCGTCGGACGGCGCGGCGGCGGACCATTCCCCGCGTTGCTGCGGGAGGCGTTCGCGCAGGGTGGCGCGGCCGCGTTGCAGGGCGCTGTTCGCGGCCGGGACGGAGAGGCCGAGCAGGGTCGCGGTTTCGGCGGCTCGCCAGCCGAGCACGTCGCGCAGAATCAGCACCGCGCGCTGCTGCGGCGGCAGCAGCTGTAAGGCCGCGAGGAAGGCGAGTTCGATGGTCTCCCTGGCGACGGCGAGCGCGTCCGGTTCGGCCTCGGGCGGCGCGATCTCGTCCAGCAGCCGGTCCGGATACGGCTGGATCCACGGGACTTCGGCGAACGATCGCAGCGACGGCAGCCGTCGCTCACTCTTGCGGATCGCGTCGAGGCAGGCGTTGGTGGCGATCCGGTACAGCCACGCGCGGAAGTTGCCGCCGTCGAACGTATCCAGCCCGCGCCACGCGTTGAGCAGCGTTTCCTGGACGACGTCCTCCGCCTCGTCGAACGAGCCGAGCATCCGGTAGCAGTGGACGTGCAGTTCCCGCCGGTGCCGTCCGGTGAGCGCGGCGAAGGCGGTTTCGTCGCCCGCCTTCGCCGCGGCGATCGTGTCGGTCATGGCGCCTCCCATCGAGTGTTCTTACCCGATGTAACGGCGCCCTCCGCGGGAACTCATCGGTCCCGCGATGACTTTTTTCGCGGGACGGTCAAACGGCAGGTCAGGGCCGGGTGGTGAGGTATCCGCCCATGGTGCGGAAGTAGTCGTTCGCGGCCAGTTCGGTGCCGTCCTCGGTCCGGACCCGCTCGATGACGAGACCGTGCGAACGGCCGCGGCGCGCTTCCGGTCCGGCGACGATGACGACACCTTCACCCTCACGGATGAAGATCCGCCCGGGGGTTCCGCCGTAGTGACCCACCGACACCGAGGAGCGGACGACGCGCAGTTGCTTGCCACGGTGGTAGGTGAAGGCGTTGGGGTACGGGTCGGACTGCGCGCGCACGAGCCGCTCGATCTCGTCGGCGGGCCAGGACCAGTCGATGAGACTGTCTTCGAGGGCGCGCTTGTGGAAGAAGCTGGCCTTCGACCTGTCCTGTTTGACCGGTGTGTAGTCCCCGCTCGCGATGAGTTCGATCGCCTCGGTGGTGATCGGGGCGATGAGGTCGACCGTCCGGTGGAAGAGGTCCGTCGTCGTGTCCTTCGGGCCGACCTGGACCGACCGCTGCAGCACGATGTCGCCCGCGTCGAGGTCGGCGTCCATCATGTGGGCGGTCAGGCCCACTTCCTTCTCGCCGTTGATGAGCGCCCAGATCAGCGGCGAGAAGCCGGCGTACGCGGGCAGCAGCGAGTCGTGGACGTTCAGCGTGCCGTGGCGTGGCATCTCGAAGATCTCGGGCGGCAGCCAGGTGCGCCAGTTGTTGGCGACGATCAGGTCGAGATCGGCTTCCTTCAGCTCCGCCAGCAGCTCGGCGTCGTCGGGACGCTGGCGCAGCAGCGCGCGGATCCCGTTGGCCTCGGCGAGGTCCGCGACCGAGTCGGACCAGATCTTCTCGTAGGCGTGGTCACTCTTCGGGTGGGTGACGACGAGGGCGACATCGTGCCCCGCGTCGATCAACGCCCGCAGGGTGCGGTGTCCCCAGGTCTGGTATCCGAACATGGCGACCCGCATGGGACCGGCCTCCTCCTGGTCGAGGGATGAACATCACCACTGAAAGTACTAGTTGAGCCTCACCTAACTTAGGTTAGGGTTCCCTGGTCTTTGTTGCGAAGTACCGAGATGCGGCTGAGCCGCGCTAGGGGTTCAAGATGGCACGAGCAGTGGTCGGTGAACGAGTTCCGGTCTACGACGTGGTCGGGGTCGGGTTCGGGCCTTCCAACCTGGCGCTCGCCATCGCCGTCACCGAGCACAACGGCGCGTCCGGAACGGAGACGGTCACCGCCCACTTCCTCGAGCGGCAGCCCCGGTTCGGCTGGCATCGCGGGATGTTGATCGACAACGCCACGATGCAGGTCTCCTTCCTCAAGGACCTGGCGACGATGCGGAACCCGACGAGTTCGTTCAGCTTCCTGTCGTATCTGCACAGCAAGGACCGGCTGGTCGATTTCATCAACCACAAGAACCTGTTCCCGTTGCGGATCGAGTTCCACGACTACTTCGAATGGGCGGCGGAAAAGGTCGACGACCTGGTTTCCTACGGCACCGAAGTGCTTTCTGTGACGCCGGTCTTCGACGGTGACGAGATCGTGTTCTTCGACGTCCACGCCCGCACCGACGGCGAACTGGTGAACCTGCGCGCCCGCAATCTGGTGATGAGCACCGGACTGCGGCCGAACCTCCCCGAAGGTGTGACACCGGGCACACGGATCTGGCACAACAGCGAACTGCTGCACCGGATCGAGGGCATGGCCGCCGAAGAGCCGCGCCGGTTCGTCGTCGTCGGCGCCGGCCAGAGCGCGGCCGAGGTCAGCGCGCTGCTGCACGACCGCTTCCCCCGGGCCGAGGTGTGCGCGGTGTTCGCGCGGTACGGCTACAGCCCGGCCGACGACAGCGCGTTCGCCAACCGCATCTTCGACCCCGAGGCGGTCGGGCGGTTCTACGAGGCGCCGGAAGCGGTCAAGGAGCGCCTGATGCGCTACCACGGCGCGACCAACTATTCGGCGGTCGACATCGAACTCATCGACGAGCTTTACCGCCGCGTCTATCGCGAGAAGGTGCAGGGGATCGAGCGGCTGAAGCTGATCAACGTCTCCCGTCCCACCGAGGTCACCGACACCGGCTCCGAAGTGCGGGTGACCATCGAGGCGCTGGAGACCGGGGAGCGGACCAGCATCGACGCCGATTTCGTCGTGTACGCCACCGGGTACAGCCCGGCGGACCCGACGCCGTTGCTCGGTGAGCTCGCCTCCGCCTGCACGCGTGACGACGAGGGCAGGCTCCGCGTCGAACGCGACTACCGGATCGTCACCGAACCGCCGCTGGACGGCGGGATCTACCTGCAGGGCGGCACGGAGCACACGCACGGCATCACGTCGTCGCTGCTGTCCAACACCGCGGTCCGGGTCGGGGAGATTCTCCAGTCCATTGTGGACAGGCGAGCCGCCGGCGTGTCCCGGCCCGAGTACGCGGTCAGCGGGACCGGGCCCGTCTGACCCGCTGTACGACGTTTCACGCTCTTGAACGGTGGAGGCAAAACCCCGATGAACCGCGGCTTTCCCCTGACCCCGGCACAGCGGGGGATCTGGCTCGCCCAGCAGCTCGACCCGGCCGATCCGGTCTACACGATCGGCTGGGTCACGGAGCTTCGCGGAGACGTCGACCTCGCCCGGTTGGGTGAGGCCGTTCGGCGGGCGGTCGCGGAGGCGGAGTGCCTGCACGTCACGGTCGGGCTGGAAGGCGACACGCCGGTCCAGCGTCCGGCCACTCCCGGTGATGTCACCGTCCTCGACTTCACCGCCGAACCGGATCCGGAGCGCGCGGCCGACGAGTGGGCGCGAGCCGAACTGGCCGTGGTCGCCGATCTCACCCGAGGGCCGCTGACCGCGCACACGCTGCTGGTGCTGGCCGCGGACCGGGTCCGCTGGTTCCAGCGCTACCACCATCTGGTGATGGACGCGTACGGGCAGGCGGTCCTGACCCGCCGCGCCGCGGAGCTCTATTCGGGCACCGCCGACGAGGTTTCCTGGCCGCTCTCGGGGTTCGTCGAGGCGGACCATGACGAGCAGGCCGACCGCGCCTATTGGCTCGGCGAACTCGCGGGGAGGCCGAACCCGGTGCGGCTGCTCGGCCGCGCGTCGTCCGGGCGGATCCGGCTGCGACGGCATTCGTGGGAGCTGCCCGCGGCGAAGTCCGGGACGGTGCGGAAGTTCGCGCTCGACGCCGGAACGAGGCTGTCCCGCGTCGCGATCGCCGCGGTGGCGGCCTACGCCCACCGGGTGACCGGTGCCGAAGACCTCGTCCTCGGCCTGCCGGTCACCGCACGCACCACCCGCGCCCTGCGCGAGCAGCCGGGCATGGTGTCCAACGTCCTGCCGCTGCGGTTGAGCGTGCGACCCGAGACGACGCCGGCGCGGCTGGTCGCGCAGGTCGCGGAGAAGGTTTCCGCGCTGCTGGAGCACAGCCGGTACCGCGGTGAGGACCTCGCCCGCGAACTCGGTGCGAGCGGCGGGGTGCACGAACTCGTCGGGCTGAGCGTGAACTACATGGCTGTGGACGGCGAACTCGCGTTCGGCGACGCGAGCGCCACCGTGCACAACCTCGAACTCGGCCCGATCAGCGACGTCGCCATCGCCGTCTACGACGCGGGTGAGGGACGAGGGCTGCGCTTCGACTTCGACGCGGACGCGAATGTCTCGTCCGACGACGAACTCGCCGAACACCGCCGCCGGTTCGCCGCGGTGCTGGACGCCCTGGTGGCGGGCCCGGACCTGCCGCTGGCCGCGATCGACCTGCTCTCGGTGGAGGAACGGGCCGGGGTGCTGGAGCTCGGGACCGCGGTCGCGGACTCGCCGGAGGTGTCCTGGCCCGAAGCGTTCGACCGGGTCGTGGCACGGAAACCGGAGGCCGAGGCCGTCGTCTGCGAGGACGTCCGGCTGACCTACGCCGAGGTCGACGCCGCCGCCAACCGTCTCGCCCGGCTGCTGAGGCGACGTGGCGTCGGTGACGAGGACGTCGTCGCCGTGGCGATGCCGCGTTCGGCCGATCTCATCGTCGCGCTCCTCGCCGTCATGAAGGCCGGGGCCGCGTATCTCCCGCTCGACCTCGACCATCCCGAGGATCGCCTCGCGTACATGCTCCACCACGCCGGCGCGAGAATTGTCGTGTCCACAAAGGACGAGTCCGCCCAGCTGCCGTCCGGTGTGGACGTCGAGCGGGTCCTTCTCGACGATCCGGCGATCACCGCCGAACTCGCCGCACTGGACGCGTCCACTGTGGACGTGAGCGGGATCTCGCTGAACCAGGCCGCGTACGTCATCTACACGTCGGGTTCGACGGGGAAGCCGAAGGGCGTGGTCCTGTCGCACGACGGGATCGGCAGCCTGATCAGCACGGCGACCGAACGGATCGGCATCGGCGAGGACAGCCGGGTGGTGCAGTTCGCCTCGACCGGATTCGACGTGACGGTCTGGGATCTGGTCATGTCGCTGTGCGTCGGCGGAACGCTGATCGTGGTGCCGTCGCACCGCCGGGTCGCGGGCGTCGAACTGACCGGCTACATCGCCGGCAACGCGGCGACGCACATGATCCTGCCGCCGTCGCTGGTCGCGGCCTTGCCGCCGGAGTGTGAACTGCCGAAGGGCGCGGTGCTGATCGTCGGCACCGAGACCGTGCCGCCGGAACTGATCGCGCGCTGGGCGGAAGACCTGAACGTCGTCGCCGCGTACGGGCTGACCGAGGCGACGGTGAACTCGACGTTGTGGGCGGCCGAGCCGGGTTGGACCGGGCCGATCCCGATCGGCGGACCGGATCCGAACACCCGCTGCTACGTTCTCGACACCGCGTTGCGGCCGGTCCCGGTCGGCGTCGAGGGGGAGTTGTACGTCGGTGGCCGCGGTCTCGCGCGGGGATACGCCGGACGTCCGGGGCTGACGGCGGAACGCTTCGTCGCGGATCCCTTCGCGGGCGGCGGCGAGCGCATGTACCGCACCGGTGACCGCGTCCGCTGGCGCGCGGACGGGAACCTGGACTTCCTCGGCCGCACTGATCACCAGGTCAAGATCCGCGGATTCCGGATCGAACCGGGGGAGATCGAGTCCGCGCTCGCCGGATACGCCGGGGTCGAGCGGATCGCCGTCGTGCCGCGCGAGGTCAAGCCGGGGGACCGGCGCCTGGTGGCGTATGTCGTCCCCGAGGCGGACGCGTCGCCGTCGCTGCTCAAGGAGTTGCGCGGGCACGCGGAATCGGCGCTGCCGCACTACATGGTGCCGTCGGCGTTCGTGGAACTCGACCGGCTTCCGATCATGCCGAACGGCAAACTGGACCGCACCTCGCTGCCCCTGCCCGGCTTCGGCGCCGCCGCCACCGGTCGCGCGCCGCGCACCGAGCGGGAACGGATCCTGTGCGGCGTCGTCGCGCGGGTCCTCGGGCTGGACTCGGCGGGCGCGGATGACGACTTCTTCTCCCTCGGTGGCGACAGCATCCTGTCGATCCGGCTGGTGCTGGGCGCGGCGGAACATGGCCTCGCCATCACGCCGCGCCAGGTGTTCCAGCACCGGACTCCCGAGGCACTCGCCGCCCGCGCGGACGCCGTGTCCACCGCTGAGTCCACTGTGGACGAGCTGCCGCTGCTGGAGCTGACCGGTGCCGAACGCGCGGCGCTCGCCGAGTACGCCGACGTCCTGCCGGTCACGCCGCTGCAGGAAGGGTTCTTCTTCCACGCGGAGTTCGAAGGCGGCACGGCCGCCGACATCTACACCGTGCAGGAGGTGCTCGACCTCGAAGGGGACGTCGACGCCGGTGCGCTGCGCCGATCGGCCCAGGCGCTGCTGGACCGGTACTCATCGCTACGGTCGGGCTTCCGGCAGCTCGACGGCGGCCAGGTGGTCCAGACGGTGACCCGGCACGCCGAACTGCCCTGGCGCGAGGTGGCCGCCGATGACGCCGCGGAAGCCTTCGAGGCGGACCGCACGCGCCGGTTCGACTTCGCCCGGCCGCCGCTGCTGCGGGCGACCTTCACGCGGCTCGGGGAAGATCGCGCCAAGCTGGCGCTCACCTTCCACCACATCATCGCCGACGGCTGGTCCGTCGTGGTGCTGCTCCGCGAACTGCTGGCGGGACACGCGGGCACTCCGCTCCCGGAACCCGGCACGCGCGCGGACCACCTGCGGCGGCTCGCGGCGCGCGATCACGATGCCGCGCGCGAAGCCTGGCGGACGGCGTTGTCCGGAGTGGACGAACCCACCCGGCTGATCGAAGGCCGGGACACGGCCGGGCGACGACCGTCGCGGCTGCACCTGAGCCTCGGCGAGCGGGCGACGGCGGAGCTGTCCGCCATGGCACGCGCGCACGGGCTCACCCTCGGCACCGTCCTGCACGGCGCCTGGGGACTCCTGCTCGGCGGGCTCACCGGCCGGGACGACGTGCTGTTCGGCAGCACCGTCTCCGGCCGCGACAGCGGTGCCGCCGGCCTCGAGTCGGCGGTCGGCCTGTACATCAACACGGTGCCGGTGCGGCTGCGCTGGTCCGCGTCCGAAACCGTCGCCGCCGTGCTGCGGCGATTGCAGGACGAGCAAGCGGCCTTGCTTGAGCACCAGCATCTCGGCCTCGGTGAATTGCAGCGGATCGCCGGTGCCGGGCAGGAAGAGCTGTTCGACACGCTCGTGGTCGTCGAGAACTTCCCGCGTGATGACGAGCGCGCGTCCGGACCCGTGCGCCTCACCGGCGTGGAGGTCACCGACGCGGTGCACTTCCCGGTCGCGGTGATCGCGACCCCGGGCGAAGACCTGGGGTTCAGCCTCAAATTCGACGCCGCCCGGATCGACGCGGTCGCGGCAGGGCAGCTCGCGGAACGGTTCGCCCGGCTGCTGGAGACGCTGACCGCGAACCCGGGTCTGCCGGTCGCCGCCCTCGACCTCCTCTCGCCCGCCGAACGCGGCCGCCTGGCCGAACTCAACGCGACCTCGCATCCGGTGCCCGAGCGCACGCTGGCCGAGGCCATCGCCGAGCAGACGGCCAGGACGCCGTCCGCGACGGCCGTGCTGTTCAAGGACACCGAACTGTCCTATGCGGACCTCGACGCCCAGGCGGAGAACCTGGCCCGCAGGCTGCGTTCACTGGGCGCCGGTCCCGAAGAGGTCGTCGCCGTCGCGGTGCCGAGGTCGGCCGAGCTGATGGTCGCCCTGCTGGGTGTCCTGAAAGCCGGGGCCGCGTACCTGCCGGTCGACCTGGACTACCCGGCCGACCGGCTCGAATACATGCTGGCCGATTCCGGCGCGCGGCTCGTGCTCTCCGAACCAGGAACGGCCGCGCGGATCCCTGCCGTCGCCGGGCTGACACAGGTTTCCGTGACCGGCGAACCCGCCGCAGGCGATGTCCCGGGTGTGCCCGCGGGACCGGACAACACCGCGTACCTGATCTACACCTCCGGGTCGACGGGGCGGCCGAAGGGCGTGGCCGTCACACATCGCGCGATCGTCAACCGGCTCGCGTGGACGCAGCACGAGTACGGCCTCACGGCCTCGGACCGGGTGCTGCAGAAGACGCCGTCGAGTTTCGACGTGTCCGTATGGGAGTTCTTCTGGGCGCTGTGCGAAGGCGCGACCGTGGTGATGGCCGAACCGGACGGCCACCGCGACCCGGCGTATCTCGCCAGGGTGATCCGGGAACGGGAGATCACCACCCTGCACTTCGTCCCGTCCATGCTCGCCGCGTTCCTGGGCAGCGACGAGGTCACCGGCGACCTGGGCTCGTTGCATCAGGTGTTCTCCAGCGGCGAGGCCTTGACCGGCGAGATCGCCGCGCGCTGGCGCTCGCTCACCGGCGTCCCGCTGCACAACCTCTACGGCCCGACCGAGGCCGCGGTGGACGTGACCTTCTTCGACGCCACGGGTTTCGAAGGCGCGTCCGTCCCCATCGGACGTCCGGTGTGGAACACGCGGGCGCACGTCCTCGACGGCTGCCTCCGCCCGGTGCCCGACGGCGTGGCGGGCGAGCTGTACCTCGCCGGTGTCCAGCTGGCCCGCGGCTACCACGGGCGGCCCGGTCTGACCGCCGAACGCTTCGTCGCCGACCCGTTCGGCGAACCGGGACAGCGGCTGTACCGGACCGGTGACCTGGTCCGCCGCCGCGCCGACGGCGAACTCGAATATCTCGGCCGCACCGACCGTCAGGTGAAGATCCGCGGTAACCGGATCGAACTCGGCGAGATCGAGGCCGTGCTCGCGGCGCAGCCGGAGGTCACGGCCGCCACGGTGGTGGCGAAGGACGGCGCGCTCGTCGGCTACGTCGCCGGCGGAGCGGATCCGGAACGGCTACGGGCCGCCGTCAGCGAGGCCTTGCCCGCCCCGATGGTTCCGCGGGCGTTCGTCGTCCTCGACAAGTTCCCGTTGACCCCCAGCGGAAAGCTCGACGTCCGCGCCTTGCCCGCGCCCGAGGTCGGCGTGTCCGTGGCCGCGCCCGAGAACGACCAGGAACGCGCCCTGGCGCGGATCTTCGCGGACGTCCTCAGCCTGGACACCGTCGGCGCCCACGGGGACTTCTTCCTGCTGGGCGGCGACAGCATCTCGTCGATCGCCGTGTCGAGCCGTGCCCGGCGGGCCGGATTCGAACTGAGCCCCAAGGACGTTTTCGAACTCCGGACCCCGGCCGCGCTCGCCGCTGCCGCGACGCCGGTCGAACCGGTGGCCGACGCCGACGGTATCGGCCCGCTCCCACTCCTGCCCGAAATGCTTCGGTTGCGTGAGCTGGGCGACGCGGTCCAGCCGGAATCGGTGCTGCTGACCCTGCCGACCGGCGCCGACGTCGAGACACTCGCCGCGGCCCTGCAACTCGTCCTCGACCACCACGACGGCCTGCGGCTCGAACTCTCGAAAGTCGCATCGGTGCTGTGGTCGCTCGAAATCCGTCCACAAGGGACGGTTCTGGCGACCGATCTGCTTCGCCACGGGGCCGGGCCGCTCGAAGACGAGTACCGGGACGCCGTGGATAGGCTCACGGACAACCTGCTGCAAGCCGTCTGGTTCGACGAGCCGGGCAGATTGCTTCTGGTGGCGCATCCCGCGGTGCTGGACGCGCGGAGCTGGACAACGCTGGCAGCCGATCTCGCGATCGCCTGGCAAGCCGTGACCGGCGGCCATCCGCCGGTGTTCACGCCGGTGACGAGTTCGCTGCGGACCATCGCCCGCCGGATCACCGAAAGCGCACAGGATCCGGCGCTGCTCGGCGAAATCGAGCACTGGGCCGAGACTCTGGCGCCCGGCTCCGCCGCGATTTCCGGCGACGTCGCCGAACGCCGCGTCACGCTGTCCATCGAGGACACCCGGACGCTCGTCGACTCGCTGCCGTCCACTGTGCACGGAGACGTGACCGACGTTCTTCTGACGGCGTTGAAGGCCGCCGTCGACGGCGATCTCCTCGTCGACCTTCACGGTCGCGTAGAGGCGCCAGGCACCGTCGGCGCGTTGACGTCGGTCCGCCCGGTGCGGATCACCGCGACCGGCGAACCGCTCGCGATGCTCAAGGCCGTCAAGGAGACGGTCCGGAAGACACCCGGCGGCTACGGCTCGCTGCGTTACCTCAACGCCCAGACCGGGCCGCTGCTCGCCGGGCTCGCGAAACCGTCGATCGCCCTGCGCTACGACGGCCGGATCCCGGCCGGGCAGGGGGAGTGGCAGGTCGCCGGGCACGCGGCGGCGCCCCCGGCGGGTGACCACGTCCTGCGGATCGGCGTCGCCTGCGAGGAGACCGAGGACGGGCCGAGGCTGACGGCGACGTTCGCCGGCCCGGCCGGAACGCTCGCGGACCGCTGGGTCGCCGCCTTGCGGGAGCTCGCGGCGGTGGACACGGACGTGCCGGTGGGGCTCACGCCGTCCGACCTCGAACTGGTGTCGCTGACCCAGGAGGAGATCACGCGCGTCGAGCGGTTCAGCCCGCTGCCGGTCGCCGACGTCTGGCCGCTGTCCCCGCTCCAAGAAGGCCTGTTCTTCCACTCCAGCTACAACTCCGACCGCGTCGACATCTACACGATCCAGGAGGCGATCGACTTCGATCACCGCCTGGACGCCGGGAGGTTGCGCTCGGCGGTGTCCGCGCTGCTGCGCCGGATCCCGAGTCTCGGCGCCGGTTTCACCAGTGAGGGGCTGCGAGGGCCGGTGCAGTTCGTGGCGGCCGGCGTCGAGCCGCCGGTGTCCGAAGTGGACCTTTCGGCGCTGTCCGAAGACGAACGGCGGGAGCGGCTCGACGGCCTGATGGCCGAGGACCGCGCGACGCGGTTCGACCTCGGCGCGCCGCCGCTGTTCCGCCTGAAACTGGTCCGGCTCGGGGACGGGCGCGACCGGGTGGTGTTGAACCGGCATCTGCTGCTCTGGGACGGCTGGTCCGCCTGGCTCTTCATCGAGCAGCTGTTCGCGCTCTACGACCTCGGCGGGGACGACCGCACGCTGCCCGCGGCGGGATCTTATGTGGACTTCCTGCGCTGGCTCGACCGGCAGGACATCGAGGCAGCCACGGGAGCGTGGCGCGAGGCGCTGTCCGGGCTGGCGGAGCCGACCGTCATCGGTCCGGAGGGCCGGGACCTGGTGCCTGCCACCCCGGTCAACCTGGACACCGTGCTCCCGTCCGGTCTGAGCCGCGGATTGCGTGAGCAGGCCAGGCGGCACGGACTGACCGTCAACTCCGTGCTCAACGCGGCTTGGGGCCTGGTCCTCTCGACGATGACCGGACGGCACGACGTCGTGTTCGGCGCCGCGGTCGCGGGCAGGCCCGCGGCGGTGCCCGACATCGAGAACACCATCGGCCTGTTCCTCAACACCGTGCCCACCCGGGTGCGGCTCGACGCGGCCGAGTCGGTTCTGGACCTGGTGCGGCGCTTGCAGTCCGAGCGCATGGACTTGACCCCGTACGAGTTCATGAGCCTCGGTGTCCTGCAGCGGGAGGCCGGGCACCGCGTCCTGTTCGACACGCTCTTCGTGCTGCGCAACGCCGACGGTGACGAACGGCGCGACGGACTCCGTCACCGGCACGGCATCACCGGTCTGCTCAACATCGACGCCACGCACTACCCGCTGACCCTGGTGGTCACGCCGGGCGAGGAAATCCGGATCACACTGTCCTATCGGGACGACGTGATCGACGCAGATGCGGCCGCCTCGGTGCTGGGCCGCTTCACCTCACTGGTCGAGCAGATCGTCGACGACCCGGCGAAACCGGTCGGCGCGCTGGCCACGGTGTCCATTGAGGACCGCGCCGCGCTGGAGGCGGGCTGGGCCGAAGCCGAGCACCCGGTCATCGAGAACACGATCGCCGACCTGCTGGCGGTTCAAGCGGAACGGACGCCGGACTCGATCGCCTTGGTGTTCGGCGAAGAACGTCTGACGTACGCGGAACTGGATGCGCGTATCAACCGGATGGCCCGGCTGCTGCTGGCGAAGGGGGCCGCGCCGGAGCAGGTGATCGCGCTAGGCCTGCCCCGGTCGATCGACATGGTCGTCGCGCTGTTCGCCGTGCTGCGCACCGGCGCGGCGTACCTGCCGCTGGAACTCGACTACCCGGCCGACCGGCTCGCGGTGATGCTGGAGGACGCGAGGCCGCTGTGCCTTGTGTCCACAAAGGACGTCTCGGCGACACTCCCCGGCGACACGTCGCGGGTCCTGGTCGACGACCACGAAGACAGGGCGTTCGGCGGCGGCCCGATCTCCGACGCCGAGCGCCCGCTGTTCGCGCGCGGCCGCGCGGACCGCATGGAGCATCCGGCGTACGTCATCTACACCTCGGGCTCCACGGGCAAACCCAAGGGCGTCGTCACGCCGTACCGCGGCCTGACGAACATGCAGCTCAACCACCAGGGCGCCATCTTCGCCCCGGCCATCGCGTCGGCGGGCGGACGGCGGTTGCGGATCGCCCACACCGTGTCGTTCGCCTTCGACATGTCCTGGGAAGAGCTGTTGTGGCTCGTCGAAGGGCACGAGGTCCACGTCTGCGACGAGGAACTGCGGCGGGACGCGCGGGCGCTCGTGGCGTACTGCGACGAGCACGAGGTCGACGTCGTCAACGTGACGCCGACGTACGCCCACCTGCTGATCGAGGAAGGGCTGCTGGAGGGACACCGGCCGGCGCTCGTGCTGCTCGGCGGCGAGGCGGTGTCGGAGTCGGTGTGGAACCGGCTGCGGGACACCGACGGCACCTACGGCTACAACCTGTACGGCCCCACCGAATACACGATCAACACGCTCGGCGGCGGCACGACCGACAGCGACACCCCGACCGTCGGCAAACCGATTTGGAACACCCGCGCCTACATCGTCGACGCCTGGCTCCGGCCGGTCCGGGACGGGGTCGCGGGCGAGCTCTACATCGCGGGTGAGGGATTGGCCCGCGGCTACCTCGGGCGTCCCGGCCTGACCGCCGAACGGTTCGTCGCCGACCCGTTCGTGTCAGGGGGCGGGCGCATGTACCGCACCGGTGACCTGGTGCGCCGCCGTCCGGACGGGAACATCGACTTCCTCGGCCGTACCGACGACCAGGTGAAGATTCGCGGCTATCGCGTCGAACTAGGTGAGATCGAGACCGCGCTCAGCCGATACCCCGAGGTCGCGCAGGCCGCCGTCCTCGCGCGGCCCGATCCGTCTGCGCCCGGCCTGCAGCGGCTCATCGGCTACGTCGTCCCGGCCGAGCTGAGCGGGGACGCGCGGGCGGAGGCGGAGGCCGACCAGGTCGGCGAATGGCAGCAGATCTACTCCGACGAGTACACCGAGATCCCGACGGCCCTGTTCACCGAGGACTTCGCTGGCTGGGATTCCAGCTACGACGGTGCGCCGATCCCGCTGGAGCACATGCGGGAATGGCGGCAGGCGACCGTCGACCGGATCGCCGAACTGAAGCCGGAACGGGTGCTGGAGATCGGCGTCGGCACCGGGCTGCTGATGGGGCAGATCGCCCCGATGGCGCGGGAGTACTGGGGCACCGACCTCGCCGCGCCGGTGATCGCGAAGCTGAACCGCGAACTGGAACGGGATCCGGAGCTGGCGGCCAAGGTGAACCTGCGCGCCCAGCCGGCGCACGTGTTCGACGGCCTGCCCGGCGGCCGGTTCGACACCATCGTGATCAACTCCGTCATCCAGTACTTCCCGAGCGTCGACTACCTGACCGACGTCATCACGAAGGCGATCGGCCTGCTCGCGCCCGGCGGCGCGCTGTTCGTCGGCGACGTCCGGAACCTGCGCCTCGCCCGCGCGTTCCACACCGCGATCCAGCTCACCCGCGCCGACGCGACCTCCGACGTCGCCCAGGTGCGGCGCGCGATCGAACGCGGTGCCGCGCTGGAGAAGGAACTGCTGATCGACCCGGACTACTTCACCGCGCTCGCACGGCGGCTTCCGGACGTCGCCGCGCAGGTCCGGATCAAACGGGCCCGGCTGCACAACGAGCTGAGCCGGTACCGCTATGACGCGGTCCTGGTCAAGGCAGCACCGACCCTTTCGGTCGCCCAGGCGCCACGTCTGTTCTGGGACGAGGTGGGCTCCCTCTCGGTCCTGGAAGAGCAGCTCGCCGGTACCGAAACGCTGCGCGTGAGCCGGATCCCGGACGCCCGGCAGGTTCCGGAGGTCGAGGCGACACGCGCCCTGGACGCCGGTGTACCGCTCATCGACGTCCTCGCGTTGTTCCGCGGTGACGACGGGATCGAACCGGAGGACGTGCACGAACTCGGTGACCGGCTCGGGTTCCGGGTGTACTGCACCTGGTCCGCGGACGGCGCTTTCGAGGCGGTGTTCGTCCACAAGGGACAGCCGGACTCGCTGGTCACCGGGGTGCATCAGCCCGTTTCGGTCGGCACGAACCTGGCCAAGTACGCCACGAGCCCGACCGCGGCCCGCGGTGGCGGCGAACTGGTGCAACGCCTGCGCGATCGGCTCAAGACGGAACTGCCGGACTACATGGTCCCGGCCGCGTTCGTCACGCTGGGCTCGCTGCCGCTGACCGACAACGGCAAGCTCAACACGCGGGCGCTCCCGGACGCCGACCAGACGGTGCGCCTCGCCGAAAGCCGCCCGGCCGAGACCGCCGAAGAAGAGACGCTGTGCGCGCTCTTCGCCGAGGTCCTCGGACTGGACGGGGTGGGTGTCGAGGACAACTTCTTCGACCTCGGCGGGCATTCGCTGCTCGCCACCCGGTTGATCAGCCGCGCCAGGACCGAACTCGGCGCGGAACTGGCCATCCGTGACCTGTTCGAGGCGCCGACGGTCGCCGAGCTGGCCGCTCGCGCGGGTGCCGGTGAACCGGCGCGGCCGGCGGTGGTCCGTGCCGAGCGCCCGGAACGCGTCCCGCTTTCGGCGGCCCAGCGCAGCCTTTGGCTGGTCGACCGGATGGAAGCGAACGCCGTCGCATACAACTTCCCGCTGACCTTCCGGTTGCGGGGCGACCTCGATCTCGACTCACTCCGGCTGGCGCTGGGCGACGTCCTCGGCAGGCACGAAGTCTTGCGGACCGTGTTCGTCGAGCACGACGGGGAGCCCTACCAGCGCGTTCTCGACGCGCCCGAGACCCCGTTCGCCGTGGAGGAGTGCGACGAGGCCGGATTGGAGGCCCGCATCGCCGAGCTCTCGCGGACACCGTTCGACCTGGCACGGGAAATCCCGGTCAGGCTGAGGGTGTTGCGGCTCGGTGAGGGTGACCAGGTGATCTCGCTGGTCCTGCACCACAGCGCGACCGACGAATGGTCCGACCGGCCGTTCCTGAGCGACCTGACCTCGGCGTATGAAGCCCGGCTCGGCGGCGAGAGTCCCATGTGGACGGACCTTCCGGTTCAGTACGCCGACTTCGCCTTGTGGCAGAAGGACTTCCTCGAACAGCGCGGCGCCGCACAGGTCACCTTCTGGGCCGGCTCCTTGATCGGCGCGCCGGACGAGCTGACGCTGCCGCTGGACCGTCCGCGTCCACTCCGGCCGACCGGACGGGGCGGGAAGGTCAAGTCCCGGCTGTCCGGCGAGCTGTCGGCCGCCGTGCGAGACCTGGCGGCGAAAGCCGGGGCGAGCCCGTTCATGGTGCTCCAAGCGGCGGTGGCCGCACTGCTGCACCGGACCGGCGCCGGGGACGACATCCCGCTCGGCGCCCCGATCGCGGGACGAACTGACGAACGACTGGAGCAGCTCGTCGGGTTCTTCGTGAACACGCTGGTGTTGCGGACCGACCTGTCGGGCGAGCCGACGTTCGCCGCGTTGCTCGACAGGGTGCGCGAGGCTGATCTCGCCGCGTTCTCGCACGGCGACCTGCCGTTCGAGCGGGTCGTCGAGGAGCTGAACCCGCCCCGGGTGCCGGGCCGCAACCCGCTGTTCCAGGTGATGGTGGGCTACCACCGGCAGAGCGACGCGCACGACGTGCTCGGGCTGCCCGCCGAGTGGTTCGAGATGGACACCGGCATGGCGAAGTTCGACCTGCACTTCACGATGGTCGACGGCGGGGACACCGCCACGCTGATGCTGGAGTACGCCGAGGATCTCGCCGACGAGTCGACGGCCGAGCGGCTGCTCACCCGCCTCACGTCGCTGCTGGAGCAGGTCACAGCCGCACCGGACCGGCCCGTCGCGGCGCTCGACGTCCTCGTCGGCGATGAGCTCGCGCGGGTGACCGAGTGGAACCGCACGGCTCGTGAGGTCCCGGTCGCGACCCTGCCGGAGTTGTTCGAGGCGCAGGTGGTGCGGACGCCGGACGCTCCTGCCGTGGTGTTCGAGGACACCGAGCTTTCGTACGCGGAGTTCAATGCGCGTGCGAATCGGCTGGCGTGGTGGTTGGTCGAGCAGGGTATGGGTGCGGAGTCGGTGGTGGCGGTGTCGCTGCCGCGGTCGATCGATCTGGTCGTCGCGCTGTATGCGGTGCACAAGGCCGGTGGCGCTTACCTGCCGGTCGACCGCGACTATCCGGCGGACCGCGTCGCGTTCATGCTCGAAGACGCGGCCCCCGCTGTCGTCCTCGACGAACTGCCCGTTCTGGACGGCTACTCCGTTGAAAACTTGGGCCGGGTGGTCGATGCGTCGTCTCCGGCGTACGTGATCTATACGTCGGGTTCGACGGGTCGTCCCAAGGGTGTGGTGGTGCCGCATTCCGGGATCGTGAACCGTCTGTTGTGGATGCAGGACGAGTACGGTCTTGCGGCGGATGATCGGGTGTTGCAGAAGACGCCGTCGAGTTTCGATGTGTCGGTGTGGGAGTTCTTCTGGCCGCTGATCACCGGCGCCACGCTGGTGGTCGCCAAACCCGAGGGACACAAGGACCCGGCGTACCTCGCGGAGCTGATCCGCACCGCCGGGATCACCACCGTCCACTTCGTCCCGTCGATGCTCGCGCTGTTCCTGGAGACCGCGGAGTGCACCGGGTTGCGCCGGGTGATCTGCAGTGGCGAGGCGCTGCCGTCCGAACTGGCCGCCCGCGTGGACGTCCCGCTGTACAACCTCTACGGCCCGACCGAAGCGTCCGTCGACGTGACGGCCTGGCAGGCCGGTGCGGAGACGACGCCGACCGTCCCGATCGGACGTCCGGTGTGGAACACGCGGACCTACGTGCTGGACGCCCGGCTGTACCCGGTTCCGCCGGGTGTCCCCGGCGAGCTGTACCTCGCCGGTGTGCAGCTCGCTCGCGGGTACCTGGCGAGGCCGGGGCTGACCGCCGAGCGGTTCGTCGCCGACCCGTTCGGTGGCCCGGGGGAGCGCATGTACCGCACCGGGGACCTCGCGCGCTGGTCCGCCGACGGCGTTCTCGAGTTCCTGGGCCGGGTCGACGACCAGGTCAAGATCCGCGGCTTCCGGGTCGAACTCGGCGAGGTCGAGGCGGCGCTGACCGCGTCCGGGTCCGTAACGCGTGCCGTGGTCGTCGCCAGGGAAGACCGGCTGGTGGCCTACGTCGTCGGTTCGGCGGACGGGCTTCGTGAGGCGGTGGCGACGAAGCTGCCGGAGCACATGGTGCCGTCGGCGTTCGTCGTCCTCGACGAGATCCCGCTGACCCCGAACGGCAAACTCGACCGCAAAGCACTCCCAGCGCCCGAGTTCGCGGCCACCGAAGGCCGTGCACCGCGGAACGCCCGGGAAGAAGCCCTGTGCGTGTTGTTCGCCGATGTGCTCGGCGTCGAGCAGGTCGGGATCGACGACGGGTTTTTCGCGCTTGGCGGGCATTCGCTGCTGGTGATGCGCCTGGTCAGCCGGATCTCGGCCACCCTGGACGCCACCGTGTCGGTCCGTGACGTCTTCGACGCCTCCACCGTCGCGGCGCTGGCGGAACGGCTCGCCGACCCCTCGGACCGGCCGGCCTTGAGCGCCGGGAACCGGCCGGAAGTGTTGCCGCTTTCGCCCGCCCAGCAACGGCTGTGGTTCCTGTACCAGCTCGAAGGAGTCACGCCCACCTACAACATCCCGCTCGCCTGGCGTCTGCACGGCGAGCTGGACGCGGAGGCGCTGCGCGCGGCGATCGGCGACCTCGTCGAGCGGCACGAACCGCTGCGGACCGTGTTCGCCGAGGAGGGAGGCGTCGCGGCGCAGCGGATCCTGGCCGACGCACGTCCGGAGGTTCGCTTCGAGGACGCGGGTGACCTCTCGGCGCAGTTGTCCGCCGGAGCCGGCCGCGGATTCGCCCTCGACGCGGAACTCCCGATCCGGGCCGCGATCTTCACCGTGTCCGCGCGCGAACACGTCCTGCTGCTGGTGCTCCATCATGTGGCGACGGACGAGTGGTCACACGGACCGCTGATGGCAGACCTGGCCACGGCCTACGAGGCGCGTCTGGCCGGAGTAGCTCCACAGTGGACAGAACTTCCGGTCCAGTACGCGGATTATGCGCTGTGGCAACGCGAACTGCTCGCCTCGACGGCGTCCGGGCACCTCGAGTTCTGGCAGGAAGCACTGGCCGGTCTGCCCGACGAACTGGCCCTGCCCGCGGACCGGCCACGGCCGGCCGAGTCGAGCCACCGCGGCGGTCTCGTCACCTTCCCGATCGACGGTGGGCTCACCGAGCGCCTGCGAGAGGTCGCCCGGCGGCACGACGTCAGCATGTTCATGCTGGCGCAGGCCGCCGTCGCGGCACTGCTGCACCGGCTCGGCGCCGGGGACGACATCCCGCTCGGCGCGCCGAGTTCCGGCCGCGTCGACGAACGACTGGAGCCGCTGATCGGCTTCTTCGTGAACTCGCTCGTGCTGCGCACCGACCTGTCCGGCGACCCGGCGTTCGGCGACCTGCTCGCCCGGGTGCGTGCGACGGATCTCGCCGCCTTCGAACACCAGGACCTGCCATTCGAGCGCCTGGTCGACGCGGTCAACCCGGAACGCTCGCTGGCCAGGCACCCGTTGTTCCAGGTGATGGTGGTCTACCTGCCCGAATCGGGCGACGAGCTGGAACTGTCCGGTCTTCGTGCGGTCCAGGAGGACTTCGCGCAGGGCGTGGCGAAGTTCGACCTCGAATTCGGGTTCCTGGAGAACAGTGACGGGATCTCGGGCGCGATCGAGTACAGCGCCGATCTGTTCGACCACGCCACGGCGGAGTCGTTCGCGCGGCGGCTGGTCGCCGTTCTGGAGCAGGTGGCCGCCGATCCGGCGATCCCGGTCGGCGAACTCGACGTCCTCGGTGAGGATGAGCGCACGCTGATCGAGCGTTGGAACGACACCGCGCGCGACGTTCCGCCGGTGACGTTGCCGGAGTTGTTCGAGGCGCAGGTGGTGCGGACGCCGGACGCTCCTGCCGTGGTGTTCGAGGACACCGAGCTTTCGTACGCGGAGTTCAATGCGCGTGCGAATCGGCTGGCGTGGTGGTTGGTCGAGCAGGGTGTGGGTGCGGAGTCGGTGGTGGCGGTGTCGCTGCCGCGGTCGATCGACCTGGTCGTCGCGCTGTATGCCGTGCACAAGGCTGGGGCGGCGTATCTGCCGCTCGACACGGACTATCCGGCCGACCGGCTGGCGTTCATGCTCGACGACGCGTCACCCACGGTCGTGCTTGACACCTTGCCTGACCTCGATGGCTACTCCGTTGAAAACTTGGGCAGGGTGGTGGATCCGTCGTCTCCGGCGTACGTGATCTATACGTCGGGTTCGACGGGTCGTCCCAAGGGTGCGGTGGTGCCGCATTCCGGGATCGTGAACCGTCTGTTGTGGATGCAGGACGAGTACGGTCTTGCGGCGGATGATCGGGTGTTGCAGAAGACGCCGTCGAGTTTCGATGTGTCGGTGTGGGAGTTCTTCTGGCCGCTCATCACCGGCGCGACACTGGTGGTCGCCAAACCGGACGGTCATCGCGATCCGGCGTATCTCGAAGCGCTGATCCGGGATCAGCGGATCACGACCCTGCACTTCGTCCCGTCGATGCTGGAAGCTTTCCTCGCCGAAGAGCCGGGATGGCACGGCGTCCGCCGGGTCCTGTGCAGTGGCGAGGCACTGCCGCCGGAACTGGCCGCCCGAGTCGACGTCCCGCTGCACAACCTCTACGGCCCGACCGAAGCATCGGTGGACGTGACCTCGTGGGAGGTCGTCGATGACGTCGGTGGCTCTGTTCCCATTGGACGTCCGGTGTGGAACACCCGCGTCCATGTGCTGGACGCCAGGCTCCGGCCGGTTCCGCCGGGCGTGGCGGGCGAGCTGTACCTCGCGGGTGCGCAGCTCGCGCGCGGCTACCTCGGCCGGGCCGGGCTGACCGCCGAGCGGTTCGTGGCGAACCCGTTCGCCGCGGGGGAGCGCATGTACCGCACGGGCGACCTCGCGCGATGGCGTGCCGACGGCGCGCTCGAGTACCTCGGCCGTGCCGACGATCAGGTCAAGCTGCGCGGGTTCCGGATCGAGCTGGGCGAGATCGAGTCCGTGCTCTCCGCACGGGTGGTGCTGCGGGAGGGCAGGCTCGTCGCCTACCTGACCGGCGCGGCCGACGTCGAAGAGACCCGGCGGCTGGCCGAGGCCGCTTTGCCGGAGTACATGGTGCCGTCGGCGTTCGTGGTGCTGGACGAGTTCCCGTTGACCCCCAACGGGAAGCTCGACCGCAAGGCGCTGCCCGCGCCGGACTTCGCCGTCGCGGTCACCGGCGACGCACCGCGCACTCCGCGCGAAGAACTGCTGGCGTCGCTCGTCGCCGGTGTGCTCGGGCTGGAGAAGGTCGGCGTCCACGACGACTTCTTCCGCCTCGGCGGTGACAGCATCGTCGCGATGCAGCTGGTCGGCCGGGTGCGGAGCGCCGGGCTGCTGCTCAGCCCGCGTGACGTCTTCCGGCACCGGACCGTCGCGGCGCTGGCCGAGGTCAGTGCGGTGCGGCTCGACGCGCCCGCGCCGGCGAACCGCAAGCACTTGGTGGAGCTCGAAGCGGGCGAACGCGCCGAGATCCTCGACGTCGCGCCGGACACGGCCGAGGTGTGGCCGCTGACGCCGTTGCAGGCAGGGCTGCTCTTCCACGCGACGATGGACGGAGACGGACCCGACGTCTACACCGTCCAGGTGTCCTTTGATCTCGAAGGACCGCTCGATCCGGTGCGGCTGCGCGAGGCCGCCCAGTCCCTCGTCGACCGGCACGCCGTCCTGCGCACGGGCTACCGCTACCTCGCTTCCGGCCGTCCGGTCGCGTTGGTGGCGCGTTCGGTCACGGTTCCCTGGCGTTTCGTGGACTCGGCGGGCGACTTCGAAACGGCGATGGCACATGACCGGCGCCGCTTCGATCCGGCAGCCGCGCCGCTCCTGCGGTTCCTGCTCCTGGCGTTGCCGGACGGGCGGCATCGGCTGGTGTTCACCCACCAGCACGTCCTGCTCGACGGCTGGTCGGTCCCGCAGCTGTTCGCCGAGCTGTCCCAGCTCTGCGCCGGTGCCGACGCGGCGCCGTCACGGCAGTACCGCGACCATCTCTGCTGGCTCGGTGAGCAGGACCGGGAGGCGGCGGAAGCCGCTTGGCGGCAGGCGCTCGACGGGCTGACCGAGCCGACGCACCTCGTCCCGCACGACCCGCAGCGGACACCGGCCCTGCCGGACCGGTTGTCGCTGGAACTGCCGGAGCAGGCGACCGCGGCGCTGGCCGTCCTGGCCCGCTCGCGTGGCCTGACGCTGAACACGCTGGTCCAGACCGCGTGGAGCATCGTGCTCGGCAGGCTGACCGGCCGGTCGGACGTCGTGTTCGGCGCGACGGTCGCCGGACGCCCGCCGGAACTGGCCGGGGTCGAGCGGATGCTCGGCCTGTTCATCAATACGATCCCGGTGCGGATCGTGCTCGACCCGGCCGAGAAGCTGGGCGCCCTCCTCGACCGGGTCCAGGACGAACAGTCCGGATTGCTGGCGCACCAGCACTTCGGGCTCGCCGACATCCAGCGCGGCGCCGGGCTGGGGGAGCTGTTCGACACGCTGATGGTGTTCGAGAGCTACCCGGGCGCGGACGAGGACGAAACCGGTGCCGGGCTGCGCGGAGAGATCGTGCGCCACGACGACTCGACGCACTATCCGCTCACCTGGGCGGTGGAACCCGGCGCGCGGCTGAAGCTCACGGCCGAATACCGCTCCGACCTGTTCGACGCGGGCCTGCCGGAACGGCTTCCGGCCGCGATGGAGCGGGTGCTCGCCGCCATGGTGTCCGATGTGGACGCCCCGGTCGGCAGGGTCGACATCCTGACAGAGGCCGACCTCGACCTGATCGTGCGCGAGTGGAACGGGACGGCGCTCGCCGTCGAACCGTCCACTGTGGCCGGCCTGTTCGAAGCACAGGTACGGCGTTCACCCGACGCGACGGCGGTGGTGTCCGGTGAGGTCTTCTTGACCTTCACCGAGCTGAACGAGCGTGCCAACCGGCTTGCCAGGGCGCTGGTCGCCCACGGCGTCGGCCCGGAGGACTTCGTCGCCTTGGCGCTGCCGCGTTCGGCGGACGTGCTGCTGGCGATCCTCGCGGTCCACAAGGCGGGGGCGGCGTACCTGCCGCTCGACCCGGACTACCCCGTCGAACGGCTGGCCGCGATGCTCGCCGACGCGCGGCCCAAGGTGGTCCTGACCGAACCCGAGCTGCTGGAGTCGTTGCCCCGGACCGAGATCGAGACGCTGGCGCTGTGCGCGCTCGTCACCGAGGATCGGCAGGCGCACGACCTGACCGATCGGGACCGGGTCCGGCCGCTCAGCCCGGAGCATCCGGCGTACGTGATCTACACGTCGGGTTCGACGGGGACGCCCAAGGGGGTCGTCGTCCCGCATCGCGGTGTGGTGAACCTGTTCCACAGCCACCGGGCGACGTTGCACCGGCCCGCGGTCGAGGCCACCGGCAAGCCGCACCTGCGGGTCGGGCACGCGTGGTCGTTCTCCTTCGACGCCTCCTGGCAGCCGCAGTTGTGGCTGCTCGACGGGCACGCCGTGCACATCGTCGACGAGGAGACCCGGCGCGACCCGGAGCTCCTGGCCGCGATGATCTCCCGGGACGGCTTCGACTTCATCGAGGTCACGCCGTCGTTCTTCGCGCAGATGGCGGAAGCCGGACTGCTCGACGGCGACCGGTGCCCGCTGGCCGTGGTCGGTGTCGGCGGCGAAGCGGTGCCCGAGAGCCTGTGGCGCCGTCTGGCCACTTTGGACGGCACCGAGACCTTCAATCTGTACGGGCCGACGGAGTCCACAGTGGACGCGCTGGTCGCGCGGATCGGTGACAGCGAGAAGCCGCTGGTCGGCCGTCCGGTCGCGAACACCCGCGCCTACGTGCTGGACGCGGCGCTGCGGCCGGTGCCGCCAGGGGTCACCGGCGAGCTGTACCTCGCCGGCTCCGGTCTGGCCCGGGGCTACCTCGGGCGGGCGGCGCTGACGTCGGAGCGGTTCGTGGCGGATCCGTTCGGCCCCGCGGGCGCCCGGATGTACCGCACCGGCGACCTCGCCCGGTGGACCGCGGACGGGCGGCTGGACTTCGGCGGCCGCGCCGACGACCAGGCGAAGATCCGCGGCTTCCGGGTGGAACCCGGCGAGATCGAAGCCGTGCTCGAGCGGCACGACGACGTCGCACAGGCCGTCGTCCTCGTGCGTGAGGATCGTCCGCGGGTCAAGCAGCTGGTGGCGTACGTGGTGTCCACTGTGGATCTCGCGGACCTGCGGCGGTTCGCGGCCGAGACGTTGCCGGAGTACCTGGTCCCGGCGGCGTTCGTCGCGCTCGACGCGCTTCCCGTGTTGTCCAACGGGAAACTGGACCGCAAGGCGCTGCCGGCGCCGGACTACTCGGAGCTGGCCGGTGGCCGGGCGCCGGAGACCCCGCTGGAGAAGACGTTGTGCGGGCTCTTCGCGGAAGTGCTCGACGTGCCGGAACTCGGCGCCGACGACGACTTCTTCGCGCTCGGCGGGGACAGCATCGTCGCGATGCGGCTGGTCAGCCGGGCTCGCGCGGCCGGGCTGAAGATCACGCCGCACGAGGTGTTCGCGCGCCGGACCGTCGCGGCGCTGGCCGAGGTCGCCGAAAGCCTGACGGCCGACGACGTCGTCGTGCCGACGCCGATCATGCACGCGCTGCGCGAACTGGGCGGGCCGATCGACGGTTATCACCAGGCGGCGTTGCTCCAGACGCCGTCCGGGATGACCGGTGAGCAGCTGAAGGCCGTGCTCGGCGCCGTCGTCGCACGGCACGACATGCTGCGCGCGCGGCTCGACCGGTCGGTGGACGGCTGGGCGCTCCGCGTAGCCGAATCCGTCGATGTCCGCATCGAACGCGTCGAAGTCGAAGGTGATCTGTTCGCTCTGATCGAGCGGCACGCGGAGCCGACTCGCGCGAGGCTCGACCCGGACGCCGGCGTGATGGTGAGCGCTACGTGGTTCGACGCGGGATCGTCGGGGCCGGGCCGGTTGCTGCTGATGATTCATCACCTGGCGGTCGACGGTGTCTCATGGCGGATCCTGTTGCCGGATCTCGTTTCCGCCTGGGACGCGGTCGCCCTCGGCCGGACGCCCGAACTGTCCCCGGTGGACACTTCGTTCCGGCGATGGTCGCAAGTACTGTCCACACAGGACCGTCAGGGCGAACTGGGCCGGTGGAAAGCCGTGCTGGGTGGCGGGGATCCGATCCCGCTGGACCGGCCACTCGACCCCGCGCGGGACGTGCAGGGAACCGTGAAGAAGGTGTCGCTGACCCTGCCCGCCGAGCGGACGGCCCCGCTCCTGTCCCGCGCGACCATCAACGACGTCCTGCTCACCGGCCTCGCGCTGGCCGTCACACGGTGGCGCGGGGACGGGGGACACGCGGTGCTGGTCGACGTCGAGGGGCACGGCCGCGAGGAGGAACTCGCCCGTGGCGCGGATCTTTCGCGGACGGTCGGCTGGTTCACCTCAGTCGTGCCGGTATGCCTCGACCTCGGCGACCTCGACCTGGACGACGCGTTCGCGGGCGGAGCCGCCGCCGGTATCGCGCTCGAGCGGGTCCGGGCGCACCTCGACGGGCTGCCGGACGGCGGCATCGGGCACGGTCTGCTCCGGTATCTCGACCCGCGCACCGGTCCTGAACTCGCCAAGTTCGCGAAGCCGCAGATCGAGTTCAACTACCTGGGCCGGATCGGCGTCCCCGAGACGACCGACTGGTCGTACGCGGCGGAGGCCGAAGCCGCCGAACTCGGCGCGGACGACGGGATGCCCGTCTCGCACGCGCTGACGATCAACGTCCTGGCCGAGGACCGCCCCGGCGGCCCCGAACTGGCCGCACACTGGTCATGGCCGGAGGCCGTGCTGACCGAAGAGTCGGTGCGGGAACTGGCGGAAGGCTGGTTCCTCGCGCTCCACGCGCTCACCCGCCGGGCTGATTCACCGGCTGTACAGAAGGAGAACAAGGAATGACGAACCCGTTCGAGAACCCCGACGGCACATACCTCGTGCTGGTCAACGACGAGGGCCAGCACAGCCTGTGGCCCGAGTTCGTCGAGGTCCCGGCGGGCTGGACCACGAAGTTCGGCCCGGCCTCGCGTCCGGAGTGCCTGGAGTACGTCGAGACCAACTGGACCGACCTCCGTCCCGCTTCGCTCGTCAAGGCCATGGAGTCCTGACCGCTTCGTTCCGTGAAGGCCTCCTTGAGGGACCCAGAGTCCCTCAAGGAGGCCTTCACGGACTTGCGTTGTTCAGAATCGCGACCGAATTCGTCCATAAAACGTGAGTAGCGTTCGGGTTATGGATCGAAGAGCGTTCATGGTGGCCGCCGGTGGCGCGGCGGCAGGGGCAGCGATGCTGCCGGGTGAGGCGGAGGCGCAACCGCAGGGGCAAGCGAAGTGGGGACCGCACTGGCCGGTCGTCCGCTTCAACATCCTCAGTGACATCCAGGGGGATCTCGCCGACTTCGGCAAGGCGCTCGACGACCTGCACGCGATCAACCCCGGCAGCGCGGGACTCGGTATCGCGGGGGATCTCACCCCGCGCGGCTACGACTTCGAGTACGCCCAGCTTCGCTCGACCTTCGACAAGCACCCGCATCCGCGGGAGGTCGCGTGGGCCATCGGCAACCACGAGTTCTACGTCCCGAAGTGGCGCGATCCCGACACCCTCGCCCAGGAGACCTGGCCCAACGGGACGACCGAGGATTCGCTTTTCCGCAGCTTCTACCGGTTCGCGGGCCGCAACACCGTCTACTCCGAGACCTCGTTCGGCGGCGTTCCGGTGCTCTGCCTCGGAACCGAGCAGTACGCGAAGTACCACGACCCCAAACTGTGGGACGAGGTGTGGATGAGCGACCGGCAGTTCACCTGGCTCGAACAGCGCCTCCGGTACTGGTCGAACCGGCGCAGCCCGGTGATGGTGCTGACGCATCATCCGCTGCCCAACACCGTTTCCGGTACGCACAACAAGCTCTACCGGTCCGACTACCTCCAGCCCGACAGGCTGCTTTCGATCCTCGGCCGCCACCGGGACGTGTTCCTGTTCTCCGGGCACACGCACTGGGACCTGAACCTGTCGGACTGGGTGGTCCGCCGCGTGGTGCCGGGCACCGGGAATCTCGAAGGGTTCACCGTCGTCAACACCGCCGCCGTGCAGACCGGCTGGACGGACGACGGCAAAGGCGGGGAAGTGTCCCTCGGCGGCGCGTTCAACCAGGGGCTGCAGGTCGAGGTCTCGCCGGGCTCGGTGGTCATCAAGGCCCGGGACTTCACCACGAAGACCTGGCTGAAGCAGATCACCATTCCACTGCACAACTCCTGGGTCTCCTGAGTTTTAAGGACCCAGGCCGGTCCGTGAAGGCCTCCTTGAGGGACCCAGAGTCCCTCAAGGAGGCCTTCACGGACTTCGGTCATGTACTCAAGAGGAAACGGCTCAGTTGGCCGGTTTGACCTCGGTCTTCGGGTCACCGTCGACCGCGGCGGCGAGCTGCGGGACGATTCGGTCGATCACGTACGGCAGGCTCAGCACGGTCACGAAGGAGACCGCGCTGCCATAGGTGCCTTCGTTCTCGATGAAGACCTCACGCTTTTCCTTCGACACCTTCAGCCCGCTGTACAGCGCGTCCTTGCCGAGGATCTCCTGCGCCTTGGCCGGGGTGTCGATGAGCCACACGAGCGCGTCGCGGTCGAGCAGGTCGGTCCGCTCGGCGCTGAGGCTCTTGCCGAACTTGTCACCGATGGCGGCGTCGAGGTCGGCGGGCAGCTTGAAACCGAGCGATTCGAGGATGTGCGAACGTCCGTCCTGGCTGCCGTAGACGAAATAGCCCTCGTAGGTCGAGGCCATCAGGGCCGACTTGCCCGCGAACTCCGGGTGCTCCTTGCGGACCTGGGCGAACTTGTCCTCGACGCCCTTGACCAGTTCGTTCGCCTTGGTGGCGCGACCGACGGCCTGGCCGACCTTCTTGGTCGCCTCGTGCCAGGGAATGCCGTAGTCGTTGTACTCCTTGGGCTGCGCGACGACCGGGACGCCGATCTGGCTCAGCTTGTCGTACTGCTCCTTGGTGAGCCCGGAGTACAGCGCGATGATCAGATCCGGCTTCAGCGCGGCGATCTTCTCGTACTGCGGCCCGTCCACGTCCTTGAGGACCTCGGGCAGCGCGGCGCCGCCGAGCTTGTCGGTCGCCCACGGGCCGATGGTGCCGGGGAACTTGCCGAGCCAGTCGGTGACACCGACCGGGACCACGCCGAGGGCGAGCAGCGCGTCCTGCTCGGTCAGGCCGACCGTGACGACACGCTTGGGCTCCTGCGTGATGGTGGTGCTGCCGTACTTGTGCTCGATCGTCGTCGGGAACGCGTTCGCGTCCACCGCGGAGCCGGCGGAGTTCTGCGCGGCCGGGGTGGCCGACTCGCCGCCTCCTCCGCACGCGGTGAGCGAGGCGGCCAGCACCAGGGTGGACGCCAGCAGGCCGGCGGTCTTCAGGCGCCCGCGCACGGCGGAGAGGGTGGGGATTCGGGCCATCATCCGTCCTTCGTGATCGGCTGTCCGGCGGAATGCCGGATTAATCGAGGATCAGGTTTGGCTAACCTAAGACGCGGACCGCTCGATTGCAACCGGTGACGGTGCGGCCCGGGTCACGTCCGTGAACGGTTGTCCGACCAGGCCGCCCAAAGCGTTGCGTACTGACCATCGGAGGCCACGAGTTCGTCGTGTGTCCCGCTTTCGACGATCGCGCCCGCTTCGAGCACGACGACGCGGTCCGACGCCGCGGCCTGGGTCAGCCGGTGCGCGACGACGAGACCGGTCCGGCCTTCCAGTGCGGCGGCCGCGGCGGCTTCGAGGGTTTTCGCGCCCGCGCTCCCGGCTTCGGCGGTGGCCTCGTCGAGGATCGCGATCGGCGGGTCCGCGAGAACCAGCCTGGCCAGCGCCAGTTGCTGGGATTGGGTGACGGTCAGCTGGTGCCCGCCTTCGCCGACGACGGTCGCGAGACCTTCGTCCAGTGCCTCGGCCCAGCCGCGCGCGCCGACTTTTTCCAAGGCCGCCAGTAACTCCGCGTCGGTCGCACCGGGGCGGGCGAGCCTGAGGTCGTCCGCCAGCGAACCGGCGAAGACGTGGACCTCCTGGCTGATCAGCGCGACGGCCTGCCGGGTGGCGGACGGCCCGAGCTCGTCGAGCGGAACGCCGCCGACGGCGATCGTCCCGGAGTCCGGGGTGTGGATCCCGGCGATCAGTTTGGCCAGCGTCGTCTTCCCGGCTCCGCTCGCGCCCACCAGCGCGACCCGTTCGCCGGGGGAGAGGCTGAGGTCGACGTCCCGCAGCACCGGATGTCCGTCCACATAGGAATGACAGAGTCCGGCCGCCTTCACCGACGCGTCAACGGGTTTCGCGGGCAGTTCGGGTTCGCGCGGGGCGGGCAGGTCGGCGACACCGATCAGCCTGGCGAGGCTCGCGGCGGCCGCTTGGGCGTCGTCCACCAGCGCCAGCGCGCTGTTGATCGGACCGAACAGGCTGTGGAAGTACAACGCCGCCGCCGTCGCCGCGCCGACGGTCACCGCGTCGGCGCCCACGAGCAGGAAACCGGCCGCGAGCACGGCCGAGAGGCCCACGAACTCGGCCAGGTTCAGCCGGGCGAAGAACTTCGTCATCAGCCGGACGCCGCGCAGCATCAGGTCCATCGCGCCCTCGGACCGCTGCCGGACCCGCTCCACGTGGGCGTCGGCGAGCCGGAACGCGCGGACGGTCTTCGCGCCGCCGATCGTGTCGAGCAGTTGCTGTTGCTGTGATCCGGTCGCGATCCGCTGCTTCGCGTACAACGGCACGGCGTTGCGGACGTACCAGCGCACGGTGTGCAGCTGGATCGGCGTCGCCAGCAACGCGGCCAGCAGGAACCGCCAGTCGAGGACGGCGAGCGCGCCGAGGGTCAGCACGATGGTGAGCACCGAGCGGCCCAGTTCGGGCAGGGCCTCGCGGACCGCCCTCGCGACCACCGTGACGTCGTTGGTGACGCGAGCGGTCAGGTCGCCGGAGCCCGCGCGTTCGACCTGCTCCAGCGGGAGACCGAGCGCCCGGTCGACGAACCGTTCGCGCAGTTCCGCCAGCAGCGTTTCGCCGAGCTTCGCGGTCAGCGAGACACCCAGCGCCGTCGCGATCGCCTGCCCGACGGCGACCAGCACCAGTGCCACCACGGGGGTGGTCAGTTCGGTCGCGGGCCGTTTTTCGATGACCAGGTCGACGATGTGGCCGAGCAGGCGTGCGGTGAGCAGCCCGATCGCGGTCGCGCAGACGAGCATCGCCAGCGCGCCGGCGGCACGGGCCTTCGAGGTGCGGAGGAGTTCGCCGAGGACCGCGCGGATCCGCCTGCCGTCGGCGGTGGGGAGCAGTTCGCGGGTCATGACAGCACCGCCGCGCGGTAGTCGGCGCGGTCGCGGGCGAGTTCGGCGTGGCCGCCCTCGCCGGTGATCCGGCCGCCGTCGAGGACGACGACACGCTCCGTCACGGCGAGCAGGGCGGGGCTCGTGGTCACCAGGATCGTGGTCCGTCCTTGTCGTAGCCGGGCGAGCCCGGTGGCGATCTTCGCCTCGGTCACCGTGTCCACCGCGGTCGTCGGGTCGTGGACGACGAGCACCGGCGCGTCCGCGGCGAGCGCGCGGGCGAGCGCGACCCGTTGCCGCTGGCCGCCGGAGAGGGAACGACCGCGTTCGGTGACCGCGGTCGCGGTGCCGTCCGGCAGCGCCGCCGCGACCTCGTCGGCCGCCGACGCGGCCAGCGCGTCACCGGAATCGCGGCCATCGGCGTGCACGTTCTCCGCCAGCGTTCCTTCGAACAGGTCCGCGTCGTGCGCGGCGACCAGGACGACCTCCCGCACCCGATCCGGGTCCACAGTGGACAGATCGACGCCGTCGACGTGGACCTTGCCCTCGGCGGGATCGCCCGCGCGGCCGAGGCAGTCGAGCAGATCGGTCGCGGCGGCCGGATCGGCCGCGACGACGCCGATCAGCTGCCCGGCCGGGATGTCGAGGTCGACCCCGCGGAGGCTGCGGTACGACACCTGGGTGAACTTGACGTTCCCGCCGGCGGGGGCGGGGAGTTCGCCGTCGCCCGGTTCGACCGCCACCGGCGTGGTCAGCAGGTCGGCGACCCGGGACGCCGACGCGCGGCCCTGCGCCAGTTCGCCGTTGACCCACGAGAAGATCAGGAACGGGGTGAGCAGGAACTGGGCCAGCCCCACCGCGGCGACGAGGTCGCCGACGCTGATCGACCCCGACGAGGCGAGATGTCCGCCGACCAGCGCGACGACCGCGATGAAAACGCCGGTCAGCGCCAGCACCGCACCGTCGTGCCACGCCTTCGCCCGCGCGGCGCGCAAGGTGGCCTTCAGCGAGTTCTGGCTGGTGTCCCGATAACGGGCGACGGCGGCGGGTTCGGCGCCGATGCCCTTGAGCACCCGCAGGCCGGAGACCAGGTCGGTGGCGACCCCCGAAGCGTGCGCGGAACGCTCCTGTTCGGCCTCACTGCGGCGTTCCAGCGGCTTGCCGATGAGATGCGCGAGGTACAGCAGCGGCGGCGTGCCCAAGAGCACGAGGAGACCCAGCGGAAGTGAGATGCGCAGCAGGGCGACGGCGCTGACCAGCACCCCGGCGAGCGCGGCGATCCCGAACGGCAACGCCGCGTTCACCACGCCGACCCGCTGCGCGTCGCTGGTGCCGATGTTGACCAGTTCCCCCGCCAGCTTGCCGTTTTCGGCCCCACCGCCGGGATGCAGGACACGACGGCTGATCGCGATGCGGAGGTCGTGTGCCGCCCGCAGCGAGGCGCCTTCGGCCGCTCTCGCGGCGAACCGGTAGCTGTAGGACAGTCCCGCGAAGACCACGCCGAGCACGGCGAGCCAGAACACGAGCGTGCCCGCGGAACCGCCGGCGACCGCCTGGTCGATCACCACCCCGATGATCACCGGGACGAGTGCTTCACCGCCTTGGTGTCCGGCGGCGAGCACGGAAGCGAGCGTGACTCGACGTCGCTGCCCGGAGATGGCCTGGCGCAGGACGCTCCGGCTGGTGGTGGCCGTTGCGGACACCGGCGCCTCCGTGGGTCGGGGGTAGGTAAGGCTAGTCTAAGTAGGTAGCTCGTTGAGGTGAACTCCGGCGTTCGGTTAGCCTCGCCTCACTCAAGGGAGGTTCCGTGGTCGTCACCGAACGCGCGCCCGCCGCCGCGGCGTCCCCGCCCAGCGCGGCGGCACGGACGTTCCGCGCGGGCGGTCTGGTGGTCGGGCTCGCCTTGCTGGCGCTCGTGTTCCTGCTCAGTATCTGGGTGGGGTCGAAGAGCATCCCGTTCACCTCCACCTGGTCGGTGCTGTGGCACAACGACGGCTCGACCGAAGCGGTGATCATCCACGACCTCCGCATCCCGCGGACCCTTCTGGGCGTGGTCGTCGGCGTGGCGCTCGGCCTCGCGGGCGCGGTGATGCAGGCGCTCACCCGGAACCCGCTCGCCGACCCCGGCCTGCTCGGCGTCAACACCGGTGCGTCGGCCGCGGTCGTGTCGGGTATCGCGTTCGTCGGGGTCACCGGCGTGCTCGGCTACATCTGGTTCGCCTTCGCCGGGGCGGCGATCGCGTCGATCGTGGTGTACGTCCTCGGCTCGGCGGGCCGCAGCGCCACCCCGGACCGGCTCGTGCTCGCCGGTTCGGCCGTGATGGCGGTGCTCCAGGCCTACATCGTCGGGATCCTGCTGCTGATGCCCGAGACGTTCAACCAGTTCCGCTTCTGGAACGTCGGTTCGCTCAGCGGCCGCAAATGGGACGTGTTCTGGCAGATCTCGCCGTTCGTGGCGGTCGGCGCGGTCATCGCGCTGCTGCTCGCCCGGCCGCTCAACATCCTCGCGCTCGGCGACCAGACCGGCAAGGCGCTCGGCGCCCACATCGGCCGCACCCGCGTGCTCGGCGCGATCGTGGTGACCCTCCTCTGCGGCGCGGGGACCGCGGCCATCGGGCCGGTCCTGTTCCTCGGGCTCGCCGTGCCGCACGCCGCGCGCATGCTGGTCGGCCCGGACCAGCGCTGGGTCCTGCCGTATTCGATGCTGCTCGCGCCGATCGCGCTGATCGGCGCCGACGTCGTCGGCCGCGTGCTGAACCCGCCGGAGGAACTGCAGGCGGGCATCGTCGTCGCGTTCCTCGGCGCGCCGGTGTTCATCGCGCTCTGCCGCCGCAGGAAGCTGGCCCGCCTGTGACGACCACCAAGGACCACCCACCGATGAGCACCCGCGTCCTGCGCACCCCGGGCGGCGGACTGTCCCTGCGCGTGACCCCGCGGGCGGCGATCGTCGTCACCCTGCTGGCCGTCGCCGTGTTCTTCGTCGGCGCGGTCAGCATGACCACCGGCGACTACCCGTTGTCCGTCGGCGAGGTCATCCAGACGCTGTTCGGCTTCGGCGACCGGAGCACCGAGTTCATCGTGACCACCCTGCGGCTGCCGCGGCTGCTGACCGCGTTGCTGGTCGGCGGCGCGCTCGCGGTCAGTGGCGCGATCCTGCAGAGCCTGTCCGGGAACCCCTTGGGCAGCCCCGATTTCATCGGCTTCACCGAAGGCGCCGCCGCGGGCGCGTTGCTGACGATCATCGTCGTGCACGGCGGTATGCTCCAGGTGTCGTTGGGTGCGCTGGTCGGCGGCGTCGTCACCGCGGCCTTGATCGCGTTGCTCGCACTGAAAGGCGGCGTGCACACCTTCCGGCTGATCCTCGTCGGCATCGGCGTGAACGCGATGCTCATCGCGTTCAACTCGTACCTGATCACCAGGGCCGCCTGGCAGGACGGCCTCGCGGCCCAGGCATGGCTGGTCGGCGGGCTCAACGGCCGCGGCTGGGAGCACGTCGTGCCGGTCGCGATCGCCATCGCCGTCCTGCTTCCGCCCGCCTTGGTCTACGGCAGAAGGCTTTCCCTGCTGGAGATGGGTGACGACTCGGCCAAGGGGCTGGGTGTGCCGGTGCAGCGGAGCCGGGTCGTGCTCCTCGCGGTCAGTGTGGGGCTGTGTTCGATCGCCACGGCCGCCGCCGGTCCGATCGCGTTCCTGGCGCTCGCCGCGCCTCAGCTGGCGAAGCGGCTCACGCGGTCTTCGGGACCCGGGCTCGCCGCGGCCGCGCTGATGGGCATGCTCCTGCTGGTTTCGAGTGATCTGATCACCCAGCAGTTCCTCGCCGGCCTGCCCGTCGGATTGGTGACCGGGGCGATCGGCGGGCTGTACCTGGCCTGGCTCCTGGTGTCCCGGCGCGGGGTCAGCCGAGCTGCGCGCTGACCGGCTCGATCGGCGCGGGCTCGCCGAAGCGGGCCAGCGCCAGCGCCGCCGACACCGCGAGCACGAACCCGACCGCCGCCACGGCCGCGAACCCCGGTCGCGTGGTGTCGCCGAGGACGAGAACCCCGATCAGGGAAGGGAAGACGGTCTCGCCGATCACCATCATCGCGGTCGAGGTGGTGACACTGCCGCGTTGCAACGCGGTGGCGTAGAACAACATCGCCAGCGCTCCCGCCACGCCCAAGGTGTAGACGGCGGGGTCGGTCAGCAGATCCAGCGGGGCGAGGCTGGTGAGCACGCGGCCGGACAGGGCGACCACGCCGAAGCACAGGCCCGCGATCAGGCCCAGCGCCGGCGTCCGGATCCGCCGCGGCGCGCGGCCGGCGAACATCCCGGCCGTGCCGAGTACGACCACCGCGCCGATCAGCACCAGCCGGAAACCCAGCCCGGTCGCCGACGAGCCTTCGCTCTCCGCCGACATCCCGAGCAGCGCGAGCCCGGCGCAGACGACCGCGACCGCCGTCCACTCGCGACGTCCCAACCGGACACCGAGCGTCCTCGCCGCGACCGCGGTCACGGCGAGGCTTCCCGCCAACGCCGCCTGGACCACGAACAACGGCAGCACGCGCAGGGCGGCGAGCTGGGCGACGAACCCGATCACGTCCAGCGCCAGACCCGCGACGAACTTCCACTGCCGCAACACCCGCACCAGCAGCCGGGGATCGACGCGGTCCTCGGCGCCCGAGGTCGCTTTCGCGGCGATCGCCTGCATCACCGAAGCGACGCCGTACGCACCGGCCGCGAAGAACGCGCAAATCAATCCCCACCACATGAACCACGAGCCTAGCCCTGCGGTGCCCATCCGGAGATCTCACGTGATCGGGCGCGTAACTCACGAGTTACGCCTTCGATCACGCGAGTTACGCCTTCGATCACGGGTGATCGTCGTCTGTGTAGGGTGGTGAAATGTCGAACACGAGTTCGAGTCCCGCAGAGCCGGTGGAGCGAGCCTGGCCGGACGGGATCGCCGAGGACGAAGCCGGGATCCAGTGGGACTTCCTGCGTTTCCTCCGCGCCACCGCGGTGAACAAGGTCGCCGGGCTGACCAGGGAGCAGGCGGCCGCGACACCGCTGACGGTGTCCCCGCGGATGAGCGCGCTGGGGCTGCTCAAGCATCTGACGGCCGTGGAGCGCTGGTGGCTCTCGATCGAAGCGGGCGGCGCCGGGCTGCCTTCGCTGTGGGAAGGCTCACCGGATCCGAGCTGGGACCTGACCGAGGACGACGACCCGCGTTCGGTCGTCGAGGCGTACCGCGCCGAGTGGGCGCTCTCGGAGTCGTCGCTGGCCGGGGTCTCGCCGGACGACCGGGCGCGCCGGTCGGGGAAGTTCACCGTCCGCTGGGTGCTCGCCCACGTCGTCCAGGAAACGGCGCGGCACGTCGGGCATCTGGACATCCTGCGGGAGCTGGCCGACGGAACGACCGGCGAGTAGCGCCGTAAGGTGTCCGCATGGTTGACAGGCTGTACTTCCGGCAATTGCTCGCGGGCCGCGACTTCGCGGTGGGGGACCCGGTCGCGACGCAGATGCTCAACTTCGCCTATCTGATCGGCGACCGGGAGACGAACGAGGCCGTCATCGTCGACCCGGCGTACGCCGTCGGCGATCTGCTCGACCTGCTGGAAGCCGACGGCATGCGGCTGAGCGGCGTGCTCGCGACGCATCACCACCCCGACCACGTCGGCGGCGAGATGATGGGCTTTTCACTGCCGGGGATCGCGGAGCTGCTGGAGCGCGTCCAGGTACCGATCCACGTCAACACCGCCGAAGCCGAATGGGTCCGCCGGATCACCGGCGTCTCGGAAACCGATCTGCGCTCGCACGACCACGACGACGTGCTGGAGGTCGGCGCGGTGCCGATCCGGCTGCTGCACACGCCGGGACACACGCCCGGCAGCCAGTGCTTCCTGGTCGACGGGCGGCTCGTCTCCGGCGACACGCTGTTCCTCGAAGGCTGCGGCCGGACCGATTTCCCCGGCGGTGACGCGGAGGCGATCTACCGGAGCCTGCAATGGCTGGCCGGGC
The DNA here is from genome assembly GCF_044547565.1 of Amycolatopsis sp. NPDC052450. Lineage (NCBI taxonomy): Bacteria > Bacillati > Actinomycetota > Actinomycetes > Pseudonocardiales > Pseudonocardiaceae > Amycolatopsis > Amycolatopsis sp. NPDC052450. The sequence goes on along the minus strand of NZ_JBIUAQ010000016.1, from coordinate 117,481 downwards.
TCGACGGGGATCCGGTCGTCTACCCGGGGCACCAGTACTCCGCCGAGCCGTCGGCGAACCTTTCGCGCGTCAAGGACACGAACTTCGTGTACCGGCCCAAGTCGCTGGAGGAATGGCGGCTGATGTTCGGCGGCTGACCGCATTCAGAGGACTAAATGCGTCCAGATCGCGGGACGCGAGGCTCGCTGTTTGACCAGCCCGGTGCGGGGAGCCGAAGCTCGGGACCGTGACGCTCAAGCTGCATTGGTTCCTGCCCACCACCGGTGACGGCCGGACGATCGTCGAGCACTTCCACGCCGGCCGCGCCGCCGGGGCGTCCGCCGCCCGCGAGCCGAGCCTCGACTACCTCGCACAGGTCGCCCGCGCCGCCGAGGCCAACGGTTTCGAAGGCGTGCTGACGCCGACCGGGACCTGGTGCGAGGACGCGTGGCTGACGACGGCCGCGCTCATCCGCGAGACGAGAAGCCTCAAATTCCTGGTCGCGTTCCGGCCCGGGACGATCTCCCCGACGCTGGCCGCGCAGATGGCCGGGACGTTCCAGCGGATCTCGCGGGGACGCGTGCTGCTCAACGTCGTCACCGGCGGCGACGCGGTCGAACAGCGCCGTTTCGGTGACTGGCACGATCACGACCAGCGGTACGCGCGCACCGGCGAGTTCCTCGGGATCGTGCGCGGCGTGTGGAGCGGCAAGCCGTTCGACTACGCGGGCGAGCATCTCAAGGTCGAGGGCGCGACCACCCGGGCGGCACCCGATCCGGTGCCGCCGATCTACTTCGGCGGGTCGTCCGCGGCCGCGCTCCCGGTCGCGGCGAGGCACGCCGACGTCTACCTCACGTGGGGCGAGCCGCCCGCGCAGGTCGCCGAAAAGATCGCCAGGGTCCGTGACCTCGCCGAGGAGCAGGGACGGAAGCTCCGGTTCGGCATCCGGCTGCACACCCTTTCCCGTGACACGTCGGCGGAAGCCTGGGCGGAGGCGGGAAAACTGCTGGAGGCGATCGATCCCGAACGGATCGCCCACACTCAGAAACAGTTGTCCGCCAGCGAATCCGTCGGCCAGCAACGGATGGCGGCACTGCACGGCGGGAAGACCGGCGGCGGCGTCCGCGGTCTGGAGATACACCCGAACCTGTGGGCCGGGATCGGTCTGGTGCGCGGCGGCGCGGGCACCGCCCTCGTCGGCAGTCACGGGGAGGTCGCCGACCTCATCGAGGAGTACCACGCGCACGGCATCGAGGAGTTCGTCCTCTCCGGTTACCCGCATCTGGAGGAGGCGTACTGGTTCGGTGAAGGCGTGCGGCCGGAACTGGTCCGGCGAGGGCTCGTCGCGTAGACCTCAAAGCGTGCGCGACAACGCCAAAGCGGCGGTCCGCACCGCGGGCGCGACCCGGTTGGTGTGCATGCGGTTCGCCCAGCCGGAGATCGACAACGCCGCCACCGCCACCCCTTGCGCGTCGAGCAGCGGGCTCGCCGCGCAGACGACACCGACCCCGGATTCCTCGCGCTCGAACGCGATTCCTTCGCCATGGATCTTGGCGAGCTGACGGCGAAGCAGGCCGGCGGCGGTGATCGTCCGCACGCTGACGCGCGGCAACCCGGCGTCGATCACTTGTGTCACCACGGATTCGGGGGAGAACGCGAGGATCGCCTTGCCGACGCCGGTGGCGTGCGCGGGAAACCGGCCGCCGATCCGGGACGGCAGTGATGGCGCGTCGGGCCCCCGCAGGATGTCGAGGTAGACGACCTCGGTGCCTTCCAGGACCGCCAGGTGCACGGTGTTCCTGGTCGCCTCGCGGAGATCGGCCAGATACGGCCGCGCCGCCTCGACGAGCCCTCGGCGCCGTACCGCCAGCTGGCCTATTTCGAACAGTTTCAGCCCGAGCCGCAGTGTCGCGTCCTGACGTTCGAGCAGTCCGGTCGCGACCAGATGACCGGTGAGCCGGTGGACGGTCGACTTCGCCAGACCGGTCCGCCGCGCCAGTTCGGAAACGCCGAGCGCGTCGTCGCCGGGACGGAAGGCCGACAGCAGCGCGGAGATCCGGGCGGCGACCAGGCCGTCCGCTCCGGTTCGTTCCGGGTCGTCGTTCCGCCCAGCGGCACGCATGGGTTGAGTGTGCCCTATCCGAGCGGGGAGCGTCACCTGACATGGCGCAACGGAAAGCGGTGGCCGCGATCGTCGGTCCCGGAAACATCGGCACCGACCTGCTCGCGAAGCTCAGGCGCAGCGAGCACGTCGAGGTGCGGTACATGGTCGGCGTGGACCCGGACTCGGACGGGCTGGCCAAGGCCGCCGAGCTGGGGCTGGAGACTTCCGCCGGCGGCGTCGACTGGCTGCTGTCGCGCGACGAACTGCCGGACCTGGTCTTCGAAGCGACCTCGGCGAAGGCGCATCTGGCCAACGCGCCGCGCTACGCGACCGCCGGGATCCGCGCGATCGACCTGACCCCGGCCGCGGTCGGCCCGTTCACCTGCCCGGCCGTGGGGCTGCCCGAACGGCTGGACGTGCCGAACGTCAACCTCATCACCTGCGGCGGCCAGGCCACGATCCCGATCGTGCACGCGGTGTCGCGGGTGACGCCGGTGCCCTACGCCGAGATCGTCGCGTCCGTCTCGTCGCGTTCGGCCGGACCGGGCACCCGGGCGAACATCGACGAGTTCACCGCGACGACGGCGCGCGGGATCGAACTCGTCGGGGGAGCGAGCCGCGGCAAGGCGATCATCATCATCAATCCGGTCGAACCGCCGATGATCATGCGTGACACGGTGTTCTGCGCGATCGACCCGGACGCGGACTTCGACGCGGTGAGCGAATCCATCCACCGCATGGTCGAAACCGTCCAGGGTTACGTGCCGGGTTACACGCTCAAGGCGGATCCCCAGTACGACCCTCCGCGGCCGGGCTGGAGCGGGCAGGCGCGGGTCGCGGTGTTCCTGGAGGTCGCCGGCAACGGGGACTTCCTGCCGAAATACGCCGGGAACCTCGACATCATGACGGCCGCGGCCGCCCGGGTCGGCGACCTTCTGGCCACTCAGGAGGTGGCGGCATGAGCTGGGACGACGTGAGCCGGGAAGTCCGGCTGGTCGACACGAGCCTGCGCGACGGCAGCCACGCGATGGCGCATCAGTTCACCGAGAAGAACGTGCGCGACACCGTCCGGGCGCTGGACGACGCCGGGGTCTCGCTGATCGAGGTCAGCCACGGCGACGGCCTCGGCGGCTCGACGTTCAACTACGGCTTTTCCCTTGTGGACGAACGGAAGCTGATCGCCGCGGCGGTCAACGAGGCACGGCACGCGAAGATCGCGGTGCTGCTGCTGCCCGGCCTCGGCACGGTCGGCGACCTGCGGGTGGCCGCCGACCTCGGCGCGGGCGCGGTCCGGATCGCGACCCACTGCACCGAGGCCGACGTGTCGGTCCAGCATTTCGGCGCGGCGCGCGACCTCGGGCTGGAAACGGTCGGTTTCCTGATGCTGTCCCATATGTCCACGCCCGAGGCGCTGGCGAAACAGGGCCGGATCATGGTCGACGCCGGATGCCAGTGTGTCTATGTCGTCGACTCGGCCGGGGCGCTGATCCTGGAGGACGCGGGTGAACGCGTCGCCGCGCTGGTGGCGGAACTCGGGGACGAGGCACAGGTCGGCTATCACGGGCACCAGAACCTGAGCTTCGGCGTCGCGAACTCGGTCCTCGCCTACCGGGCGGGTGCGCGGCAGATCGACGGTTCGCTCGTGGCGCTCGGCGCGGGCGCCGGGAATTCGCCGACCGAGGTCCTCGCGGCGACCTTCGAGCGGCTCGGGATCCGCACGGGCGTCGACAAGGACGTGCTGATGGACGCGGCCGAAAACGTCGTGAAGCCCTACATCACGCGGCTCCCGGTGATGGACCGCTCGTCGATCGTGCAGGGATTCGCCGGGGTGTACTCGAGTTTCCTGCTGCACGCGGAGCGCGCCGCCGAGCGCTACGACGTCCCGGCGCACGAAATCCTCTACCGCGTCGGCGCCGCGAAATACGTGGGCGGTCAGGAGGACATGATCATCGACATCGCCCTGCAGCTGGTCACCGAACGCGGTCAGGGCTGACGGTCGGCGCCGAGTACGAGGCGGACGCAGTGGTCGATCAGGCGCTCACGGCTCACCTTGAGCGAGCCGTCGAGGTAGGCGATGAACACGTTGCTCAGCGCGCCGACCAGCCCGATCGACGTCATCTGCCGCTCGGCCGCGTCACCGTGGGACAGCTGCCCGCTGACCAGTTCGGCGAAGGACGGGAGGAGCGCGATCCCGCGTGTGGTCAGCGCGGGATCGGTGATCGGCGCGAGCAGGAGCACGCGGCCTTTGCGCGGATCGTCGAGCATCAATTCGACGAAGGCGCGCACGGCGGCCTTCGCCCGTTCGGCGGGTTCGGCCGTGTCGCTGACGGCGTCGACGAGTGCCTGCCGCGCCTGCTCGCCGATGTGCTCGTAGACCGCGACGACCAGTTCCTCGCGGTCGGTGAAGCTCTCGTAGAAGTACCGCTCCGTCAGCTTGGCGTGGCGGCACACCGCGCGGACGCTCACCCCGGCGCTGCCCTGGGTGCCGAGCAGGTCGAGGCCCGCGTCGACGAGTTGTTCCCGTCGCGCGGCCTTGCGGTCGTCCAGGGTCGTGCCTGCCCAGCTGCGGCCGGCCATGATCGGCTCCTCTTGTTGACTACGGCCGTTGTCAACTTTAACCTGACAACAGTTGTGGTCAATTTAACCAGCTCAATGAGGAGACCGGGGATGACACCACCGCGGCCGCTCGGACCGGATTCGCTGACCTGGAAGTACTTCGGCGACTGGCGCGGGCTGCTCATCGCGCTCTGGGCCGGATCCATGCAGAACATGCACCCCGGGCTGGGCGCGGGCGTCGAGGAGCATTCGCGGTTCTTCGAGGAGCGCTGGCAACGGCTGTTCCGCTCGCTGTACCCGATCGGGGGAGTGATCTACGACGGCCCGCGCGCCCGGCAGACCGCGCTGGAGGTGCGCGGCTACCACGATCGGATCAAGGGCGTCGACAAACACGGGCGGCGCTATCACGCGCTCGACCCGGACACCTTCTACTGGGCGCATTCGACGTTCTTCGTGAGCGCGATCCTCATCGCCGACAACTTCTGCGGCGGGATCGGCGAGGCCGGGAAGCGGAAGCTGTTCGACGAGCACGTCCAGTGGTACGAGATGTACGGCATGAGCATGCGCCCCGTGCCGGAGTCGTGGGAGGACTTCCAGCTGTACTGGAAGCGCATGTGCGAGGACGTCCTGGAGGACAACAAGGCGACTCGCGACGTTCTCGAGATCCAGGACATCGCCAAACCGCATTTCCTGCCATGGCTGCCCGGCTTCGCCTGGAACCTCGTCCGCGGGCAGGTGGCGCGGAACTTCGTCTGGCTGACGGTCGGGCTGTACGACCCGCCGATCCGCGAGCGGCTCGGCTACACCTGGACCGAACGCGACGAGCGGCGGCATCGTCGCGTGGGGAAGCTGATCAACGCGGCGTTCAAGCTGGTGCCGCGAGACCGCCGTTACCATCCGCGTGCGAGGGCGGGCTGGCGCCGGGAGCGCGGCGAACTGGCACCGGACGCGCCGTTGGTCGAGACTCCCGCGAGGAACCTTCCGCCGCTTTCGGAGCGGGGCAAACCCGAGCACTACTCACCGAACGTATGACGAGGAGCCTCGATGGAGCTTGGCTCGCCGCGGTCCGATGCCCCCGATGTGGCATTGGGGACACTGAGCGTCCCCAATGCCACATCGGGGGCCTGCCTGGGGTCCGACAAGAGTCGCTCCCGACCACTCCTTCCCGCAAGTACGGACACTGACTAGGAGCCTCGATGAAGCTGGGTTACCACCTCGGTTACTGGTCCTCCGGCCCGCCGGAGGGCGCGCTGGACGCGGTCTTGCGGGCCGAAGAACTCGGCTTCGATTCCGTGTGGACCGCCGAGGGCTACGGCTCGGACGCGTTCACCCCGCTCGCCTGGTGGGGTGCGTCGACCAGCCGGATCAAGCTCGGCACCAACATCGTGCAGATGTCGGCGCGCACCCCGACCGCGACGGCCATGCACGCGCTGACTCTGGACCACCTGTCCGGCGGCCGGTTCGTGCTCGGGCTCGGCGCGTCCGGGCCGCAGGTGGTCGAAGGCTGGTACGGGCAGCCGTATCCGAAGCCGCTGGCCCGCACGCGCGAGTACGTCGACATCGTGCGGAAGGTCGTCGCGCGCGAGGCGCCGGTGACCCACGAGGGACAGCACTTCCAGTTGCCGCTGCGAGGTGGAACCGGACTGGGGAAGGCGCTGAAGTCCACAGTGCACCCGTTCCGCAAGGAGATCCCGATCTTCCTGGCGGCCGAGGGGCCGAAGAACGTGGCGCTGTCGGCGGAGATCTGCGACGGCTGGCTCCCGCTGTTCTTCTCACCCAAGAGCGACGCCTTCTATCGGACGGCGCTGCAGGAGGGTTTCTCGCGCCCCGGTGCCCGTCATGGTTTCGACGACTTCGAGGTCGCAGCCTCCGTCCCGGTGCTCGTCCACGACGACGTCGAAGAGGCCGCGAGCTGGATCAAACCGTCGCTCGCGCTGTACATCGGTGGCATGGGCGCGAAATCGGTCAATTTCCACCACGACGTCTTCGCCCGGATGGGGTACGAGGACGTCGCGGACAAGGTCCAGGAGTTGTACCTGGCAGGCCGCAAGGACGAGGCGACCGCCGCGATCCCGACGTCGCTCGTGGAGGACACCTCGCTGATCGGCCCGGCGGAGAAGATCCGTGACGAACTCGCCGCGTGGGAGGAGACCGTGGTGACCACGCTGCTTCTGCGGGGCGATGCCGCCACGCTCACGAAGGTCGCGGAGTCCCTTTCGTAGCTGCTCGGTCGAGAAACGCGCGTGTGTCATGAAAGGGTCGTTCAGGACATATTTCGTCCTGAACGACCCTTTCATGGCATTTCCGGTCGTCGGAACCCGGCCGTTCGTGGGTTGCGACAGTGAGGCCCATCACGTAGCGTCCCCGCCACGAACATGAAGTCGGTTCATGTTCGTGGCCGGGAGGTACGACTCATGACGGTGAGCCGGAGGCGGATTCTGGCGGGCGCTGCGGCGTTGCCGGTCGCGGCGAGCGTGCTCGGCGCCCAACCAGCACAAGCGGCGCCATCACGGGGTTTCCGCGTCGGCGTCGGCATCTCCGACGTCACCGGCCCGGCGGCCGAGAACGGCATGATGGGCTACTCGATGCCGCAGCAGCAGACCGCGGGCATCCACCTGCGCACCCGCGCCCGCGCCTTCGTGGTCGACGACGGCGCCAAGCGGATCGCCTTCGTCACCGCTGACCTCGGCGCGCTGTTCCAATCCGTCCATCAAGGCGTGCTGCGCAAGCTCCAGGCCGCGTATGGCGACCTGTACACCGAGCAGAACGTGCTCCTCAACGCCACGCACACCCATTCCGCGTGCGGCGGGGATTCCCATTACGCCGCTTACGATCTGGCGATCCTCGGCTTCCAGCAACAGGTGTACGACGCGCACGTCGACGGGATCTTCGAGGCGATCAGCCGGGCGCACGCGAACCTCGCGCCCGGGACGATCCGGCTCGGGCGCGCGGAGCTGACCAAGGCGAGCGTCAACCGCTCCCGCAAGGCCTTCGACCTGAACCCGAAGGCGGACAAGGACCACTTCCCGCAGGCTATCGACCCGGCCGTCACGGTGCTGCGGTTCAGCCAGAACGGTGTCGACGTCGGCGCGATCAGCTGGTTCGCCACGCACGGCACGTCGATGAGCAACGGCAACCACCTGATCAGCGGCGACAACAAGGGTTACGCCGCCTACGAATGGGAGCACGACCACGCCGGCGTGCGCTACCTCGACGGGAACTCGCGGTTCGTCGCCGCGTTCCCGCAGACCAACACCGGCGACATGAGCCCGAACCTGAACCTCGAACCCGGCACGCCCGAAACCGAGTTCGAGAACACCCGCACCATCGGCGACCTTCAGTTCCGCGCGGCCAAGAGCGCCTTCGACGCGGCCGCCGAAGCCGTGACCGGGGGTGTCGACCACCGGATGTGCTACGTGGACATGTCCGACGTGGCCGTCGACGCGAAGTACACGCCGAACGGGCGGCCCCAGCGCACCTGCACGGCCGCGATCGGCGTGTCGATGCTGGCGGGAAGCCGCGAGGACGGCCCCGGCCTGCCCCTGCCGGAAGGCGTGAAGAACCCGTTCATCGACTGGCTCGGCGGCATCGACGCTCCGATCCCGCAGGCACTCGCCGACGCACACGCGCCGAAGGTGATCGCGGTGCCGTTCGGCGCGATGAAGCCGTATCCGTGGACGCCGGAGGTCCTGCCGCTGCAGATCGTCCGGATCGGACAGGTGCACCTCGTCGCCGTGCCCGCCGAGCTGACCATCGTCGCCGGGCTGCGCCTGCGCCGGACCGTCGCCGCCGAATGCGGTGTCCCGCTGGAGAACGTGCTCGTCCAGGGTTACGCGAACGCGTACAGCCAGTACGTCACCACGCCCGAGGAGTACGACTCGCAGCAGTACGAAGGCGCGTCGACCCTGTACGGCCGCTACACGCTTCCGGCGTACCAGCAGGAATTCGCCAAGCTCGCGGCCGCGATGAAGGCCGGGACGACGGTGGCGCACGGGCCGACGCCGCGGGATCTGCGCGGCAAGCTGATCAACTTCCAGCCCGGGGTCGTGTTCGACAGCGCGCCCGCGTTCAAGGGCTTCGGCGACGTCCTGGCCGACGCGAAGAGCACCTACGCGCGCGGCGAACAGGTCGCGGTCGAGTTCGTCACCGGGCATCCGAAGAACGACCTGCGGCGCGGTGGCACGTTCCTGGAGATCCAGCGGCTGGTCGACGGCAAGTGGATCAGGTACGCCGACGACGGCGACTGGGACACGAAGTACCACTGGGCGCGGACGTTCGTCGCCGAATCGAAAGCCGTCGTCCACTGGAAGATCCCCGCGAACGCCCCGATCGGCAAATATCGCGTGGTCCACTTCGGCAACTGGAAGAACGGCTGGAACGGGGCGATCTCCGCGTTCAGCGGAACCTCGCGGACGTTCGTCGTCTCCTGACCCCGGAAGGATCTTTCGTGCGGAAGCTCGCCGTACTCGCCATCGCCGCCGCGATGTTCGCCGGAACCGCCGTGCCCGCACAGGCCGCGGTCTCGGTGAAGGTCATGGCGTTCAACATCTGGCAGCTGCCCTGGATCGCCAGTCCGAACACTTCGGACAAACAGGCAAGGGCTCGCGCGGCGGAGGAGGTCATCCGCGCGAACGACGCCGACGTCGTCGTCCTGGACGAGGCTTTCAGCGCCCAGGCGGAGGAACTGCGGAACCGGTTGAAGGACGTCTGGCCGCACCAGACCCCGCTCGTCGGCCAGTACTGCGGCACCTCGCCGGGCTGGACCACGGTGAACGGGAACTGCTCGAATTCCCCCGTCGTGGTCAACGGCGGGGTCACCGTGCTCAGCAAGGCGCCGGTGACCGAGCAACATCAGCTGGTCTTCCGCACTTCGTACTCCGGCACCGCGGATTACCTGTCCAACAAGGGCGCCGCGCTCGCACGGCTGGTCGTCAACGGGAAGCCGCTCTGGATCGCGGGCACCCACATGCAGGCCGACGAGGGGCCCGAGACGCTGCCGAAGGCGCACGACATCCGGATGGCGCAGCTCGGCGAGATCCGGGATCTGGTCACGAAATACGCGCCGGCGGCCGAGCCGGTCGTCGTCGCCGGCGACCTGAACATCGAGTACTGGGCCGGGCAGACGCGCAAGGACTCGCTCGGCCGGACGCAGGTCCAGCAGGGCGAAGCCTTCCTCGGCGGCATCCTCCGCACGACGGGCGAAGGCTCGTACACCTTCGACGCGGCCACCAATCCGAACGCGGCGAAGTCCGTTCCGGCGACCTACCGCGACTCGCTGGACTACGTCGGCGCCGTACGCGCGGGCGGCCGTCCACTCGCCGCTGTCGGCCCGGTACAGCTCGTGCATTACGACGGTGGCACGATTCCCTCCGACCACTACCCGGTGGTGGCCAAGATCCAATACTGAGGCCTTCATCGGGAGAATCGCCTCGAGGAGGATCATGGCCACGCTGCCAGCACGGACGAGGTACCGCTACTCGCTCGGCTCGTTCGTCACCGGCGCTTTCGGCACCGTTCCCGGCCTGCTCCTGCTCAAGTACCTCACCGACACGATGGGCGTCGCGGCGGGCGTGGCCGGCTTGATCGTGTTCGTTCCCAAGGCGTGGGACGTGCTCTTCAACCCGATCGCGGGAAGGCTGTCGGACGCGGACATGGTCCGCACCGGCAGCCGGCGCCGGTTCCTGCTCTACGGCGGCATCGGCGTCTCGATTCTCTTCGCGGCCCTGTTCGCGCACCCGGGCCTCGGTGGCCCGGTACCCGACGCGATCTACGTGATCGTCGTGTTCCTGTTGTGCGCCACCGCGTACGCGTTCTTCCAGGTGCCGTTCAACGCGCTGCCCGCCGAGCTGACGGACTCGGCCGAAGAGCGCACGAAGCTGACCAGCGTCCGAATCGGGTTCCTCGCGGTCGCCATCCTGGTCTCCGGCGGCGGCGCGCCCGCGATCACCGAGCTCATCGGCGGTGTCGCCGGCTACCGGGTCATGGGCCTGTTCATCGCCGTGGTCATCCTGCTCGCGACACTCGGCGTGTACTTCGGGCTGAAGGGCGCCCCCGTCGGTGCGCTCCGGCCGAACACGGTGAGCCCGCGTGAACTGCTCCGGACGCTCGCGCAGTGGCGGCCGTTCCGCTGGCTGCTCGGGGTGTACTTCATCCAGGCGCTCGGCATCGGCACGGTGCTGGCGGCGATCCCGTACTTCGCTGAGCGGATCCTCGGCAGCTCGGGCTACGCGACGGTCCTGTTCGTCGGTTTCGTCGGCCCGGCACTGCTCACCATGCCGCTGTGGCCGCGACTCGGGGCGAGCCTCGGGAAGCTGGCCGGGTTCCGGATCGCCACCGCCGCGTTCGGCATCGGCCTGCTCGGGCTCCTCGGCGCCGAGGTGTTCCCGTTCGCCGTCACGATGGTGTTCGTCGCCTTCTGCGGTGTCGGCTACGCGGGGATTTCGGTGTTCCCGCTGGCGATCCTGCCGGATCTGATCAGCGACGAGGAGGAGCGGACCGGCGAGACCAGGGCCGGGGTCGCGGCCGGCGTCTGGACGGCGTCGGAGACGCTGGGGCTCGCCCTCGGACCGGGCCTGTGGGGGCTCGTGCTGCAGTTCGGCGGGTACCAGTCCAGCCTCGACGCCAAGGCCGCGCAGCCGGACAGCGCGCTCACGGCGATCCTGCTCGGCGCGTCGATCCTCCCGGCCGTGCTGATCGTGCTGGGCATCCCGCTGCTGCGCAGGTCGGTGCTGGAGCGCCGGTCGTGACCGCCGAGGACGTCCTGAAGGAGCTCCGGGAACTGCGCGCGGGCGACCTGCCCACGCACGGAGGCCGGACGCTCGCGTACGTCTACGACAGCGGTCTGTCCGAAGTGGACGAACTCGGCGCGGCGGCGCACGCGCTGGCCTCGTCGGCCAACGGGCTGGATCCGACCGCTTTCCCCAGCCTGCTGCGGATGGAGAACGACCTCGTCGGCGCCGCCGCGCGTCTGCTGGGCGGTACGGCGGCGACGGTCGGCTCGGTGACCTCGGGCGGCACGGAGTCGTGCATGCTCGCGGTACTGGCCGCCCGCGACGCACGTCCGGACGTGTCTTCGCCGAGCATCGTGCTGCCCACGACCGCGCATGCCGCGTTCCACAAGGCGGCGCATTTCTTCGGTGTCCGCGTGGTTTCGGTGCCGGTCGACCCGGTCACCTTCCGTGCCGTTCCCGAGGCGATGGCCGCCGCCGTCGACGACAGCACGGTCCTCGTCGTCGCGAGTGCTCCGTCGTACGCCCACGGCGTCCTGGACCCGATCCCGGAGATCGCCGCACCGCTCGACGGCGTCCGGTTCCACGTCGACGCCTGCATCGGCGGCTGGGTGCTGCCGTACCTGGGGCTCGGCCCGTTCGGGTTCGACGTTCCCGGCGTCACCAGTGTCTCTGTCGATCTGCACAAATACGCCTACTGTCCGAAAGGCGTGTCGGTTCTGCTGCACGCCAACGCCGACCTGCGCCGGCCGCAGTACTTCGCCAGCGCCGACTGGCCCGGCTACACGATGCTGAACACCACGCTGCAGAGCACGCGGTCCGGTGGTCCGCTCGCCGCGGCGTGGGCGGTCGTGCGGCACGTCGGCGACGAGGGTTACGCGAAGCTGGCTTCGGCGGCACGCGCCGCGGCCGTGGAGATCCGCGCCGGGATCGAGACACTCGATGGATTGCGCGTCCTCGGTGATCCGGTGTCGACCCTGCTCGCGTTCACCGTGGCGGACGGCGCCGGATTCGACCTGTTCACCGTCGCGGACGAGATGCGGGAGCGCGGCTGGTACGTCCAGCCGCAGTTCGCCCACGAGTCGTCGCCCGCGAACCTGCACCTGACCGTGACGGCCGCGAACTGGGGGAGTGAGAAGGACTTCCTGGCCGACCTGGGCGCCGCGGTCGTGGCCGCCCGGAAGGCCGGGCCGGTCGTCGTCGACCCACAGGTGGCCGAGTTCGTCGCCGCGCTGGACCCCGCGACGTTGACGCCGGAACAGTTCGCCGGGCTGCTGGCGGCCGCGGGTCTCGGCGGCGACGCGGGCCTGCCCACCCGGATGGCGGTCATCAACGCCTTGCTGGCCACCGCGCCCGGTCCATTACGCGAGCGGCTGCTGCTGGAGTTCCTCGGCGCGCTGTACACCGCTTCCTGATCCGCCCTTGACGCAATCGGCCGGTTGCTATACAAAGTTATAGCAACCGATTGATTGCTACTTGAGGAGGCCGTCGTGGGATTCCCCGACCGGATCGAACGCACCGTCGAAATCGCCCATCCGCCCGCGAAGGTCTGGGCCGCGCTGACCACGGCCGAGGGGCTGGGCACCTGGTTCGGGAACCAGGCGAGCATCGACCTGCGGCCGGGTGGTGAGGCAGAGATGAAATGGGACGAGGGGCACAAGGCGGAGATGCGCGTCGAGCGCGTCGAAGAGCCGGAGATCTTCGGCTTCACCTGGAACATCTACGGCCTCCCCGACGACGACCCTCGCCGCACCTACGTCGAGTTCACCCTCGAACCGGCCGGTGCCGGTACCCGGCTCACCGTCGTCGAGTCCGGCTTCTCCCAGCTGCCGGACGACGCTCACCGTGTCGCGTTCGAAGGGAACACGAAGGGGTGGGCGGCCGAACTGGGTGAACTGATCGAATACCTCGATGCCGTCTGACACCGAAGCGATCGCCGAACAGGTCTTCGTCGCACTGGCCGACCCGAGCAGGCGGAGCATTCTGGCCGTCCTCGCCTCGGGCGGCCCGGCCACGGCGACCGACCTCGCCGACCGGCTGCCGATCACGCGGCAGGCCATCGCCAAGCACCTCGCACTGCTCACCGACGCCGGGCTGGTGATCCCGGAGCAGGGGGAGCGGCGCCGCGTCCGCTATCGGCTGCATTCGGCGCCGATGCAGGTCGCCCAGCAATTCCTCGCCGCGCTCGCCCGCGATTGGGACGGGCCGCTGGCGGCACTCAAAGACCATTTGGAGGGAACATCATGAGCTTCACGACGAGTTTCACCGTGGACCAGACGCCGCAACAGGTCTTCGACGCCTTCAACGACGTCCGCGGGTGGTGGTCGGAGGAGATCGTGCACGCCGGCGACGAGTTCGAGTACCACTACGAGGAGCTCCACCGCTGCCGGATGCGGATCACGGAGTCCGTGCCGGGCCGCAAGGTGTCCTGGCTGGTCCTCGAGAACCACTTCGACTTCACACGCGACAAGTCGGAATGGGTCGGCACCACGATCACGTTCGAGATCGCCGAGAAGGACGGCAAGACCGAAGCGCGCTTCACCCATCACGGGCTGGTCCCGGAGTACGAATGCTTCGACGTCTGCCACAAGGCATGGACCTTCTACGCCGGCACCAGCCTGCGCGAGCTGATCACGACCGGCGAGGGGCAGCCGAACCGGCGAAGCGTCCTGCCCGCGGAGCTGGCGGGATGAACATCGTCTCGCCGGCGGAATGGGAAGAGGCGCGGCTTCGTCTGCTGGTGAAGGAAAAGGAACTGACCCGCGCCCGTGACGCACTGGCGGCCGAGCGGCGGCGGATGCCGTGGGTCGCGATCGAGAAGCCGTACGAGTTCGACGGTCCGTCCGGGACGGTGAACCTGCTCGACCTGTTCGAAGGACGCCGCCAGCTGATCGTCTACCGGGCCTTCTTCGATCCCGGGGTGGAGGGTTTTCCCGACCACGCCTGCAAAGGCTGCTCACTGATCGCCGATCAGGTCGCGCACGTCGCGCACCTGAACGCCCGCGACACCACCTTGGCCTTCGCCTCGCGGGGCACGCAACCGGACATCGCGCGGCTGAAGGCGCGGATGGGCTGGACGATGCCGTGGTACACGATCACCAGCGACTTCGACGTCGACTTCGGGGTCGGCGAATGGCACGGCACCAACGCCTTCATCCGCGAAGGCGACCAGGTGTTCCGCACCTACTTCGTCGACGCCCGCGGCGACGAAGCGATGGGTGGCACGTGGAGCTACCTCGACATCACCGCGCTGGGGCGGCAGGAGGAGTGGGAGGACTCGCCGGAGGGCTATCCGCAGACGCCGCCTTACGAGTGGTGGAACTGGCACGACGCATACGAGGATTCCGCTTCGTCCGGCGGCGGGTGCTGCTCGGGATCTTGACCCTGGGTTAGGGTCCGGCCGGTGGAGAGTCTGTTCCTGACCCGGGTGCTGGACGCGCTGCGTTCGGGGGGCGACGAGGTGCTGTTCAGTCAGGACGGCCTGGAGACGGGCTACGGGCAGGCGCTCGACCTGGTACGCCGGATGTACGCGGGGCTGCCGGAGCACGGGGTGGTCGCCATCGACGCCGGCAACCGGCCGGAAACCGTCCTCCTGCAGATCGCCGCGCAGCTGCGGGGTTCGACGGTGCTGCTCGTCGCGGCGTCGGCGAGTTCGCCGGATCGTCTCGCCGCGGTCGAGGCGGCCGGGGTCACGACCCTGGTGACCGAGCAGCCGTCGGACTGGCCCGCCGGTGACACGCGGGTGATCACGCTCGACGACCTGGTGGACCGCGACGGTACCGATCCGGCGGACCTGCCGGAGTCGGTCACCGCCATCTTTCCCACCGGGGGTACCACCGGGGCGCCGAAACTCATCCGGCACAGCGGGATCTACGACGGGATGGCCCATATCTTCGCGCCGGATCCGGCGGGGCTGGGACGCACGCTGCTGATCGCGCCGATGACGCATATGACCGGCAACGCCACCGTGCTCGGCGCGATCCTGCGGCGGGAAAGTGTCGTGCTGCTGCGGGGCTTCGACGCGGGCACGGTGCTGGACGCGATCGCGGAACACCGGATCACCACGTTGTCCCTCACCCCCGCGCGCCTGGCCGCGGTGCTCGACCATCCGGCCATGACGTCGACCGACGTCAGCAGTGTGCGCCAGCTTTCGCTGGGTGCCGCCCCGCTTCCGCCGAGACGGCTGGCTCAGGCGCTCGAGGTGTTCGGACCCGTCGTCGGACAGGGATACGGGCTCACCGAGGCGCCGATGATCGCGAGCATCTCCGCGGCGGAACTCGGCGGGCGGCCGGAACGGCTCGAGTCCGTGGGCCGGATCGTGCCGGGCATGGAAGCCAGGATCGACGACGGTGAGGTCCTGGTGCGTGGACTGGCCATGATGGTCGGTTACCACGGGTCGGCGCCGATCGGGGACGGCTGGCTGCGGACCGGTGACCTCGGGCGGTTCGACGACGAGGGATACCTCTACCTGCTGGACCGGGCGAACGACGTCATCATCACCGGCGAGCACGGCACCAAGGTGTACTCGACCGTGGTCGAGAACGCGCTCGCGCGGCATCCGCTGATCCGTTCCGTGGCCGTGTTCGGGGTGCCGGGCGACGGAGGCGAGGGCGAGCGGGTCCACGCCGTGGTGGTGCCGGTCGCTTCAGGAGCGCTGTCGGCCGAAGAAGTCCGGGCACAGGCCAGGGAGTTCTTCGGGCGGGAACATTTCGTACCGTCCGATGTGGACTTCGCCGACGCGCTGCCGCTGACGGCGATCGGCAAGGTCGACAAGCGGGCGCTCCGGGAGCCGTTCTGGGCCGGGCACCGCCGCCACATCGCCTGACCGTGAAGAGCACTTGACCTCCAGTCAAGTGGAGGTCGCACGATGGGTTCATGAAACTGGGTGTGATCCTCCCGGCCGGCGATCTCCGTGTCTCCGCCCGGCAGGCCGAGGACGCCGGCCTCGACAGTGTGTTCCTCGGCGATCACCTGATGACCGGACGTCCCTCACTGGACAGCACGGTCGGGCTGGCGGTCGCCGCCGCGGTCACGACCCGGATCCGGATCGGGCTGAGCGTGTTCGTCCCGGCGATGCGGCCGTTGGCGTGGGCGGCCAAGCAGATCGCCTCGTTGCAGCAGGTGTCGGGCGAACGGCTCATCCTCGGCATCGGCTCGGGCGGGGGAGAAGCCCAGTTCGCGGCGGCCGGGATGCCGTTCGCCGACCGCGGCCCGCGCACCGACGAGGCACTCCGCCTGCTGCCGGAACTGCTGGCAGGCAAAGAGGTGCGGATCGGCGACGCCGCCGTCGAACTGGCGCCGCCGGCGGCGGTCCCGCCGATCTGGGTCGGCAACCGGGGCAGGCTCGTGCTCCAGCGGGTCGCCGAACACGGCACCGGGTGGTTCCCTTCCCTCCTGCCGCCGGAAGCCGTCGCCGCCGGACGGCGACGGCTGATCGATCTCGGCGTCGCGGATCCGGTGATCGCGGTCGGCGCCACCGGCGCGCTGGGCGGGGACGCCGACCTGCCGCCGGTTGAGGACCTGGCGAAGGGGATCGGCGACGCCTACGGGATGCCGCTCGACCAGGCGCTCTCCCTGCCGCTGACCGGTTCCGCCGAGGCCGTCGCCGAACGGCTGTCGGCTTACCGTGCGGCGGGAGCGGCCCACGTCGTCGTCGGGCTGACGGGCCCGCGCTGGGCCGACCAGGTGCGGACACTCGGTCGAGTGAGAGCGCTGCTGGGCCGGTAGACCGGTGCTACGGTCCGCCTGATCAGGCATTTTCGATCAGGAAGGACCCGATCATGACCGCCGCCCACACCGAACACGCCGGCCATACGCACGCACACGGTGAGGGCTGTGGCCACGTCGCGGTGCCGCACGGCGACCACGTCGACTACCTGCACGACGGCCACCGGCACGCCGCGCACGGGGACCACTACGACGACCACTGACCTCGCGCTGGCTTGCCCGCCACAGTGGCGGAAGTGCGAAGATGAGGTGGTCGTGAGCGGTGAGCAGTCTCGTCAAGACCTGACGGGCGTCCTCGACCATCCACAAGGGACACTTCTCGCGATCGACGCGCCAGATTTGGGCACTTTGCCTGACTTGTCGAGGGGGGTCGTGAGTGGTAAAGAGCGTTCTAACCCTCTTTACCACTCACAACCCCTTTAGAACCGTGCATACGTGCCTAAACCGGGCATCCGGTCGCTGGAAGCGTCCCTTGTGGACACTCGGCCTACGGCCGCTACCTCAGTGGACGTGCACCGCTTCTTCCCACTCCGGGAACGGATCCGCGCCGGTCGAACCGGCGGCCAGGCACGACCGGAGCGAGTCCAGCAGGGCGTCCTCCTCCAGTCCCACCCCGATGAACACCAGTTCCTGCCGCGGCGCCTCCTCGACACCCTGCGGCTCGAACCGGGCGACCGAACCCGCCTGCGACCACAGCCCGGTCACCCCGGGCCGCGACGCCAGCGAGAAGAACCCCTTCGACCGCAGGACCGTTCCGAACTCCCCGGAATCGAGCCGCCCGACGAAGTCCCACAGCCGCTCCGGATCGAAAGCGGCCTCGGCGCGGAAGACCACGCTGGAGATCCCGTACTCCTCCGTCTCCGGAACGTGATCCCCGTTGAGTTCGGCCACCCAGCCGGGTGCTTCCTGTGCCCGCTCGACGTCGTAGCGCCCGGTGCCGAGCAGCCGGTCGAGCGGGACCCTGCCGTGTGTCGAGACGGCGACCTCGGCAGCCGGGTTGAGCCGCCGCAGCACCGCCGTCAGCCGGTCGAGGGAGCCGGCCGGGACCAGGTCCGCCTTGTTCAGCAGGAGGACGTCCGCGAACTCGATCTGGTCCATCAGCAGGTCGCTGACCGTCCGCTCGTCCCCGTCGTACTGGTCCAGCCCGCGTTCGATCAGCGCGTCGCCGGCCGCCAGTTCCCGCTCGAAGTTCACGGCGTCGACCACGGTCACCATCGTGTCGAGCCGCGCCGAGTCCAGCAGAGTGGCGCCGTCCTCACGCGCGAACGAGAACGTCGCCGCCACCGGCATCGGCTCGGAGATGCCGCTCGATTCGATGAGCAGGTAGTCGAACCGGCCGTCCTCGCACAGCCGCGAGACCTCTTCCAGCAGGTCGTCGCGCAGGGTGCAGCAGATGCAGCCGTTGGTCATCTCGACGAGCCGTTCCTCGGTGCGGGACAGGCTGTTCCCGTCCCGCACCAGCGCGGCGTCGATGTTGACCTCGCTCATGTCGTTCACGATCACCGCCACCCGCAGCCCGTCGCGGTTGGCGAGGACGTGGTTGAGCACGGTCGTCTTGCCCGCACCGAGGAATCCGGACAGCACCGTGACGGGCGTCGTCACGCCCCACCTTGATGGCCGTGTTCATTAAAGAAGTGCTTCATCAGCTTGCGCGGCACGAGCTTCGTTTCACCGTTCACCTTGATCGGTACCAGATCGGGCACGGCCGCCTTCCATTGCGAACGCCGGGACCGGGTGTTGCTACGCGACATCTTCCGCTTCGGGACGGCCATTACTTCGACCCTCCGCGGCGTCCGTACCGGCGGTGGAACTTCTCCACCTGGCCCGCGCTGTCCATGATCCGCTGGTTGCCGGTCCAGAACGGATGCGACCACGAGCTGATCTCGACGTTCACCACCGGATAGGTGTTGCCGTCGCTCCACTCGATGGTCTGGTCCGAGGTGGCGGTGGAGCGCGTCAGGAAGGCGTCCCCGGTGGAGAGGTCCTTGAACACCACAGGGTGGTAGTCGGGGTGGATTCCCGGTTTCACTGCGTTTCGTCCTTTCGGTTCGACACGTTCACGTCGTGCTTCTCAGGGTCGGTTTCCGTGTCCTCACACGGTTCTTCGTGCCACTCGCCGAACGGATCGGGGTAGCTGAGCCATTCCTGCTCCCCGGCGGCGAGTTCCTCTTCGGTCAGCAACGCCCCGTTCAGGGCGGACTCGATCTCCTCGGGGGTGGCCTGATCGGTGACGACGACCAGTTCCTGCGCGCGGTCGCCGAACAGCGGGTCCCAGCGCAGGGAGGCGAGGGTGCGCCGCTCGGGGGAGACGTCCGCCCAGTCCGGTCCGCCGGGGGCGGCGAGCCACGCCCCGGCGTGCCCGACACCGAGACCGCCGCCCGCGGACTCGATCCACAGCGCCATGTCCGGCTGGCTCGCCACCCAGAGCCGTCCCCGGGTGCGGACGACGCCGTCGAGCAGGACGTCGATCGCGTCGTGGAGGCGCTCCGGGTGGAACGGGCGCTGCGAGGTGAAGGTGAGCAGCCCGATGCCGCAGTCGGTGTGCAACGGCGGCTCGCCGCGCAGCAGCGGTCCGTGCATGTCGGTGACCTCGCCGCGCCGGGCGTCGGAGGGGACGGCGTCGAGCACGGTCTTCCCGTCCACAGTGGACAGCTCGACGCGTGGGATCGACGGCGCGACCCGGTCGAGCACTGCCGAGGCCTTCGCCGCGGACCAGGCGTCCGTCGCCGCTCCGGCGAGGACCAGCAGGTCGGCGAACTCGACCTGGGAGAGCGCTACCTGGGCGACGGTGCGCTCGTCCTCGGGGCTGGCCCGCAGGTTCCGTTCGGCCAGCGTGTCGTCGCCGGTGCTGTCGGCCAGCCAGCCCGTGCAGTCGACGACGGTCAGCACGGCGCGGAGATCGACGTCCTCGATCACCGGCCGTTCGCCGACGAGGACGTTGTGCAGTGCCCAGCTGACCGGCTCGGGCTCCATGGCCTCGTCGAGCCGCACCACGATCCGCCGCACCTGCGGCATCCGGGAGAGCTTGCGCAGCAACGGCAGCAGGTCTTCGCGCAAGGTGCACGAGACGCAGCCGTGCGCGAGTTCGAGGACGGTCAACTGGTCGCGGTCGCCGAGCCGGATCCGCCGCTTGACCACGCCGGAGTGAATCTGCCTCAGGTCGTGGTGCACGACGGCGGTGCCGGGTTCGGCGAGGCGCAGCCGCTCGGCGAGGTCGGCGTTCGGTCCCGGTGCGAGGCCACTGATCAGGACGAGGGGCACGCGGGGGTTGTCGGTCACTGAAGCTCCGGGGCGTCGAGGGCGTTCGGGTTCGGCTGTGTAGAGTAAATGAAAACGACAACCGATATCAACTTGGGAGGGTATATGTCCGCCGTGTGCCAGGTCACCGGCCGCAAACCGGGTTACGGAAAGCAGGTGTCGCATTCGCATCGGCGCACGTCCCGGCGCTGGGAGCCGAACCTGCAGGCCAAGCGGTACTTCGTGCCGAGCGAAGGACGCTGGGTCCGGCTGCGGGTCTCGGTGAAGGGCATGAAGACCATCGACAAGCGGGGGATCGAGGCCGTCGTCGCCGAGCTCCGCGCGAAAGGGGTGAAGCTCTGATGGCCAAGAGCACCGACATCCGGCCGATCATCAAGCTCCGCTCGACCGCCGGCACCGGCTACACCTACGTCACCAAGAAGAACCGCCGGAACGACCCGGACCGCATGGTGCTGCGCAAATACGACCCGGTCGCGCGCAAGCACGTCGAGTTCAAGGAGGAGCGCTGATGGCCAAGAAGTCGAAGATCGCCAAGAACGACCAGCGCAAGGTGATCGCCGCGCGCTACGTCGAACGCCGTCGCGAGCTGAAGGCCACCATCGCCTCGCCCTCCGCGTCGCCCGAGGAGAAGGCGGCGGCCGTGTCGGCCCTGCAGGCGATGCCGCGCGACGCCAGCGCGACCCGGATCCGCAATCGTGACACCGCCGACGGCCGCCCGCGTGGCTACCTGCGGAAATTCGGGCTCTCGCGGGTCCGGATGCGGCAGATGGCACACAACGGCGAACTGCCCGGCGTCACGAAGTCGAGCTGGTGAGCGCGATGGGCAAGCCGAACCGCGACCGCCCCTTCAAGCGCAAGATGAACCTGTTGCGCGCCAACAAGATCACCGAGGTCGACTGGAAGGACGTCGATCTGCTGCGGAAGTTCATCTCCGACCGCGGCAAGATCCGCGCCCGCCGCGTCACCGGGCTGACGCCCCAGCAGCAGAAACAGGTCGCCACGGCGATCAAGAACGCCCGCGAGATGGCGTTGCTGCCCTACCCCAACGCGGGGCGCTGACGCCACCGGTCCGGGCGGTGCGACACACCGCCCGGACCGCGACCGTTGTGGGAGAATCGGGTCCATGACGGAGAACCCCGGACAGGCCGAGGAATTCGATCCCGAACTGCTGGAGCTGTGGGCGAAGGTCTTCGGCTTCGCCCGTGCGGGCGCGACCGCGGAGCTCGCCGCGTACGTCGACGCGGGCGTTTCGGCGAACCTGACCAACGACCGGGGTGACACGCTGGTCATGCTCGCCGCCTATCACGGTCACGCGGAGACCGTCGCGGCGTTGATCGAACGCGGCGCCGATCCGAACCGCGAGAACGATCGTGGCCAGAGCCCGCTCGCCGGCGCGGTCTTCAAGAACGAACCCGAGGTCGTGAAGGCCCTCCTCAAGGGCGGCGCGGACGCGACGGCGGGGGAGCCGTCGGCGATCGACGCGGCCAGGATGTTCGGCAACACCGAGCTGCTGGCGCTGCTGGAGAGCTGAGGCGGTTCTCACTCGGATCGCGGTCCGGGCCACTGAATCCTTACACTGCCCCGCATGGATGACCCGCATTACCTCTCCGGCCTCGACCTGGCCGGCCGTCGTGTCGTGATGATCGGTGGGGGGACGGTCGCCCAGCGCCGCCTGCCGCGGTTGATCGGCGCCGGCGCGCGGGTCGAACTGGTCTCACCGCACACCACGCCGTCGGTGAGCGCCATGGCCGACGCCGGGGAGATCGTCTGGCATGAGCGCCGCTACACGGAGGGCGACCTCGCCGACGCCTGGTACGCGCTGGCGTGCACGAACGACCCCGAGGTCAACGCCGCCGTCTGTGCCGAGGCGGAACGCGCGCGGGTGTTCTGCGTCCGCGCCGACGACGGCGACCTCGGCAGCGCGGTCACCCCGGCTTCGGGCAGGCACGGCGGCCTGCTGGTCGGCGTTCTTTCCGGTGGTGAGCCGCTGCGGTCGGCCACCGTACGGGACAGCATCCTCGACGGCCTCCGCGCCGGCACCGTCGCCGACGGCCGCGTGCCGGACGCCCACGACGAGCTGCCCGGCGTCGCCCTCGTGGGCGGTGGCCCGGGTGACCCGGAACTGATCACCGTCCGCGGCCGCCGTCTCCTCGCCAGGGCCGACGTCGTCGTCGCCGACAGGCTGGCTCCGCGCGAACTGCTCGACGAACTCGCGCCCCACGTCGAGATCGTCGACGCCGCGAAGATCCCGTACGGCCGCGCCGCCAGCCAAGACGTGATCAATTCCACGCTGATCGACCGGGCCAAGGCCGGCAAGTTCGTCGTGCGGCTCAAGGGCGGCGACCCGTACCTCTTCGGCCGCGGCTTCGAAGAGGTCCTCGCCTGCGCCGAAGCGGGCATCCCGGTGACGATGGTCCCCGGCATCACGAGCGCGTTCTCCGTGCCCGCCGCGGCGGACGTCCCGGTGACCCACCGCGGCGTCGCCCACGAGGTCGTCGTGGTGTCCGGCCACGTCGCGCCGGACGACGAGAAGTCGCTGGTGGACTGGGATCTGCTGGCGCGGATGCGTGGCACGATCGTGTTGATGATGGGCGTCGAGCGGCTCCCGCAGTTCGCGAAGGCGCTCCAGGCGGGGCGGCCCGGCGACACGCCGGTGGCGATCGTCGAGGACGGCACCATGCGCACGCAGCGGGTACTTCGCTCCACTTTGGACAAAGTGGTCGACGACGCCGCCGCGGCCGGGGTCCGGCCGCCCGCGGTGATCGTCTTCGGCCCGGTGGCGGGGCTGGCTCAGCCTTCGTAGCCGGGGTTCGAGACGTAGAACCAGTCGGTCCCGTCGTCGCCGGACGAGTCGAGATGCTCCGCCCGGACGAGGCCGGCCCGCAGCGCCACCCGCTGCGACGCCACGTTCTCCGGCCGGACACGGGCGATCACGAGGTCGTCCGGCCGGTGGACGCGGGCCCAGGCCACCGCCTCGGCGGCGGCCTCGCTGGCGAACCCGGCACCCCAGGAAGAGGGGAAGAACCGGTAGAAGAGGTTCAGGACCGCCTGGCGCCTGAAGCCGACGATCTTCACCCCGCAGAACCCCAGCACCTCCGGTGACCCGTGCGACCTGACTGTCCAGTACCCGAAGCCGTACCGGTTCCACTGGTGCGACCAGCGGAGCAGCAGCAGTTCCGCGTCTTTCCGCGTCTCCAGCATGTCCGAGGGATTGTGCGCACAAGCCTCCGGATCGGTGTGGAGGGCGAAGATCGCGTCGAGGTCTTCGGGGCCGGGGCGGCTCAGGAACAGCCGCCCGGTCCGCAGTTCTTCGGCGGCCGCGTCCCGGGTCGGCGCCGGCTCAGCGGTCATGGCAGCGCGCGGAGAAGTCCACGATGGCCTCGGTCAGGCGGGTCGGGTCGAAACGCAACTCGACCGGGCTGCGGGCCTGGACGAACTCGGCCGCGGGCATGTCCGCGGCCAGCGTGTCGGCGTCGCCGAAGGGATGAATCGGGTCGCGCTCGTGCCCGATGACCAGCGCCGGGGTCTCGATCTTCCGCCGGATCGACTTGGGCGGCGCGATCCGGCCGAAGAGCACGCCATGCAGGAGCGCGGCCATCGGCGCGGGCTCCTGGGACAGCGTGTCGGTGACGACGTCGACCCACTGGTTGCCGTGCGGCACGAGTTTCGCCGCCAGCGCCACCCCCTGCACGGTCACCGGCAGGAACCGGGCGGCCATGAGCAGCGGTGCGAACGTGATCAGCCCCGCGACGATCGCGTTGTCCAGCACGGGCATCTCGACGACCAGCCCGAGCGCGCGGTCCGGCGCGGCGACGCCCACTTCGAGCGCGACGTTGGCGCCCAGCGACGTCCCGCCGATGACGGCGGCGTCGATCTCCAGATGGTCGAGCAGCGCGACGGTCTGCTCCGCGAACGCGGGCATCGAGTACAGCCACGAGTCGGTGGGCCGGTCCGAGTCGCCGTGACCGAGCAAGTCGAGGGTCACCGCGCGGAAACCGGCCCTGGCCAGCCTGCGGGCGAGCGGGGCGTGCATCCGCCTCGTCAGCATGATGCCGTGGGTGAGTACGACCACCCGGTCGCCGGAGCCGAACTCGGTGTAGGCGAGCCGGTGACCCTCATGGGTGAAGGATCCCGACAGCTCGATCGGGCGGGAGGATCGTTCGCGCCCGCGCGCGGTGCTCGGAGCGGGCAGGTCGGCGACCGCGGTGGCGCTGCTGGCCGGGCTCATGTCCCACCGTCCTTCGTCGATCGTCGGGTACTCACCGGTAGTACTCGTCGGTATTAGGAAAGCATCTCGTGGCCACCGTGGCACAGTGGCCGTTGGCAGCTTGTCAATCACATGAGTCAAGATGACCTCATGACCGCTACAGCTGACAGTCTTCCCGATCTCGTTTCGCTCAAGGTGGACATCGACGGGCACGTCGCCGAAGTGACGCTGCTCGGTCCGTCCAAGGGCAACGCGATGGGCCCCGATTTCTGGCGAGAGCTGCCGATCGTCTTCCGTGCGCTCGACGCGGACCCGCAGGTCAGGGCGGTCGTCCTGACCGGAAGCGGCAAGCACTTCTCCTATGGGCTCGACCTGCCCGCCATGATGCCCAGCTGGGGCGAAATGCTCGGCGGCGACGCGCTGGCCGGTCCGCGCACGAAGTTCCTCGACGAGGTCAAGACCCTCCAGGCCAGCGTGTCCTCGATCGCGGAATGCCGCAAACCGGTCATCGCGGCCATTTCCGGCTGGTGCATCGGCGGCGGTGTCGACGTGATCGCGGCCGCGGACATCCGCCTGGCGAGCGCCGACGCGAAGTTCAGCGTGCGCGAGGTCAAGGTCGCGATCGTGGCCGACCTCGGCAGCCTGCAGCGGCTCGCGCCGATCATCGGCGAGGGGCACCTGCGCGAACTGGCCCTGACCGGCAAGGACGTCGACGCCGCCCGTGCGGAGAAGATCGGCCTGGTCAACGACGTCTACGCCGATCAGGACACCCTGCTGGCGGAAGCCCGCAAGCTGGCGGCCGAGATCGCCGCGAACCCGCCGCTGGTCGTGCAGGGCACCAAGAACGTCCTGTCGGCCAACACCGAACGCCAGGTCGCGGACGGCCTGCGCTACGTCTCGGCCTGGAACGCGGCGTTCCTGCCCAGCAAGGACCTCGGCGAGGCCGTCCAGGCCTTCCTCGAGCGCCGCGCGCCCGAGTTCAAGGGAGAGTAGAAAGAACCGGCGGCCAATCAGGACCAGGAGGACGATCGTGAGCGCTTCGGAGGCATACCGCACGTTCCGCGAGGCACGGGACTATCTGCAGGCCCATCGCGAGGACTACGAAACCGCCTATCGGGACTTCACCTGGCCCCAGCCCGCCGAGTTCAACTGGGCGCTGGACTGGTTCGACGTCGTCGCGGCCGACCCGGCCAACCAGGACCGCTACGCGTTGTGGATCGTCGAAGAGGACGGCATCGAGAACCGCTGGACCTATCCGGAAATGGCGCGGCGGTCCGACCAGGTCGCGAACTGGCTGCGTTCGCTCGGCGTGGCCAGGGGCGACCGGCTGATCCTGATGCTCGGCAACCAGGGCGAGCTGTGGCAGACGATCCTCGCCGCGATCAAACTGGGCGCGGTCATCATCCCGGCTTCGACCCTGCTCGGCCCGGCGGATCTCACCGACCGGGTCGAGCGGGGCGCCGCGAAACATGTGGTGATCCGGTCCGTCGACGCGCACAAGTTCGAGAACGTCGAGGGCGACTACACGCGCATCGCCGTAGGTGAACCGGTCGAGGGCTGGCAGTCCTTTGTGGATGCCTACGAGGAAGCGGACACTTTCACGCCCGACGGCCCGACGGCGGCGGAAGACCCGCTCCTGCTGTACTTCACGTCGGGGACCACCGCGAAGCCGAAACTGGTGCAGCACACGCAGGTCTCGTATCCGGTCGGCCATCTGTCCACAATGTACTGGATCGGGCTCGAACCGGGCGACGTCCACCTCAACATCTCTTCGCCTGGCTGGGCGAAACACGCGTGGAGCAACGTTTTCGCGCCGTGGAACGCCGAGGCGACGGTGTTCCTCTACAACTACGCGCGGTTCGACGCGGTCTCCTTGATGGCGCAGATGGACCGGTGCGGTATCACCAGCTTCTGCGCCCCGCCGACGGTGTGGCGGATGCTCATCCAAGCTGACTTGTCCGTGCTGAAGACGCCGCCGCGCAAGGTGGTCGGCGCGGGCGAACCGCTGAACCCCGAAGTGATCGACCAGGTCGAGAAGGCTTGGGGCGTCACGATTCGCGACGGTTTCGGGCAGACGGAGAGCAGTGTCCAGATCGCCAACACCCCGGGGCAGGAGGTCGTGCCGGGCTCGATGGGCCGTCCGCTGCCGGGATTCACCGTGGCGCTCGTGGACCCCGTCACCGGCGAACGGGCGCAGGAGGGCGAGATCTGTCTCGACCTCGAGAAGCGACCGGTCGGGTTGATGGCCGGCTACGCGGAAGATGAGGAACGGTCCGCCGCGGCGTTCGCGAACGGCTTCTACCACACCGGGGACGTCGGCTCGATCGACGAACGCGGCTACATCACCTACGTGGGCCGGACAGACGACGTCTTCAAGGCTTCGGACTACCGGATCTCCCCGTTCGAACTGGAAAGTGTCCTGCTGGAACACGAAGCAGTCGCCGAAGCGGCCGTCGTCCCCGCGCCCGACCCGATCCGGCTCGCGGTGCCGAAGGCGTACGTCGTCCTCACCAACGGACACCAGCCCACGGCCGGCACCGCGCTGTCCATCCTGGCCTTCTGCCGGGAACATTTGGCTCCGTACAAGCGCATCCGGCGGCTGGAGTTCGCCGAGCTGCCGAAGACGATCTCCGGCAAGATTCGCCGCGTCGAACTCCGGGGACGCGAGAACGACGCCGCCGAACGGCCGGCGGGCGAGTTCCGCGAAGAGGACTTCCCGCAGCTGAAGGGCTGACCGCCCGCTGCCTTGAAGTGCGTTCCCTGTCCGTGAAGGCCTCCTTGAGGGACCCAGAGTCCCTCAAGGAGGCCTTCACGGACTTCGGCAGGCGTGTGGGTCGAACGACCCACAGTGCGGTAACCGGAACCGCGTTAGCATCCGGTGCAGTGAATCGTTGACAACCCGTGGGGGTCACGGGTCTCACCTTCCCTGTCTTGAAAGGTGTTCCTGTCATGCGCATTCGTTTCCTCCTGCCGATGCTCGCCCTCGTGGCCGGGCTCGGTACCGCGGTCGCCACCCCGGCGGCCGCCGATCCAGGTCCGGTGGCGGCGGGCGAAGTGTCCGTCGCCGACGCCTGTTATTCCTGGGGACGCACGTTGTCCGAGGGCGCGTCCGGTGAGGACGTCCGGCAACTGCAGATCCGGGTCGCCGGATATCCCGGTTACGGTGGCGTGCTCGCCATCGACGGCCAGTTCGGCGCGGGCACCAAGGCCGCGGTCACCCGTTTCCAGCAGGCGTACGGGCTGGGCGCGGACGGCATCGCCGGATCGGCCACGTTCACCAAGCTCTACGCGTTGCAGGACGACGACTGCACGCCGGTCAACTTCACCTACGCCGAACTGAACCGGTGCAACTCCGACTGGTCGGGCGGCAACGTCTCAGCGGCGACGGCGAAGGCCAACGCGCTGGTCTCGATGTGGAAGCTGCAGGCGATGCGGCACGCCATGGGCGACCGGCCGATCGACGTCAACGGCGGCTTCCGCAGCGTCGCCTGCAACAACGCCGTCGGCGGGGCGACCAACAGCCGTCACCTCTACGGCGACGCGGTCGACCTCGGGGCGGGTTCGCAGGGTTTCTGCGGGCTGGCGAAGCAGGCCCGCAACCACGGGTTCAGTGAGATCCTCGGCCCGGGCTACCCCGGGCACAACGATCACACGCACGTGGCGCACCGGTCCACCCGGTTCTGGTCGGCGTCCTCCTGCGGGATCTGACCTCGTCACTCCCAGCGCCACAACGACGGCGGCCGTCCTCCCTTGGGGAGGGCGGCCGCGTGTTCGGTGGTGCGCCGCAGCCCGGGGACCCGCTCCATGGTCCGGCCGAGATTGGCCGGATAGGGGCGGTCCCCGGTCAGCGCTTCGGTCGCGTCCAGCGCCTGGGCCGTCGTGAAGATCGGGCCAAGCAGCCCGGCGGTGAACGCGACGTCCCGCCACAGCCGTTCGGCCAGCATGGGGCGGCAGTCCGCCACGATCCGGTCGTGGTCGAACGCCAGCGGCGGGACTTCGTCCAGCGGAGCCCACACCACGTTCCCCGGCTCGTCGAGCGCGGGATCCACCGTGGCCCACAAGGCGATGGAAAGCGTGGGACCGCGGGGGTCACGGTTCGGCTCGTCGAAGGTGGCGAGCTGTCCCGTCGCCGAGAGCGCGTCGGACGGCAGGCCGAGTTTGCCGACCACCGCCCGGTGCGCCGCTTCCCTCAGCCGTTCCCCGAGCCCGAGCAGCACCCCGGGCAGCGCGAGTTCCCCCGCGAACGGCTCGGCGGCTCGCGGCGCGATTCCCAGCAGCACTTTCCTGGTGCCGGGCGCGAACCGCACCACGAGCACGTCAACGGACACCGGCGTCGACTCGATCACGCGTTGATTGTCGACCTTGCCTCGGTGACCCGGTAACCGGCCCTGTCCGGGGCGTACCCGGCGACGGCCACCGGCAGTCGCTCGCTGAACCACGCCAGCGGATCCGCCAGGTCGACGGCGGGGGAGCCGTCCTCGGGGACGACCTTCAGCCCGGTCGCGTCGAGGTGGGTCACCGCGAGCGCGTCCACGCCGTCGCAGGCCGCGATCGCGTAATCGAGCAGGGCCGCGTCGAGATGGCCCGCCCGCCACGCGCCCTGGAAGTCGCCGGTTTCGTTGTGCGCCTCCGGAAAACGGGCGAGCACGGCGGCGGATTCGGTCGGCAGCGGCCCCGCGCCGTGCCGGGTGAGATAGGTACGCGTGACACCCAGTACCGCGTGCGGGCGCCCGGCCAGCAAGGCGCGGGCGTTGTGCGGGGTGGTGGTCGACCAGGTCGTATGCGGGTGGAAACCGTGGTGCTGGTCGAGGAGAACCCCCTGCGCTCCCTCGAAAACCAGCCGTCCGGAGTCCGCGAGCCGCCCTGTCTCGCCGCCGTCGGTGATCCGCACCGCGTCCGCGAAATCGCGGTACAGCGCCACCAGTTCGTCCACGGTGTGCGGTGGCGTGGCGAGCGGTGCGTAGAACCGCGCGAGCGCGTCCAGTTTGCGCCGCAACACCGATGGGCTGGCGCAGTCGGCGACCGTGGGCGCTTCCCCCGGCGTCCCGATCACCTCCTGGTTCTCCACCACCTCGCCCGGCGCGGCCCCCGCGAGCAGCGAGTACCAGACGGTCTCGCCGATCCCCTTCCCGCACGAGCCGTGCCGGTTCGCGCCCCGGGCCTCCTCCCTGGCCCGGTTGGCGTGGACGTGGAACGGGGTCGTGAGCAAGGCACTCCCGTCCACGCTCAGCAGCGAAAGCGGATTCCGGACGCCCGCCGCTTCGAGCCGCCGTGCTTCGGCGGCCAGCGCGAACGGCTCGACCAGCACGAACCGCGACAGATGGGTGGGCACGCCGGCGAACGTGCCCGCCCCGAACTGGCTGAAGGTGTGGTGCCGCCCGTCCGCGACGACGTTGTGCGCGGCCTGCGCGCCCCCGTTGAAGCGGACGACGGCGGTGGTGGGCCGGGCGGCGCACAGGGCGTCGACCACGGCGCCCTTGCCTTCGTCGCCGAAGCCGAGCCCGACCACCACCACGTGGCCGTCCAGCAGACTCATCGCAGCACCACGTCGCTCGGGCCGTCGGCGTCGGGCACCGCCGAGGTGACGACCGATTTGGTGCCCAGTTTCGCCAGCGCCTTGCCGACCGCCTTGCTTTCGGCGACCGAGCCGACGTCCGCGAGGTCGGCGAGCGCCCGGTCGACGTCGACGACCCGTTCCTCCAGCCCGATGGTGGCCGCGATCAGTTCGCATACCGCGCCGGGGTCGTCGAGCTTGAGGAAGTTCTGGCCGAGCAGACCGCTCCAGTGCTCGCCGATCTGCGGGTCGTTGTAGTACGACGACTGGTTCGGCAGCACGAAGTAGACGTTCCACTTACGGGCCAGCTCCCGGTACACCGACGCCGGGTCGATGTCCTCCCGCACGTCGTCCCCGATCACGTGACGGATGTGGCGGGCCTCCAGCGCGGGCTTGTTCAGCTCGTCGCCGATGATGAACAGATAGCCCTTGCGGCCGCGGTTCTGCCAAGCGTCGGTGATGACGTGCCTGGCCATGAAGTAGGCGGCCAGTTCGTAGGATTCGCTCTTCTGCCCGCCGCCACCGCCTTCGAGGAAGATCGTGCGCAGCTGCTCGTCCATCCGGTTGTCCGATTCGAACTGCCCGATCTGCAACGGGACCCGGTCGCTGTCGGCGTCGCCGATCGCACCGAACAGCACCTGCGGGTCGGCCAGGTAACCCCGGCGCTTGAGCAGACCGTGCAGTTTGCCGAGCTTGCCCTGCATGATCCGCGGCACCCGGCGCATCGAGCCGGTGACGTCGAACAGCACCGCGATCGGCGTCGAATCGGTGTGGTCGGCCGAATCCCGGCATTCCCGGACGGCGTTCAGCGGGTCGAGCGCGGGCGCGACCTTCCACTCTTTCGCGGGTTTGGAGCGGAGATCGGCGGTGTAGCCGAAATCGTCCTCGCCCTTGGCCGCGCGGAAGGTCCTCGCGGCGGCGTAGGCGTTGTCGTCCCAGTGTCCGTGTCCCATGGTCAGGCTCCTGTCTCGGGGATGGTGAAGGGTCGGAAGGTGCGGGGGCCGTACAGGTCGTCGAGCAGTTCGTCGTACTCGTCGAGCAGATCGGCGGCTTCGGGTCGTTGCGCCGGGACGTCCTGGGTGCACCACGTCGCGAATTCGCGTTGGCGGGTCTCGTTCGGTGCCAGTAGTTCCAGCATCATGTGGTGGAGCATGTGGACGTCCGTCGCCGCGGTCACCGGAAGTCCTTTGTGGACTTCCGGTGGGTACCGGACGGACTTGTCCGTCGCCAGCGGGAGCACACCGTCTTCGACGGCGAAGGACCAGCCGGCGAGGACGATCCCGTGCTGTCCCGGATGGACGAGCACGTTGTCCGCGGTGAGGTGGCCGTGGACGACACCCGCGCGGTGCGCGCCCGCCACGGCGCGCAGCAGGCGCCGGTGCATC
Source organism: Amycolatopsis sp. NPDC052450 (assembly GCF_044547565.1). NCBI lineage: Bacteria > Bacillati > Actinomycetota > Actinomycetes > Pseudonocardiales > Pseudonocardiaceae > Amycolatopsis > Amycolatopsis sp. NPDC052450. Next base: position 85,983 of record NZ_JBIUAQ010000016.1, on the reverse strand, counting down.
CAGGCGTAGTCGCGGCCGTCGAGCCCGCCGGGGAAGGCTTTCCCGATGTCGGCGAGGGTGACGAAGCCGTCGACGAGCGGATCCAGGACGCTGAAGGCGCGGTCACCGCGCGCCACCGGACCCGAGGTGTCGAGCAGTCGCGGGTAGTAGGGGCGCAGCCATCGGTGCCGTTCGGTGAAGCCGTCGAGCGTGCGCAACGCCGCCCACTCGGCGTGGATCAGCGGGTTGAGCGCCGGGTCGCGGACGAGTTTGACCAGATGAGGGCCGGTGGTCCGGTAGGTCGTCGCGACACTGCCCACCGCGTGCGGCTCGGTGAGGGTGTACGCCGAGGTCGCGGTGGTGACCGTCTGGCGCCGGGCGCGTTTCCACTCGTCGTGGAGGTGGTTGAGGGTGGCGGCGGCCCGGTGGGTGCGGTCGTCTCCGGGGTTGCGGTCGGGGTGGAGCACGGCCGCCAGTTCGCGGTAGCGATGGCGGGCGAACAGAGCGGCCGCGTCGACCGTGTTCTCGATCATCGCTACGGCGTCTTCCCTGGTGAGCATAGTTTGAGTCTAGACGACTCTTACTTCGGTTCGCAAGGGGGTAGGTACAAATCCCGTGCCGTGCGGCGACTTCGGCCAATAAGCTGGGAGAGCCGAAAAGGGGGTGTTGGTGGTCGTCCGCGAACCGGATCGGAAAGACAGGCAGCGCGCGAACACGATGATCACCGCGTTCGTGAGCGGGATCGTCTGGGGAACCGTCGCGGCCTTCGCCGGGCGGTGGACCGTCGAAGGGCTGGCCGGCACCTACAACGTGCGCGCGGTGATCTCCGAGTGGAACTCCACGACCAGCGAAGGACAGCACGGCCCGCGTACCGGCTACGACGTCCTGGCGATCGCCGAAGACGGCCGCACGATCGAACTGCCGACACGGGACACGTTCGGCCTCGCTGATCCGGTGGTCGCCCGGCTTTCGTCGGTGACGGACCGGGTACTGTCCGTGCGAGGGGCCGCCGACGTCGTGGAAGCCCACCATCCGTGGGAGAAGATCACGGCGATGTCCCTCGGCTGGGCACTCCTGGTGCTCGCGGCCGTCGTGCTGGTCAAAGTGGCGAGACCGGGGATCGCGCGGAAGGTGCCGCCGTTCCTCGCCGGGCTGGCCTTCGCCGCGTTCGTCGTGCTGACGCCGGTCGGGTTCGGCGGGACGGCCTACGGCGAGGCGGCCGACCCGGTCCCGAATTTCTGGGAACTCCGGCGCGACCTATGGGGACCGCCGCCGGTGTTCGCCCGTGGACAGACCGCCGTCTCCGGAGAGGCGGCCGTGCGTGTGCTCGACAGCAGGCCCGGACCGCCCGAGGGAGCCGAGGCGTGGTTGAGCGGATTCCACGTTCTCACTCTGCGGATCGAGGCGTCCCGCCTCGGCGACACGCCGCTGGAGTTGTCGGCCGACGAACACGGTGCGCCGGAACGGGTCAAGGACTGCGCGGGCGCTCCCGGCGCTTTCGACGGCACCACGGGTCTCGTCTGTTTCGTGGTCCCGCCCGGATACCGGCCCGAGTACCTTCTCGTCGGCAAGCTCGAACGGGAAGTCCTGCTGAAGCTCCAATGATCGACGAGAGGGCGCCAGTGCCGGAAAACGCGCGGAAGCCCGGAGTTCTTTCCTCGGTGCTTTCGACCGTTCTCCCTTTTCTGCTGATCTTCCGGAGGCGGCCGGATCCTGGGTGAGGAGATTTCGGTGGGGGACAGGGTCTTCGTCGGTGACGGATTCGCCTACCGGACGCGATCGCCGTTGATCTGGAAGGTCTCGGCAGGCGGTGCGCTGGGTCTTTTTCTCGCCGGCATGGTGATCGTGGGCGTCGTCCTGTACCGGTTGGACGTCGGCAAGCGGCGTCGCGCGGGTTGGTCCGGTCGTGAGTGATAAGAGCGTTCTGTTGGGAGGTAACGCAAAGGTGTCGGGTCGCGGGGTTTCACTCGCGGCCGTGGGGCGACCGTGCCGCGAAAGCCACTTTCGCGACCCCAGGCGTCGCGAAAGTGGCTTTCGCGACGCATCTCGACCATGGGTCTCAGCAACAGTCCCGCCGTAGCGAAAACCCCTTCTCGCTACCGCTCCACCCGCCCGCCCCCGGGACGAACGGGCTCGCACCGCAGACCAAGGGTGTAGGCGTCCTTCGCCGCATCGGACACGCCGAAGGACGTCTACCGCAAGACCCCGATCATCTGGGGCGACTGAGGCTCAGGAGCGGGTCGCTTCGATCTGGCGCTCGTCCTCGGTCGAGCAACTCGTCACCGGATCGTTCGGTCCGCTCCCGCACGTCCAGGCACCGATCACCACGGGACCGGGCCCCTGCGGCGACGCGGCTTCGGCGGGGGTCAGCTTGGTGAAGTAGTCCGTGAGCACCTGAATCGCTTCGGCGCAGTCGGTCTTCCCGTGTGCGACCACCTTGTTCTTCGCGCCTTGGAGCCCGGCGACCTCGCCACAGGGCGTCCCGGCGGGCGCCGAGGTGGCGGCGGGGGAGGACGGCGCCGGCGCGGCGGCGGGAGCCGGATCGGCTCCGCAACCGCTCAGCAGGACGACGGCGAACGCGGCGGGAAGTACGGCGAGGCTCTTCATGGGCCCTTCTTCTCGGGGATGGTTCATTCGACGGGGACGACGGCGGCGAACACGTTCTGATCGCCCTTGCCGCAACTGGTGCCGCCTTGCGCGGCGGGAGCACCGGAGACGCACAGCCAGCCGTCCACGGTCTCGCTGACGGGTTCGTCCGAGCCCGCGGACTGGCGTCCGGCGATCCTCTTGTGGAACGAGCCGACGATCCCGGTCGCGTCCGCGCAGGAGACCCCGGGCCCGTTGAGCACCTGCAGGGTCAGCCCGCTGGCCGCGGTGACGGTGCCGCACGAACCCTGTACCGGTTCAGCGGGTTTCGGTCTGGTGGCGGGATTCGGGGCAGCGGAGGGACTCGGCGCGGTCTGCGACGGGATCGGCGGGACCGGCACGCTGGACACACTCGCGGGGAGCGAGGGCGGCGAGACCGACATCGAGGTGACAGGCGGTGGCGGATCGTCGCCCGAACAGGCGGCGAGCGTTCCGGCGACGGCGCAGGCCGCGAACAGGCGCCGCCACGTTCCCGTGGTCGTCGAGACGGGCAAGGCGATCCTTTCGTCGGCCGGTCGTGGCCGGCCCATTCTGACCCGGCCGGGCCCGAAGCCGTGGCATTGAGCCACGTTCGATTCGCGGGAGGCTATCGCGACCTCGGGTGCCGCGGTACGCGCGGACCGCTCAATCACTGTCCATTGTGGACGATTAACATGCCGTTCACAGCGCGACAACACCCCGCTGTCGTTGCGAACCGATCGGACGAATCCACGCCGGATCCGTTAACGCGCGGCCCCGTTCTGCCGAAAACACAGGTAGCGCTCCGGCGTGTCCCAGTCCCCGTCACGAAACCGTGAGAGTGATGAAGACCGACGAACAGACCGACCCCGCGTCACCCCAGGCCACCGCACCGGCGAGCACGGAGCTGCCACCGACGGCACCGTGCACCGTCGTCTGGTGTGGCGGCCGCCCGTACGTTCTCGAAAGCTCCGCCGGCCACAACCGGTGGGTCGGCACCGATCACCGGGGCAGGCCCGTGGCGCTGACCAGCGCGGACCTGCAACGCCGCGGCTGGACACATACTCGGGTTTCTTTTCGGCCGGAGGCCTCGGATGTGCGGAGGCGGGCCGCTGATACGGCTGGGTGAGTGACCAGCTGATGCCGCGGCCCGGCTGCGGAGATCCGAAAGCACGCTTTGAGAGACGCAGCCTAGGCTGAGCGGGTGAGTACGCCCCCCGAACCGAGCGTGACCAGCGAAGAGCCTTCCCTCTTGCGGCAGGCCCTGAACGTTCCCAACATGCTTTCGATCCTCCGGCTCGCCGGGGTGCCGGTCTTCCTTTGGCTGCTCCTCGGCCCGAAGGAGGACGGCTGGGCGCTCGCGTTGCTCGTGTTCAGCGCGCTCACCGACTGGCTCGACGGCAAACTCGCCCGCTGGCTCAACCAGATGTCCCGGCTCGGCCAGCTGCTCGACCCCGCCGCAGACCGGCTCTACATCCTCGCGACCCTCATCGCGTTCCTGATCCGCGACATCGTCCCCTGGTGGCTGGTGGTCCCGCTGGTCGTCCGCGAGGCCGTGCTGGGCGTCTGCGTGCTGCTGCTCCGGCACCGCGGCTTCGCCCCGCCGGAGGTCACCTACATCGGCAAGGGCGCCACTTTCGTCTTGATGTACGCCTTCCCGTTCCTGCTGCTCACCCAGGGCGGATCCGACATCGCCGCGTTCGCCCGGCCGATCGGATACGCCTTCACGGCGTGGGGCGCGGTCCTGTACGTCTATTCGGGCGTCTTGTACGTCATCCAGACCGTGCGGGCACTGCGAACGGCCGAACCCGGCGAGTTGCGGGAGGCGGCGGGCGCGTGACCCGGCGGGATGCGAAACTGCGCGCGTCGGTTTCGAGTGAGGGCTTGAGAAAGGGGAGCGGCGTTGTCCACTCCAGAAGAACTGCGGTACACCGAGGAGCACGAGTGGGTCTCCGTGCGCGACGGCGGGCTCGTGCGCGTGGGCATCACGGAGTACGCCCAGGACCAGCTCGGTGACGTGGTGTTCGTCGAACTCCCCGAGGTCGGCAAGCAGCTCGGCTCGGGGGACACGTTCGGCGAGGTCGAGTCGACCAAGAGCGTTTCCGAGCTGTTCGCCCCGCTCGACGGCGAGGTGGTCGCGGTCAACGACGCGGTGACCGAGTCGCCCGAGCTGATCAACAGCGACCCCTACGGCGAGGGCTGGCTGATCGAGCTCCGTCTCGACGACGCGAGCTCGGTGGAATCCCTGCTGGAGGCCGAGGCGTACCAGGCGCTGATCAAGGAATAGCCGCAGGCCGCGGCCCTTCGGGAAGAGTAGGGGGAGCCGCGGGCCGGAGATTCGATCAGGCACGGTACGTTTGACCTCCACACGTTCTTGAGTAGTGGCAACACACATGCGTTAGGAGAGCTCAGGTGAGCACGAACGACGGGCCCGGCGTTCCCCCGGAGCAGTCTCCGGAGCGGACTTCTGTCTTCCGGGCCGACTTCCTGGCCGACGTCGAAGGCACTGAGGCTCCTCCGGCTGCCGAGGCCCCTGTCCAGGGTGTGGACGCGCTGCCCGCGGGTTCCGCGCTCCTGGTCGTCAAGCGGGGCCCGAACGCGGGTTCGCGCTTCCTGCTGGACCGCGACACCACCAGTGCGGGACGGCACCCGGACAGCGACATCTTCCTCGACGACGTCACGGTCTCCCGGCGGCACGCCGAGTTCCGCCGTGAGGGTGGCGAGTTCGTCGTCATCGACGTCGGCAGCCTCAACGGCACCTACGTCAACCGCGAGCCGGTCGACCAGGCCGTCCTCGCCGGTGGCGACGAGGTCCAGATCGGCAAGTTCCGCCTGGTCTTCCTGACCGGCCCGGGTCACGGGGGCCAGGGGGCACGGTGACGGCGGCCGGGCGGCCTGATCGGGATGCGTCGCAGCGCGATGGGTTGAGCATCGGGGCCGTGCTGGCACAGCTGCGCGGCGACTTCCCCGATGTCACCATCTCCAAGATCCGGTTCCTCGAGGCGGAGGGTCTGGTCCAGCCGGGCCGGACCCCGTCGGGGTACCGGCAGTTCGCTCCGGCGGACGTGGAGCGCCTGCGATTCGTCCTGTCCGCCCAACGGGATCACTACCTCCCGCTGAAGGTCATCAAGGAACAGCTCGACGCGGCGGATCAGGGCGCCGCGTCCGCCGAGCACACCGCGGCGATGCCGCGGCTGCCGCGGAAACTCGTTTCACTCGACGCCCCGGGGGAGAACGGCGGACTGCCGTCCCCCGGGGATTTCGAGACCGATCGAGAGATCAGGCTGACCGAGGAAGATCTGCTCCGCCAGGCGGGCATCGACGCCGCCACCCTGGCTGAGCTGCGACAATACGGTCTCGTCCGCCCAGGCGCGGCGGGCTTCTTCGATCCCGACGCGGTCCTCGTGGCGAAGACCGTGAAAGCGATGACCGAATTCGGTATAGAGCCGAGACATCTGCGTGCCTTCCGGGCCGCGGCCGACCGCGAGGTCGGCCTGCTGGAGCAGATCGTGACCCCGGTGTATCGGCATCGTGACGAGGACGCCCAGGCGAGGGGCGACGAGGTCGTCCGGGAGCTCGCCGCGTTGACCGTGGCGTTGCACACGCTCTTGGTGAAGGCCGGAATACGGGCAGTCACAGGCGGTTGAACCGCTCCAGGGGGGCCGGGAGCCGTTGTGAGGCCACTTGTCAATGACTGAATGTTCGGCACCCTATGCCGTACCGTGAGAGTTGGGTTTGCCACGGGCGAACCGAGAATGTCGGAGACAGCGAGCACAGCGCTCGGAAGACGGGTAGCGTCGGGATTGCCGTCGCTTGGTCGTCGAGACAAGCGTTGCAGCCCGTGCGCACGAGAGGGAGGCGAAGCCCGATGAGCGAGATGCGCGTCGTCGGCGTGCGGGTGGAGCTACCCGCGAATCAGCCGATCTTGTTGCTACGGGAAACCGAAGGCGAGCGTTACCTGCCGATCTGGATCGGCTCGGTCGAGGCCACCGCCATCGCCTTGGAGCAGCAGGGAGTCCGCCCGGCCCGTCCGCTCACCCATGACCTGCTCAAGGAGGTCATCGGGGCGCTGGGCCGTGAACTGGAGCAGGTCGTCATCACCGACTTGAAGGAAGGCACGTTCTTCGCGGAACTGGTCTTCGACGGGGACATCCGGGTTTCGGCGCGGCCGAGTGATTCGGTGGCGCTGGCGCTGCGGGTGGGGGTCCCGATCCACGCCGTCGACGCGGTGCTGGAGGAAGCGGGTCTCATCATCCCCGACGAGCAGGAGGACGAGGTCGAGAAGTTCCGCGAGTTCCTCGACTCGGTCTCGCCGGAGGACTTCCGCGGCGCGGACACCTGAGCACATCCTGGATCTCGTACGAAGGGGCGGCGCCACTGGCGCCGCCCCTTCGTCGTGCGTGCGTTTAGTCCTCTGAATGCGGTTCGCGGCGGTCAAGCGGCGGTCGCTTTGACGAACAGGTCCGCCAGCTCCCGCCCGTACCGCTCCAGGTCCAGCTTCCGGTCGGCCGCGAACTTCGCCGCGACACCGTCGATGGCCTGCGCGATCGACAGCGCCATCACGTCCGGCGCGAACTCGCCGAAAGCGCCTTCCCGCTGGCCCTGCCGCAGCTGGCGTTCGAGCCGGCCGGTCCGGAACTCCTCGACGATCGGCGCCGACATGAACCAGCCTTCGGCGTCCGAGCCGCTCGAAGCCATCTCGACCATGACCCGCACCAGTTCCGGGTACGAGCCGAGGAACGCGATCTCCGACTCGATGTAACCGCGCAGCAGCCCGGCCCGGTCGGTCGTGCCCTGGATCCGCTCTTCGAGGAACTTGTCCTTCATCCCGGTCGCGGTGGTGACCACGGCCTGCATCAGGCCTGCCTTGTTGGTGAAGTGGTACGAGATGATCCGGGTGCTGGAGAGCCCGGCGCGCTCCTTGATCTTCGCGAACGACGTCTTGTGGTAGCCGAGGTCGGAGATCGTCGCGATCGTGGCCCCGATGATCTGGGCCCGCCGGGCCGCCTCGGTGACCGACAGCCCCAGCTCCGCCTGAACCTCTTGCATGGCACTTTGGGTGGAGGGAGTTACTTGCATGAGTAAAAATTAACACGGCTGAGTAAAAGTGGCAAGCGTGCGGCCGAACGGGGGACGGTGCTCGACAAGCCTCAAGAAGAGCTTGAGGCCGACCGCGCGTCGCGTTGACCGGTTTGCCGGACGCGCTTACCGTCAATGAGGGTGAATCGCCAAGGTGTGATTCGGATGTCTGGGGCATTCGTCTTGACGATGAACTCCGGTGCGGGCTCACGTGGGTCCGCGCGGCTTTGTTCGCCGGCCGCCAGGTCGGGCGAGGGGAGGCATGGCGTGGTCGAGGCTGGTAGCCCTCAAGAGCCGCTCGTTCCGGTCGCTGACGGCGAGCAGGGCGAGCTGTTCCCCGACTCTTCCCTCCCGGACGAACTCGTCGGTTACCGCGGTCCCGCAGCCTGCCAGATCGCCGGGATCACCTACCGGCAGCTCGACTACTGGGCCAGGACGAAGCTGGTCGCGCCGAGCATCCGCACCGCGCACGGTTCCGGTTCGCAGCGGCTCTACTCGTTCAAGGACATCCTCGTCCTGAAGGTCGTCAAGCGGCTGCTGGACACCGGCGTCTCGCTCCAGAACATCCGCGTCGCCGTCGACCACTTGCGCCTGCGCGGTGTCCGCGACCTCGCCAGGGTCACCCTGTTCTCCGACGGCACCACCGTCTACGAGTGCACCTCGCCCGAAGAGATCGTCGATTTACTGCAAGGTGGCCAGGGCGTTTTCGGCATCGCCGTCAGCGGTGCGATGCAGGAGATCAGCGGCACCATCCACGAGTTCCAGGCCGAGCGGGCCGACGGCGGCGTGATCGAAACGGTCACGCCGGACGAGCTCACGCAGCGCCGTAACGCACGTCGCACCGGCTGATCATGAAGCCGCGGGGGCGGCAGGGTAGGCTCACTTCCGCGGTCGACGAATCCGCGCGGGAGAGACCGAGCCGATAACCGTTGAGCTCGGCGCCGAAGGAGCAAGTCCTCCCCGGAACCTCTCAGGCACCCTGGACCGCGCGGAAGAGACGCCTCTGGAAAGTGGTTCGCCAGGTCACAGCCTGGCGGCCCCGCCGACGGTGCAAGCCCGGCTCAACACTCGGGCGAAACTCTCAGGCGCCCCCACGGGGGTACGGACAGAGTGGGGAGGGCCAGGACAATCCGTCCCGGCCCCACCCCCGCGTCTTGGGAGGTCCCCGATGGAGCCTGTTTCACTGGCCGCTCTCGAATCCGGAACCCCCTTCGCGGACCGGCACATCGGCCCCGGCACCGAAGAGCTCGCGCGCATCCTCGACGTCGTCGGAGTCGCCTCGCTGGACGAGCTCGCCGAGCGGGCCGTTCCCGCGTCACTGCGGGAATCCGCGACACCGCTGGAGCTCCCGCCGCCCGCCACCGAGACCGGCGCGCTCGCCGAACTCCGCGCGCTGGCCGCGCGCAACCGGCCGATGGTCCAGATGATCGGCCTCGGCTACCACGACACCGTGACCCCGCCGGTGATCCGCCGGAACGTGCTGGAGAGCCCGGCCTGGTACACCGCGTATACGCCGTATCAGCCGGAGATCTCGCAGGGCCGCCTCGAAGCGCTGCTCAACTTCCAGACCATGGTCGCCGATCTGACCGGCCTGCCGATCGCCAACGCGTCGATGCTGGACGAGGCGACCGCCGCGGCGGAGGCGATGACGCTGGTCCGCCGGGCGGGCAAGGCGAAATCGGCCCGGTTCGTCGTCGACGAGGACACCCTTCCGCAGACGATCGAGGTCCTGCGCACCCGCGCCGAACCGCTCGGCATCGAGCTGGTGACCGCGGATCTGTCCCAGGGCATCACCGGGCTGGGGCTCGGCGGCGACTTCTTCGGCGTGCTGCTGTCCTATCCGGGCGCGTCGGGCGTCGTCCGCGAATGGGACCACACCATCGCCGAGGCCAAGGCGCTGGGCGCGGCGGTGGTGATGGCCGCGGATCCGCTGGCACTGACGCTGCTGCGGTCGCCCGGTGAGCTCGGCGCCGACGTCGCGGTCGGGTCCACGCAGCGGTTCGGCGTCCCGATGGGCTTCGGCGGGCCACACGCGGCGTACCTCGCCGTCCGGCAAGGGCTCGAACGGCAGCTGCCCGGCAGGCTGGTCGGGGTGTCGAAGGACGCCGACGGCGCGCCCGCGTACCGGCTCGCGTTGCAGACCCGCGAGCAGCACATCCGCCGCGAGAAGGCGACGAGCAACATCTGCACCGCCCAGGTGCTGCTGGCGGTGATCGCCTCGATGTACGCGGTGTACCACGGCCCCGAAGGCTTGCGTGCCATCGCGAACCGCGCGCACCGGATGGCCACCGTGCTCGCGGCGGGACTCGCCGAAAGCGGTGTCGACGTCGTGCACTGCGAGTTCTTCGACACCGTCATGGTCGCCGTCCCCGGCCGCGCGACCGGGATCGTCGCCACCGCCAGGGAACTCGGGGTCAACCTACGGCTCGCGGACGCGGACCACGTCGCCATCGCCTGCGACGAGACGACGACCCGTGAGCACCTTTCCCTGGTGTGGAAGGCGTTCGGGGTCGCGGTGTCCGATGTGGACTCGCTCGACGCGGACACCGCCGACGGCTTCCCGCCGGATCTGCGCCGCACCAGCGCGTACCTGACGCATCCGGTCTTCCACGCGCACCGCTCGGAGACGGCGCTGCTCCGGTACCTGAGGGCGTTGTCCGACAAGGACGTCGCGCTCGACAGGAGCATGATCCCGCTCGGCTCCTGCACGATGAAACTCAACGCCACGGCCGAAATGGAGCCGATCACCTGGCCCGAGTTCGCCGGTCTGCACCCGTTCGCGCCCGCCGGGGACGCGGCAGGGCTGCTCACCGTCGTGAAGGATCTGGAGCAGTGGCTCGCCGGCATCACCGGCTACGACGCGGTCTCCCTGCAGCCGAACGCCGGAAGCCAGGGCGAGTTCGCCGGGCTGCTGGCGATCCGCGCCTACCACCGCGAACGCGGGAACGCGGCACGTGACGTCTGCCTGATCCCGTCCAGCGCGCACGGGACGAACGCGGCCAGCGCGGTCATGGCGGGAATGCGCGTGGTCGTCGTGAAATGCGACGACGAGGGCAACATCGACCTCGGCCACCTCAGGTCCACTGTGGACGAGCACGCGGACGACCTCGCCGCGATCATGATCACCTACCCCTCGACGCACGGTGTCTACGAGGACACCGTCCGCGAGGTCTGCGCGCTGGTGCACGACGCGGGCGGCCAGGTGTACGTCGACGGCGCGAACCTGAACGCGCTGATCGGGGTGGCGCAGTACGGGAAGTTCGGCGCCGACGTCTCCCATCTCAACCTGCACAAGACCTTCTGCATCCCGCACGGTGGCGGCGGGCCGGGTATCGGGCCGATCGGCGTCCGCGCGCATCTGGCGCCGTACCTGCCGAACCACCCGCTGCAACCGGAGGCGGGCCCGGCCACCGGTGTGGGCCCGATCAGTGCCGCGCCGTGGGGGAGCGCGTCGATCCTGCCGATCTCCTGGGCCTACGTCCGGATGATGGGAGCCGACGGTCTGCGGCGGGCGACCCTGACCGCGGTCGCGAACGCCAACTACGTCGCGAAACGTCTCGCCGGGCACTATCCGGTGCTGTACTCCGGGCACGAGGGACTCGTGGCGCACGAATGCATCCTCGATCTCCGCGCGATCACCAAACGGACCGGCGTCACGGTCGACGACGTGGCCAAACGGCTGGCCGACTACGGCCTCCACGCGCCGACGATGTCGTTCCCTGTCGCGGGAACGCTCATGGTCGAGCCCACCGAGAGCGAAGACCTCGGCGAACTCGACCGGTTCTGCGACGCGATGATCGCGATCCGCGGCGAGATCGAGAAGGTCGCCGCGGGGGAGTGGCCGGTGGCCGAAAGCCCGCTGCGCAACGCCCCGCACACCGCACGCTGTCTCGCGGGTGAGTGGGATCGCCCGTACAGCAGGGAGATCGCGGTTTTCCCCGCCGGTTTCACCGCCGCGAAGATCTGGCCTCCGGTGCGGCGGATCGACGGGGCCGCGGGCGACCGCAACCTCGTCTGCTCCTGCCCGCCACCGGAGGCCTTCGCCTGAGCCTTAACCGGGCATCTTGTCGAGAAAGCCCAGCACCTGCTTGATCCGCCCGTCCTCGACGGTGATGACATCGAAGCCGATCGCCAGCGGTTCTTCCGCGCCTTCCGGCGCGAGGTACCACTGGAACCGTGCGATGTCGTGGTGCGCGTCGGGAGCGGACGGCAGGCTGAACCTCAGACCCGCGAACTGCGCCTGCGCGCCGGTGATGAAGCCGTCGACACCGTCGTGGCCGGTGACGGCGCCGAGCGGGTCGGTGTAGGTGGTGTCCTCGGTGAACACTTCGGCGATGAGCGCGCGGCGCTTGTCCGCGTCGGTCTCGTTCCACACGGCGATGTACTGCTCGGCGACGCGCTGGATGTCCGACATGGTGTCTCCTCGTTTTCTCGGGGGTTGTCCGATGCCGCAACAATGTCGGCTGCGGGTGGGGCCCGTCGATTACGCGGGAGGTAATGGCGGCCCGTCGTGCGTGGCCGTAGGTTCGTGATCGTGACGACCACAGTGACCGTGAGCCGCGCGGGCCGCCCCGTCGGCGAACTCCTCCGCGAATGGCGCGACCGCCGCCGGATCAGCCAGCTGGATCTCGCCATCTCGGCGGACATCTCCACCCGGCACCTGAGCTTCGTGGAGACCGGCCGCTCCAAGCCCAGCCGCGACATGGTGCTGCGGCTCGGCGAACATCTGGAGGTGCCCTTGCGGGAACGCAATCAGCTGTTACTGGCCGCGGGTTACGCCCCCGCGTACGCCGAAAGCGGTCTCGGCGCCCCGGAAATGGCGGCGGTCCGCAAGGCGGTCCGGCAGCTGATGACCGGACACGAGCCGTATCCGGCCGCCGTCGCCGACCGCTGGTGGAACCTGGTCGACGCCAACTCGAGCATCTCGATCATGACCGGCCTGGTCTCGCCCGCCTTGCTGACGCCACCGGTCAACGTCCTGCGCGTGACGCTGCATCCGGAGGGGATGGCGCCGCACGTGCTGAACCTGGGGGAGTGGCGCGCTCATCTGCTGGGCAGGCTGCGGCGTCAGGTGACCCAGACGGCTGATCCGGTCCTCACCGATCTGCTCGAGGAACTGCTCACCTATCCGTGCGCGGATCCCGTCCCCGAAGTCGAGGTCCCCGGACCGGGCGACATCTTCGTCCCGTTGCGGCTGCGGCACGAGGGCAGCGAACTCACCTTCTTCAGCACGGTCTCCACGTTCGGGACACCGTTGGACATCACGGTCGCCGAGCTGGTGATCGAATCCTTCTTCCCCGCCGACGCGGACACGGCGGAGTATTTGCGCGCGTATGCCGCGCGCGGGGTGGAATGATGCGGGGCGAGAAGTCCTGCCGCAGACCCCAGTGAGGATTCCCCTTCCATGGCCGTGCCTTCCGTCGTCCTGAACAACGAGGTAGCCATCCCCCAACTCGGTTTCGGCGTCTGGCAGGTACCCGCCGGCGACACGGCCAAGGTCGTCCGGACCGCCATCGAGGCCGGGTACCGCAGCATCGACACCGCCGCGTCGTACGGGAACGAAGCCGGTGTCGGCGAAGCGATCCGCTCCGCCGGGGTACCGCGCGACGAACTGTTCATCACCACGAAGCTGCCGAATCCGGGCCACGGCTACGACGAGGCGCTCCGGGCGTTCGACGCGAGTCTCGCGGAGCTCGGCCTGGACCGCGTCGACCTGTACCTGATCCACTGGCCGATGCCGTCCCGCGGGAAGTACGTCGAAACCTGGCGGGCGTTGGAAAAGCTGTACGAGGACGGCCGGACACGGGCCATCGGGGTGTCGAACTTCCACGTCCCGCACCTGCGGCGGCTGTTCGACGAGACCGGGATCGTGCCCGCGGTCAACCAGGTCGAGCTGCACCCCAAGCTCCAGCAGAAGGCGCTGCGGGAATTCCACGCCGAGCACGGCATCGTCACCGAGGCGTGGAGCCCGCTCGCGCAGGGTTCGCTGCTCTCGGACCCGACGCTGACCGCCCTCGCGGCCAAATACGGCAAGAGCCCGGCGCAGCTGGTGCTGCGCTGGCACCTCCAGCTCGGCACCGTGGCCATCCCGAAATCCGTGACCCCGTCCCGGATCCGTGAGAACTTCGCCATTTTCGACTTCGAACTGGCCGAAGACGACCTCGCGGCCCTCGCCGAATTCGACGACGGCACCCGCACCGGCCCCGACCCGGACACGTTCGGCTCGTGAGGCTTGACCGGCTCGGTACCGGTGCCCTTGCCCTCGGCAACGTGTGAAGGCCGAGTTTCTTCGGCTGAGCCGAGGGAAGGGGCCTTCACGCGCAGCCGCTGTGGCTGGTGGTGCCTGTGGGGCGAATGTGGTGACGATCGAGTCCGTGAAGGCCTCCTTGAGGGACCCAGAGTCCCTCAAGGAGGCCTTCACGGACCGGGCCTGGCATCAACCGGAGCCGGAATCCACGCAGGTACCTAAGCCACCCTTGGCTCTAACTGTCCCTACCATTCACGAGACCTGAGATACGGGAAAGGCCCCTTCCCGAGCGGTGAAGGGGCCTTTCCCGTAAGTCCGAGGCTCAGGTGGCCTTGATTCCCGCGGCGGCGAAGTCGGCCTGCTGGGCGGGCTGCTGCAGGAACTGCCGGAACGTCTGTGAGGCACGCATCTGGACCTCGTCGATGTTCTTCCCGGCGAGCCCGACGAGCGGGTAATCGGCCGAACGCGCCGTCGCGACCGACTGGGCGGGCGAACCGACCAGTTCGGGCTTGGCGGTGTTCAGCTCGGTCACCCAGTAGGTGGACTCGGGGATCCAGGCGGCGGGGAGACCGCCGATCGCGTCCAGGTTCGTCCGTCCGACGAGGCCGTCGAGCACGGACGCGGAGGACAGCGCGTCGATCTGGATGATCACACAGTGGTCGCGGACCACGGTCGCGGCGTTGTTCCACCGCTCGGCCGCCGCCCGGACCGGCTTCTCGATGCTGGGGGTGACGATGACCCGCATCGGGGTGTCGCCGGCGCTGCAGGCCTTGGCCTGGGCTTCGGCGCGGGTGTTGAGCTCCCCGTCCGCCCAGTTCCAGCCGAAGACGCCGATCGCGACCAGGACCAGGAGGACCAGGCAGGCGATGGGCCACTTGGCGATCCGCCGCCGCGGGGCCTTCTTCCCGACGATCCGGTGCGAACCGGTCGCCTCACCGCGACCCTGGGGCCGCTTCGGCGGGTCGAGGGGATGCGGCACCGGCTCTTCGGCCACGCTGTGTCGCCCCATCGTTGTCCTTTCGAAACGTGCGCGCTCGCGCTGCGTATGCAATCAAACCGTTATCACTCTAACAGGGGAGGATGTTACGGGGAATGCGGCAACTCACAGTTGTTTTCCGCGTGTCGCGGGCGCCTTCTTTAACTCGGTCAGGAGCCGTTGGCAATGCGCTATCAGGTGCTCACGCAGCGGCGCGGCCCGGCGGGCGAAACCGGCCTGCGCGCGGGCGTACTCGGCCCGGCCCTCCGGGGTCTCGATCCGCACGGGCGAGTACCCGAACGACGCCAGATCGTACGGGCTGGCCCGCATGTCCAGCTCACGGATGTCCGCCGCCAGTTCGAAGCAGTCCCCGACCAGCTCGGCGGGCACGAACGGGTCGAGTTTGTACGCCCACTTGAACAGGTCCATGTTGGCGTGCAGGCAGCCCGGCTGCTCGAACTCGATCTGGTTCTCCCGCTCCGGCCGCAGCGTGTTGCGCGGCCGGGCGGGTTCGGTGAAGAACCGAAAAGCGTCGAAATGTCCGCACCGGATCTCCAGCGACTCGACGACGCCGTCCGTTCCCGCCGAACCGAGCCGGAGCGGAAGTTGTGAGTGACGAACCTCATCCGCCGATTCCCGGTAAACCATTGCCCATTCGTGAAGCCCGAAACAACTGAGTCTCGGCGAGCGGGACGCCGTCGCGGAAAGCAGTCCGAGGACGAATTCGGCGGTCTTGGCCCGGCCATCGGTGAAGCCCGCCGGATCGAGCATGACTCCGTCCGGCGTCTCCAGATAACCCTTCCGCTCCAGGAACCGGCGCGCGGACGCGCCTTCGAGCAGGACACCCGCGCCCGGCTGCCAGCGCTCGACATGCCCGGGCCGGTGCGAGTAGTAGGTGAAGAGGAAGTCGAGCACCGGATGCTTTTCGCCCCGGGAGCGGCGGCGCTGGTGCGGTGTCGTCCAGCGCCGCATCCGCGTGACGTGGCCGTCTTCCCGAGCCCGCCAGACGGGCTCGGGAAGAACGATCGGACCGGTCATGACATGACGTGGGTACCGTCGCGGACAGTTCCCACGTATTCCTCGACGAGGTCCTCCAGCGTGACGACGCCCACGGTGGCCCCCGCCGGGCTCAGCGCCCGCGCCAGGTGACTGCCTTCCTTGCGCATCGCCGAAAGCGCCTCGTCCAGCCGGGCGTCGGCGTGCAGTTCGGTCAGCGTCCGCGTCTTGTCCGGCGGCACCACGGTGCCTGGGTCCTCGCCCACGAGGTCGAGAATGTCCTTCACGTGGATGTAGCCGGTCAGCGTCCCGTCGTCGGTGCACACCGGGAAGCGCGAGAACCCGGTGGAGGACACCGCGCGCTCGACGTCGCCCAGCGTGGGCGAGCAGGGCAGCGTGGTCAGTTGCGCAGTCGGGACCAGGACGTCCGCCACGGTCTTCTCCACCGAAGAGAGCGTCTTGCTCAGCCGCTGGTGCTCGGAGTGCTCCAACAGTCCTTCGCGCCGCGACTCGCTGAGCAGTTCGGCGAGTTCGTCGGAGGTGTAGGCGGTTTCGAGCTCGTCCTTCGGCTCGACCTTGAACAGCCGCAGCAGCGAGTTCGCCACGAAGTTCAGCAGCCAGATGAACGGGTTGGCGAGCTTCACCCAGGCCACGTGGATCGGGACCAGCCACAGCGCCAGCCGTTCGGGCTCGGCGATCGCCAGGTTCTTCGGCACCATCTCGCCGACGAGGACGTGCAGGACGGTGATGAACGCCAGCGCGATCGCGAACGAGATCGGGTGCAGCAGCACCTCCGGAATCCCGAACAGTTCGAAGAATCCGGCCAGCTGGTGTGCGATGGCGGGCTCACCGAGCCGCCCCAGCAGCAGCGAGCAGATCGTGATGCCGAGCTGCGCGCCCGCGAGCATCAGCGAGACGTTCTTGCTCGCGTTGATGACGATCCGGGCACGCGTCTTTCCCTGCTCCAGCAAGGCTTCCAGCCTGTCGCGCCGCGAAGAGATCAGCGCGAATTCGGCACCGACGAAGAACGCGTTGGCCAGCAGCAGGACCACGACGAGGAAGATGTTGAACCAGTCGCTCATCGGGCGGGCTCCTGCTCGGCGGAGGTGGCGGTCTCGCTGACCCGGCGGACTTCGACCTCGGCGATGCGGAGACGGTCCATTTTGGTCACCGTGAGCCGCCAGGCGTCGAGCTCGGTGGCGTCGCCGGGGGAGGGGATCCGGCCGAGCCGCTCGAGGATCAGGCCGGCGATGGTCTCGTAGTCGCCGTCGGGCATCCGGAATCCGGTCTCGTCGGTGACCTCGTCGGCGCGAAGCTGTCCCGAAACGAGCCAGTTGTCGGTGCCGACCTGCTGCGAGGACGGCGCTTCTCGCTCGTCGTGCTCATCGCGGACGTCGCCGATGATCTCCTCGACCACGTCCTCCAGCGTCACCAACCCCGCGGTGCCGCCGTATTCGTCGACGACGATCGCGAGCTGGAACCGGGAATCACGCAACCGGTTGAGCAGCGAGTCGCCCGGCAGGGATTCGGGCACTGTCGGGATCGGCCGCATGACCGAACCGATCCGCACCGTGGCACGCTGGGCGGCCGGGACGGTGAACGCCTGCTTGATGTGCACCGCACCCTGCACGTCGTCGAGATCCTCGGTGTAGACCGGGAAACGCGAGAAGCCGGTGCGGCGCGAGATCTCGATGAGATCGGAGATCGTGTCGTCCACGGTCAGCGACTCGAGCTGCACGCGCGGGGTCATCAGCTCGTCCGCCGTCCGCTCGCCGAAGCGCAGCGACTTGTCCAGCAGTTCGGCGGTCGACGTGTCGAGCGTGCCGCTTTCCGCGCTGGAGCGCACGATCGAGCCCAGCTCCTGCGGAGAACGGGCCGAGCGCAGTTCTTCCTGCGGCTCGACGCCGAACTTGCGGACGAGGAAGTTGGCGCTGTTGTTCATCAGCGTGATGAGCCAGCGGAACAGAGACGAGAACCGCGAGTGGTACCCCGCGACGGCCCGCGCGGTCTGCAGCGGCCGGGCGATCGCGAGGTTCTTCGGCATCATTTCGCCGAGGATCATCGACAGCGACGTCGCCAGGATCAGCGCGACGGCCAGCGACACGCCGTTCGCCACGCCTTCGGAGAAGCCGACGGCGGTGAACAGCGGATGCAGCAGGTCACCGATCACCGGTTCCGCGAGATAACCGGTGATCAGGGTGGTGATGGTGATCGCCACCTGCGCGCCGGAGAGCTGGAACGAGAGCGTGCGGTGCGCCTTCTGCACGGTGTGCGCGCGCCGGTCGCCGACCTGGCGGACGTTCGCGTCGACCGTGCTGCGCTCGAGCGCGGTGAGGGAGAACTCGGCCGCGACGGCGAGGCCGGTGCCGACCGTCAGCAGGAGGAACAGGAGAATGCCGAGAACGGCGAGCAGGACTTCCATCATTTCCTGCCGACGGGGTCGGCGGGAAAGTCCGCGGAACAGCCGGGTGTGCCACCCGGCTCGATACTGTCACCAGGTGACTGCGCGTCGCGCACGAAAAGAGTCACTCCTCGATCGAAACCAACGAATACCGCCGCTGTACTGCGGCGATAGGACAATCTTAACGCGTTCCCCCGGCCGCGTGGGCGCGGTGCCGCCGCACGCTCTCCTCCACCAGGTCGAGCACCGGACCGAGATCGTCACCCGGCTGGCCCATCGCGAGGTGCGAGACGAGTCCTTCGAGGACGAGCTCGAGATACGCGGTCAGGACGTCGACGTCGACGTCGTCGCGCAGGATCCCGGCGTCGCGCTGGCGCAGCAGACGGCGCCGGGTCGCGGCGGTCAGCTGATGGGACCGCTCGGCCCAGCGGGCACGGAACTCGGGGTCGGTGCGCAGCCGCCGGGAGACCTCCAGCCGCGTGCCGAGCCAGTCGGCGGGATGCTCGCTGCGGTTCGTCAGCAGCTCACGCATCACCTGGACGAGACCCTGCTCGGCGACGATGTCGGCCATGCGGACCGCGTCGTCCTCCGCCAAAGCGAGGAAGAGGGACTCCTTGTCGCGGAAATGGTGGAAGATCGCACCGCGGGAAAGGCCGGTGGCTTCCTCCAACCGCCGGACGGTGGCACCCTCGTAGCCATAACGTGCGAAGCACACGCGGGAGCCGTCGAGGATCTGGCGCCGGCGTGCGTCGAGGTGATCCTGGCTGACCCGTGGCATCCTGGAATCCTGTCACCGGGAACCCGGTTAAGCAATCCGTACGTACGTACTGTGACCAGTTCGCGGGTTCCCCGGCCGGCCGGGGAACCGGACGGTTTCGCAACACGTCCGACTACTCGGCCGGATCGGCTGACACGCCGTCCGTCGCTTGGCTACGCTTTGTCCGTCACGGTGCGTGAATGCTGAGGGGAAGGTGCGGGCGTGAACATCATCGAAGACGCCGCGAGCGCGATCAAGGCCGTCTGGGGTGACCTCACCACGCCGAAGGAGCCGACCGTTTACGGCGGTGGCGGCGGCGGTGGCGGCGGGTTCGAGATGAGCCCCGAGGAGCTGAAGACCGTCATCGGGCTGTGGCAGGACGAGCTGGAGAAGGTCGTGAAAGACGGCGACAAGATCGAGCGGATCATGCAAGACCTGATGCCGCCGGGGCAGGACGAAGCCAGCTCAAGCTATGTGAACTCCGGTATCGACTCCCTGCTGTCCCTGCAGAAGCAGAACGACTCGATGAAGGCCTACATCGAGGGCTACATCGCCAAGCTCGAGCTCGCGCGTTCGAAGACCATGGCGACCGACGCGGCCAACACCATGCGCACGACCTGAGGATGCCGAACGTGTTGAGGAATCGCGCCGCGGTGGCGGTGCTCGTGCTCGTTTCCGTCGCGGTCGCCGGTTGCACGGGGGAGACACCAGGTACGCCGACGCCGACCCCGGGAACGGTGCCGTCGTCGGCTTCGTCGACCGCGCCGGAGGACCCGAACGTCCCGAAGGTGGCGGATCCGCTGGACGCCTCGGCGTACGTCGGTGACGCCTGCAAGCTGCTTCCACCGGCCGCTGCCGCGGAACTGGGGTTCACAGAACCCGGCGAGGCGAGCAACGACACCAGCAACCCCGCTTGCAGCTGGCATATTCGAGGCAAGGCGGACGGTCTGCAGCTCATCCTCGGCAGCGGTAACCGTGAAAAGGGCATGGGCGGTCTTGCCGGTCTGCACAAGGCGAAGAATGCCGGGCAGTTGCGGTTCCTGGAGCCCGGCCCTGACGTCGATGGCTATCCGACCGTCTATTTCGGCCTGCAGGACCGGCGAGCGAGCGGTAACTGCGATCTTGCGGTGGGCGTCGCCGACGATCTGACGATCAGCACCCTCGCCAAAGGCTTTGACAACGAACAGGATTCGTGCGGAACCGCGCGGAAATTCGCGTCGGCCGTGATCAAGACACTCAAGGGGGCATGAGGGTGGACGGCAAACAGATCTACGAGAACTTCACTCAGGGCGACACCCGCAACCTGCGTAGCGCGGCCGATCGTGTCGCGGAGCTTTCCGACGCGTATGTCGAGCGCGGTATGGCCATCAAATCGCTGCAGACGCGGATGGCGTCCTCCTGGACGGGGTCCGGCGCCGACGCCGCGAACGCCGGGGCCGGCCCGCTCGAGCAAGCTTTCAAGGAGACGGCGGACCCGCTGTTCACCACGAAGGCTTCGGTCACCATGCAGGCCGACAGCTTCGACGATTCGGGGTCGTCCGTCGTCCCCGTGCCGCCGAAGCCGGACAAGCCCAACCCCTGGACCACCGGCCTGAAGGGCGCGATTCCGTTCGCCGGGCCGTTCATGGTCAACAACGACATCAAGAACTACCAAGAGGGCGTCGCGAAGCACGAGGCGGCGAACCAGAACAACGTCCGCGTGATGGACCAGTACGACTCGGTCACCAGCAGCACGAGTTCCAGCCTGCCCACCGATTACGGCGTGCTGAAGAACGACGGTGCGAACGTCAGCATCAAGGTCGATGACGGTCCGCCCCCGATCAAGCCGCCGCCGGTCATCCCGGTGAAGCCCGGCAGGAACGGCGGCGGGGACGACAACGACGGCACCGACACCAGCGGCACGGACGACAACGGCACCAACCAGAACCAGAACAAGCCGGGCACCGATCAGAACCAGACCAAGCCGGGCTCGACCGACGATCGTCCGGTGAACCCGAGGGACAAGCCGGGCGGCGACACCAACATCACGACGCCGACGCGGAAGCCGGGTACCGGGGACACGACGCTGCCGTCAGGTGGCGGCCGGGGCAAGCCGGGGCCGACGACCGAGATCCCGGGCAGGAACCCCGGCCGCGGACCCGGTGACCCGGACAACGTCATCGGCCTCCCGAACGGGCCGGGCCAGAACTACAACCCGGGCGGTGGCCCCGGGCAGAACCCGCCCGGCGGCACCAGCGGACGCAACGTTCCCGGGCCCAACAGCGCGGCGGGCAGGCTCCTCGGTGGCGAGGGTGGCACCGGTGGCCGCGCGGGTGGTCCCGGTGGACCGGGTTCCGGCGGACTTGGCGCGGGCAGGGGCTCCGGCATGGGCGGTCTCGGCGGCTTGGGTGGCGCCGACGTGGCCGGTGGTCGTGGTGGCGCCGGCCGCGGTGGCGCCGGTCAGATGGGCCCGATGGGGGCAGGCGGCAGGCGTGCCGACGGTGACGAGGACGACGAGCACCAGCGTCCCGACTACCTGATCGAGGCCGACCCCGACGCGATCTTCGGCACCGACCAGCGGACCAGTCCGCCGGTCATCGGCGAGTAGCGGATGACCGTCAGAACAGGCCGGGTGGACGTCCCGGTCGAAGCCTTGGCGGTGCTCGCCGAACGCGAACGCGTCGGCGACCTGCACATCACGCTGCGCCCCGAGCCGCGCTGGCTGTCCAGGACGGCCCGCGCGGAGGCGGACAAGCGAGTGCAAGCGGCGTTGGCGCAGGCCGGGCTGCTGGATTCGAGCGGCCGCGCGTCGGTCGACTTCCTGGACTGGCTTCCGGTGCTCACGAAACCGGCCATCGAGTACTACGGCTGGGTGAACACCGGCGGCGAGACCTACGGCGTTCTCGCCGCCTCGCTGGGACTGCAAGCGGTCCTGGCGGTGGCGTCCGGCGACTGGGTCGGACTCCAGGAGATCGACCGCCGTCGGCTGCCCGAAACGCTGATCGAGCAGTTGCCGCCCGTTCCCGCGGGTGGCGGCAGGCTTCGCACGGTCCGCGCGTACGAGCTCGAAGAGGCGGCACGGCGCAATCCGGACACGCATTCGCTGCCGCCGGTGGTCGCGGACATCGTGAGCCTGGTGCAGCGGCCGGTCGAGGGAAGCGGCGAGCTTTACGTCGGCAAACGGGACGAAGTCGGCAGGCACGTCGCGG
This sequence comes from Amycolatopsis sp. NPDC052450, assembly GCF_044547565.1. Taxonomy (NCBI): domain Bacteria; kingdom Bacillati; phylum Actinomycetota; class Actinomycetes; order Pseudonocardiales; family Pseudonocardiaceae; genus Amycolatopsis; species Amycolatopsis sp. NPDC052450. Next base: position 63,756 of record NZ_JBIUAQ010000016.1, on the reverse strand, counting down.
TCGAGGATCCGCTCCACTTCGCCGACACCGACTGGGGCCGGTACCTCAGCTACACGATCGGGCAAGGCAAGGACGCGGTGGTCCACATCGGACCGGCCGGTCCGCCGGAACTGGCCGACGCGCTCCGGCACGTCTCCGGGACCCTGCCCGGCTAGGCAAGTACATGAAGGCCCCCTTCCTCGCGCCAGACGCAAGGAAGGGGGCCTTCATGTACTCAAAGCACGCGCCCCCAGGCACCGGACCCGGTTATTGTGACAGCACTGTTGTATTCCGGGCGGGGTCTGGGAGGACGAGAAGTGACACGGCTGTATCCGGAAATCGAACCGTACGACCACGGGATGCTCGACGTCGGCGACGGGCACCTCGTGTACTGGGAGGTCTGCGGAAATCCCGGCGGCAAACCCGCCGTCACGCTGCACGGCGGCCCGGGGACGGGCTGCAGCGCCGGTCTGCGCCGCTACTTCGACCCGGCCAAGTACCGCGTCGTGCTGTTCGACCAGCGTGGCTGCGGCCGGAGCACGCCACACGCGGGCGAGCCCGAGGCCGACCTCTCCGCCAACACCACCGACCACCTGCTCGCCGACATGGAACGGCTTCGCGAGCATCTGGGCATCGAGAAGTGGCTGCTCTTCGGCGGTTCCTGGGGTTCGGTGCTCGCGCTGGTCTACGCCGAACGGTATCCGGACCGGGTCTCGGAGATGGTCCTCATGGGCTTGGCCACCGGGCGCCGGAGCGAGACCGACCTGCTCACCCGCGGCCTCGGCGGCGTCTTCCCCGAAGCCTGGGCCAAGTTCCGCGACGGCGTCCCCGAAGAGGACCGCGACGGCGACCTGGCCGCGGCGTATCTCAAGTTGCTGATGGACCCGGATCCGGCGGTGCACGGCAAGGCGGCGGCCGACTGGTGTACCTGGGAGGACGCGATCATCCCGACTTCCCCGCCGTACAAGAGCTTCGAGACGCCGGAGTTCCGGCTCGCGTTCGCGAGGCTGGTGACGCACTACTGGAGCCAAGGGTCCTTTTTGGACGAAGGTGTTGTCCTGCGGGAGGCCGGGAAACTGGCCCACATCCCAGCCGTGCTCGCCGAAGGGAGCCTCGACTTGAGCAATCTCGTCGGTACCCCGTGGGAACTGGCGCACGCGTGGCCGGGCAGTGAGCTGGTGGTCGTCGACGAGGTCGGCCACAGCACCCAGGACGAGCCGATGCGCGAGGTCCTCGTCGGCGCGACGGACCGCTTCGCCTCCTGAGTCGCTGATCGCGCGTGAAGGCCCCTTCCCTCGGCTCAGCCGAGGGAAGGGGCCTTCACGCGCATTGTCAGGGGATCACCAGGGCAGGGGTGGCTTCAGGGGTGGCGAAGGCGTCCGAACGGGTGGTTTCGGCGAGCCGCAGGCCGGTGGTGCGCGGGGCGATCCGGTCGAGGTTCCAGGAACTCAGCAGCAGCGCCACCTTCGCCCGCATTTCGGTGCGCAGCCGCAGGAACGAGTCGGCGGGATCGGCGCCGACCTCGCCGAGCAACAGCCACCAGGCCCACGCGGCCGCGCCGGCGTTGGCGACGAAGTCCGGGATCACCGGGATGCCACGGGCCGCCAGACCGGCTTCGGCGTCGGGTGTGGTCGCCGCGTTGGCCGCCTCGATGACGACCTTCGCCTTGACCAGGCCCTGGTTCCCGGCACGCAGCGCGTAGGAGATCGCCGCCGGGACGAAGATGTCGGCCTCCGTCGACACGATCTCTTCACGGGGGAGCAGTTGGACGTCGGCGGGGAGCCGGCCGCGGTCGATCTCGCCGTAGGAGTCGCGCAGCTCCAGCAGCGCCGGGATGTCGAGGCCTCCGGGCCGGTACAGCGTCCCGGCGGCGTCGGCGACCGCGACGACGGTCATGCCGGCTTCGTGCAGGTACCAGGCCGCGCCCCCGCCCATCGTGCCGATGCCCTGGACGGCGACCGTGGTCTTCGCGACCGGCCACTCCCACGCGTCGGCGACGCCAAGACAGGACTGTGCGACACCGTAGCCGCCGATCACGTCGCCGAGCAGGAGTCCGCCGGGGACCGGGGTGTTCAACCCGGCCTGAACGCGGCGAAGGGTGTGCGCCGGATCGGCCGAACGACGGATCGCGGCGTGGTACGACTGCTCCAGCCCCAGTTTCGCGAACACCTCGTCGATCAGGTGCTGCGGGACGCCGAGATCCTCGGCGGTCACCCAGTGGTTGTCGATCCACGGCCGCAGGAACGAGCAGAACCGTTCCAGCACACCGAAAGCGCGTTCGTCCTTCGGATCGAAGTCGATGCCGCCCTTGGCCCCGCCGACCGGCAGGCCGAAGGTCGCGGTCTTGTTCGCCATCCCCCTCGCCAGGTCCTCGACCTCGGACATCGTGCAGCCCGCGCGCATCCGGGTCCCGCCGGTCGCGATACCGGAGACCAGGGTGTGCACAACGAGGTAGCCGGTGGCACCGGTGACGGGGTCGGTCCAGATCAGCCTCATCAGCGGTTCGGCGTTCCTCGCGGCCATGCGGCCACCTCCTTCGGGGATTCGGGGTCGTCCTGCGCCACTTCCGAGGGTGCGCCCTGCCGGGCACGGGCGTCCATTTACCGAATCTGAACGATGACGTGCAGAGAAACTGGTGTAACGCGTCACCCGGCATGCACGACCGCACCCGATTACGTTGGGCTCATGGAGCTTTCGTTGCACCGCCTGAGGATGCTCCGCGAGTTGAGCAGGCGCGGCACAGTCACGGCGGCCGCTGCTTCGCTGCATTACACCGCTTCGGCGGTGTCGCAGCAGTTGGCGCAGTTGGAGCGGGACGTGGGCGCGAAGCTGTTCGAACGGTTCGGCAGGCGGGTGCAGCTGACGGAACTGGGGTTGCTGCTCACCGAGCACGCCGAGGAGATCTTGAGTTCGGTCGAGCGGGCGACGCTGGCGCTGGAAGAGGCGCAGGAGACCGTTTCCGTCCGGCTCATGGCCGGGGTGTGGGCGTCGGTCGCTTCGGGCCTGCTGCCGCACGCGCTGACCGCGCTCGCGGGCGAGCATCCGGGGATCCAGGTCCGGACCCGCGAGCTGGCGCCCGAGGACACCGCCGACGCGGTGCGGGACGGCGAGCTGGACCTGTCGTTCGTGATCGACTACTCCGACGCGCCGATGCCATGGGACGCGGGTCTGGAACGCGCGGTGATCGCGGTCGAACGGCTGCACGCCGCGGTGCCCGCCGGCGCCGTTCCCACCGGCAGCGCGTCCCTGCTCGAACTGGCCGAACATCCGTGGATCCTCGCCAGCCCGAAGAGCCACTTCGGCCGTGCCGTGCGCACCGCCTGCCATCGCCACGGGTTCGAACCCAAGATCAACCACGAGGTCGAAGAACAGTCCACGGCGATGGCGATGGTCCGCGCCGGACTCGGGGTGACCCTCGTTTCGGATCTCGGGCTCCGCCTCCGGCCGCCGGGGATCGACGTCGTCGCGTTGACGACACCGTTGCTCCGGACGGTTTCGATCGCCTACCGGACGACTTCGAAACGGCGGCCCGCCTTGCAGCTGGTGATCGAGGCGGTCCGCGCCGCGGCCGCGGCGCTGGGCCTGGGCACCGAGCCCGCTTTGCCCTGATTCATCCCGTCCTGAGCTGGGCCGCCGATCCTGCCCGGCGAGAACCGGACTGATTTTGTCGGACCTCGCGTGTAGCGTCCGAAGTCAAGGTTTTCTCACTGATCGGACAACCGACTGGACGGCGGAAAGATGACTACTGTTCATGATTTCCCCGAGAAGTCCGGGAGCGCGTCGAACGCGACGGCGAAGGTCCTCTCGGACCGCGCCGAGGGCGAGGCGTATGTGGCTTCCGTGTGCTTCAAGCACGGGCCACCGAGACTTCTCGGCGTGGAGCTGGAATTCACCGTGCACTACGCCGACGAGCCCGCCCGGCCTCTCGACCCCGACGATCTCGCCACCGCGCTCGGCCCGCACACCCCGCGGACACTGAGCCCCGACAGCCCCGCCCTCCCGCTTCCGGCAGGTTCGCCGCTGAGCCTCGAGCCCGGATGTCAGGTGGAGATCTCCGCTCAACCACAGACCACGCTGCGCCACCTGGACGCCGTCGTCTCGGCCGATCTGGCCCACCTCGAAAATCTTCTCGCCGCCCGAGGCCTGTGCCTGGGTGATTCCGGGATAGACAGGCATCGCGCCCCTGTCCGCAAACTGGGCACACCGCGCTACGCCGCGATGGAACGCCGCTTCGCCCCCATGGGCACCGGGGGCGCGACGATGATGTGCAGCACCGCCGGCCTGCAGGTCTGCGTGGACACCGGTGAAGCAGGCGACCTCGCCGACCGGTGGGCCGCCGTCCACGCGCTGGGTCCGCCCTTGCTGGCCACCTTCGCCAACTCCCGGGTCCATGCCGGACGCGACACCGGCCACGCGTCCGCGCGCTGGCTGGCCGTGATGGAAACGGAAAACGTCCGCACCCGCTCGGCGGAGCCGACGATGGATCCGGCGGGGGAGTGGGCACGCAGGATCCTGGACACCCCGCTGATGGTCCTGCCCGGCCGTGACGGCCACTGGGACGCGCCGGATTCCCTGACCTTCGCCGACTGGATCGACGGACGGGGCGAAGCGGCCCGTCTCGGCAGGCCGACCGAGGACGACCTCGCCTATCACCTGACGACCTTCTTCACCCCGGTCCGCCCACAGGGGTATCTGGAGATCCGCTACCTGGACGCCCAGCCCGCCGCCAAGTGGCTGCATCCGGTGGCGCTGCTGGCCGCACTTCTCGCCCGCCCGTCCACAGTGGACAGAGTGCTCGAACTGTGCGAACCGGTCGCGGGCCGATGGGAATGCGCGGCCCGGTTCGGCCTTGCCGACCGGGCGATCGCCGCCGTGGCGAGCGAGGTGGTGGACCTCGGCTGTGCCGAACTCGGCGTGACCGGTCTGCCGCCGGAGACCATCACAGAGATCAGCGAGGGCGTGCAGTCCCTCGTGCGCGGTTCGAGGAGCCACCAGTCATGAGCGTGGAAAGCACCGAGACCAACCCGCTTCGCGCGCTGAGCCCGCAAGACCTGCGGGCCCACGCGGCCGAGGCGCTCACCAGGGCCCGCGAGCGCAGTGTCGCGTTGACGGACGTCGATGACGAAGAGCTGGTCCGCCAGCATTCGAAACTGATGTCGCCGCTGGTCTGGGACCTCGCGCACATCGGCAGCCAGGAGGAACTCTGGCTGGTGCGCGACGTCGGCGGCCGCGAGGCGCTCCGGCCCGACATCGACGACATCTACGACGCGTTCCAGCACGCCCGCGCGGATCGTCCGGCGCTGCCGCTGCTGGGCCCGGAGGAAGCCCGCAAATACGTCCGCGAGGTCAGGGAGAAGTCCTTCGACATCCTGGAAACCGTTCCACTGCAAGGCAGGCGGCTCACCGAGGACGCTTTCGCCTTCGGCATGATCACCCAGCACGAGCAGCAGCACGACGAGACGATGCTGGCCACGCACCAGCTTCGCAAGGGTGATCCGGTGCTGCACGCGCCCGCCCCGCCACCGTCGAGGTCGGGGCCGTTGCCCGCGGAGGTGTTCGTGCCCGGTGGCGCTTTCACCATGGGCACCTCAGCCGAACCGTGGGCGCTGGACAACGAGCGCCCCGCGCACGAGGTCGCGGTGGAGGCGTTCTTCATCGACACCACTCCGGTCACCTGCGGGGCGTACGCCGAGTTCCTCGACTCCGGGGGCTACCAAGACCCGAAGTGGTGGAGTCAACGAGGCTGGGCGTACCGCAGCGAGCACGGCATCGACGCGCCTCGCTTCTGGAAGCGGGAACAGGACGGCTGGTGGCGGACGCGGTTCGGCGTCTACGAGAAAGCGCCCGCGGCGGAACCCGTCGTCCACGTCTCCTTCCACGAGGCCGAGGCGTACGCCGCCTGGGCCGGACGGCGGCTGCCGACGGAACCGGAGTGGGAGAAGGCCGCCCGGTTCGACCCGGTGACCGGCCGTTCGCGCCGGTTCCCCTGGGGCGACGAGGAACCCGGCCCCGACCACGCCAACCTCGGGCAGCGGCACCTGCGGCCCGCGGAGGCAGGCGCATATCCGGCGGGGGCCTCGCCGCTGGGTGTGCACCAGCTGATCGGCGACGTCTGGGAGTGGACCAGCAGCGGGTTCGAGGCGTATCCGGGATTCTCCGCGTTCCCGTACAAGGAGTATTCGGAGGTGTTCTTCGGCGGGGACTACCGGGTCCTGCGCGGTGGCTCGTTCGGCACGGACGCGGCGGCCATCCGCGGCACGTTCCGCAACTGGGATCACCCGATCCGGCGGCAGATCTTCTCCGGGTTCCGCTGTGCCCGGGACGCGCGGCCGAGCGAGGTGGCCTGAGCGGCATGTGCCGTCACCTCGCGTATCTCGGCGAGCCGCGTTCGCCCGCCGAGACGCTCTTTCACGCCCCTCATTCACTGCTCGTGCAGTCCTACGCCCCCGATGACATGCGGGGCGGCGGCTCCGTCAACGCGGACGGGTACGGCCTCGGCTGGTACGCCGAAGGTCCCGAACCGCTGCGGCTGCGCCGGTCCGCTCCCTTGTGGACGGACGGTGACCTGCCCGCGCTGGCCGGATCGGTCCGGTCGCACGCCTTCATGGCCGCGGTCCGGAACGGTACGACGGGGATGCCCGTCGTCGAGGCGGCGAACGCGCCGTTCACCGGCGGCGGCTACCTCTTCAGCCACAACGGGCTGGTGAGGGGCTGGCCGGATTCGGTGGCCGAGCTCGCCGCGAAACTACCGATCACCCGCCTGCTGACCCTGGAGGCGACCACGGATTCGGTACTGCTGTGGGCTTTGCTGCGTGAGCGGCTCGAGGCGGGTGAAGACCCGCTCGCGGCCGTCACCTGGCTGACCGAAGTGGTCGAGGAGGCGGGGCCGGGTTCACGGCTCAACCTCCTGCTGACCGACGGCCGGACGCTCATCGGTACCGCGTGGACGCATTCCCTGTGCTATCTGGACACCGGCGACGGTGTGCTCGTCGCGTCGGAACCGTGTGACGACGATCCCGGCTGGATTCCCGTTCCCGACCACCACGCCGTCCGGGTGACCGGCGCGGGCGTGGACATCATCGCCCTTCAAGAAAACGCCGCCCTCGAAGCCGATCGGAGCCCTGAGGCACGATGACCGAAGTCGACCTCGACGTACACCACAGCGAATCGGACATCACCGAGCAGCTGCGCGCGGACGTCCGCGCCGGCCTGGAAGCGGACCAGAAATGGCTGTCGCCCAAATGGTTCTACGACGCGCGCGGCAGCGAACTGTTCGAGAAGATCACCGCCCTTCCCGAGTACTACCCGACCCGCAGCGAACGGGAGGTGCTCGCCGCGCGCGGTGGTGAGATAGCCGAAAGCTCGGGCGCGCACACCCTGGTCGAACTCGGCTCCGGATCGAGTGAGAAGACCAGGCTCCTGCTCGACGCGCTGACGAACCACGGCACCTTGAAGGAGTTCGTCCCGCTCGACGTCTCCGAAACCGCGCTCGCCGAAGCCGCGGAAGCCATCACGGCCGACTACCCGTCCCTCGAAGTCCGTGGCGTGGTCGGCGACTTCACGCGGCATCTCGACCTGCTGCCGGGTGACCGGCCGCGGCTGGTGGTCTTCCTCGGTGGCACGATCGGCAACTTCCTCCCCGCCGATCGCGCCACCTTCCTGCGCTCGGTCCGCGAGGTGCTCGACGAAGGGGAGTGGCTCCTGCTCGGGACGGACCTGGTGAAGGACAGGGAAACGCTGGAGCGTGCCTACGACGACGCGGCCGGGGTCACCGCCGAGTTCAACCGCAACATGCTCCACGTGATCAACAACGGCCTCGGCGCGAACTTCGATCCGGCCGCCTTCGACCACGTCTCGTATTGGGACGAGGAGAACGAATGGATCGAAATGCGCCTGCGTGCCCGTGAGCCGCTGACCATCCACATCCCCGGTGCGGACCTGCGGGTGAAGTTCGCCGAGGGCGAGTACGTGCGCACGGAGATCTCCGCGAAGTTCCGGCGGGAGGGAATCGCCGCGGAACTGGCCGAAGCCGGGTTCTCGGTGGAGAAATGGTGGACGGACTCGGAATCGCGGTTCGGCGTGAGCCTGGCAAGATCTGTCCGTGGCTAACCCTCTCACGTCGCTCGCCCGCGCGCTCGGCACGAAACCGTGGCTGATGGGGCTCGCGGGCGGGATCATCTGGGTGGACAAGAGACTCCACCGCCTGTTCAAAGGGAAGGTGAGCCTGGTCGCGCTGGCCGGGCTCCCTTCCTTGCGGCTGACCACGATCGGCCGCAAGAGCGGGCTGTCCCGCGCTACCAACCTTCTGTACTTCCCGCACGGGGAGGATTTCGTGCTCGTCGGCTCCAATTGGGGGAGACCGAACGATCCCGCGTGGACACACAATCTGCGCGCGCGTCCGGACGCGGTCGTCGCACTGGCAGGCAAGGAGATCCCGGTCAGGGCCAGGGAACTCCTCGGTGAGGAGTACGAAGCGATGTGGAAACTGCTGCTGGACTTCTGGCCCGGTTACTCCATGGAAGCCCACGCCGCTCGCCGTGTGTTACCGATTTTCGAGCTGAAGACCACCACTCGATAGGTTCGTACCATCCTTTCGGCCGGTGACTGGGTTACCGGCTTGTGCGAGGCTCGCTTGGTGTTACGCGCCGTGACGTCGGCGGCGCATGGTGCGACGTGTCCGTCACGTCGCCAGCCGAGGGAGGAGTCGTTTTGCCGAGATCCACAAGGAGGCCGGTGCGCGGTTTCGCACTGGTAGGGGCACTCGTGGCCGGCGCCGCGTTGACCGGTGCGTCCGGGACGGCGGTCGCCGCACCGGAAGCCGGGACGCCGGCCGCCCAAGTCGGTGCGACGGCGCCGGTGACCTGGGGTGCCTGCACAGCGGACCAGATCCGCGGTGTTCCCGCCGACCAGGTCAAGTTCTACAGCTGCGCGCGGTATCGCGTGCCGATCGACCACGACAACGCGGCGCTCGGCACCATCGACATCGCGATGCTGAAGCGGGCGGCGAAGACGCCCGACAAGAAGGTCGGTTCGCTGTTCCTCAACCCGGGCGGCCCCGGTGGCTCCGGATTCCGGATGCCTATCGGTGCGGTGAACTACTTCCAGCCGCAGGTGCTCGACCGGTTCGACCTGATCGGGTTCGACCCGCGCGGGGTCGGCGCCAGCAACCCGCTCAAATGCTTCACCACGCAGGAGGACGCGAACGACGTCTTCGCCGCGCAGATCCCCGTGCCGTTGTCGCGGCAGGAGATCTCCGGCACGCTCGCGTCGTACCGCGACTACGGCCAGTTCTGCAAGAACAACGCCGGCGCGCTGCTGAACCACATGTCCACCAAGGACGTCGTGCGTGACCTCGACAAGATGCGGGCCGCCGTCGGCGACCAGAAGCTGACCTTCGTCGGCTTCTCGTACGGCACCTTGATCGGGTCGACGTACACGTCGATGTTCCCGAAGCAGAGCCGCGCGATCGTCATCGACGGCAACGTCGACCCGGCACTGCGCACCAGCGACGGCGTGCAGTACGACCGCGAGCGCGCTCGCGGGTTCGAGATCGCGCTGGACGCCTTCCTGCGTAAGTGCGCGCAGGTCGGGCCGAAGTGCTCCTTCAGCCCGGGCACGCCGCGGGAGAAGTTCGACGAGATCCGCGATCACCTGCGCCAGCAGCCGATCAAGCTGCCGGACGGGAGCAACTACGACATCAACGCGTTCACCAGCACGGTGGCCGGGGTGCTGTACTCGCCGACGTCGTTCCCGCCGCTGGCCGACGACCTGCAGGCGCTGTACAACGTCGTCCACCCGCCGGCGGCGCAGGCGCAGACGGCACGGGCCGTCGAGCTGAAGGTGCTGCGGTCGGGAGCGAACGGGCGTGCGGACGCGAACCCGGACAGCCCGTACGTCGGCGACGACTCCTACTTCGCCGTGAACTGCTCCGACAAGAAGATCACGATCAAGCAGGAGAAGGTCCCGGAGATCGCCGCGAAGTGGGAGAAGGAATCGCCCACTTTCGGTCGCTACCAGGCGTTCTCGGATGTGGCAGGCTGCCCGGTGTGGCCGGTGAAGAAGCCGGACGTCTACCGCGGCCCGTGGCAGGCCAAGACCGACACCCCGGTCCTGGTCGTCGGCAACTACTACGACCCGGCGACCCAGTACCTGTTCTCGAAGCGGATGGCCGACCAGCTGGGGAACGCCCGGCTGCTCTCGGTCGATGCCTTCGGGCACTGCATCCTTGGCGACTCGCTCGGGGTGGACAAGGTGACGGCCGACTACCTGATCGATCTGAAGGTCCCGGCCAACGGCCAGGTGTTCCAGCCGAACGTCCAGCCGTTCGAAACCACTGCCTGATCCTGGGCTCGTGAACACGAAGGCCACCGTCGCGGCGGTGGCCTTCGTGGCGTCCGGGGACCGGTCCCGAACATCCCGGCCTAGGGTTCCGGCGGGGAGGCCGGATCACCCGGACGGGATTCTCGTCCGGGTGACCCGGGTGGGTAACCAGGGCACCGGCTACGGCCAAGGTCGCGGCCGCCGGTGTACCTGGCCGCCCACCGTTGACCGGGATCGGGAGCCGCTCGCTGGGGCATGCTGGGACGATGGATCCCGTTCGCACCGCCTGTGATCTCGTCACCGCTCGCTTCCCCGACGCGCGCGCCGCGTTTCTGGGCGGCAGCGCGAACACCATGCGTCGGACACCGTTCTCGGATCTCGACATCGTCGTATTCCTCGAGGGCCCGCTCGCGCCGTACCGCGAGACGACCGAGCACGCGGACCTGCCGGTGGAGTGGTTCTGCCACACCGCGGAGTCCTACGACGAGTTCGTCGAGCGGGAGACGTCGGACCGGCGCTCGCCCTTGTTGCACATGTGCGGCGAAGGCGTCGTACTGCTGGACAGGAACGGTTCGGGCCGCCGGACGCAGGAGGAAGCCCTGACGCGGTTGCGTGCCGGGCCTCCTCCGCTTTCCCGTGCCGAGCTGGAAGATCGCCGCTACGAGCTCACCGGCCAGCTGGATGATCTCGCCGGCGCGGATGATCCCGACGAACTCGTCTTCATCGCCGACAGGCTGCTGGTCGCGGTGGCCGAGCTGATCCTTGTCGTGCGGCGGAGATGGTGTTCGCACGGCAAGTGGTTGCTCAGACGCCTCCGGGAAGCCGATCCCGAGACCAGCCGGGAACTTCTGCTCGGTTACCGGCAGGTCGTGTGCGCGGCGGATCCGGACTTGCTGCGGCGGGTCGCCGCCGATGTCCTCGACGGCGTCGGAGGCCGTCTCGTGGTGGGCTACCGGCGGGACGCGCCCACCGGCTTCAGACGTTGACGCTCGCGTAGGCGTCCAACCCGTAGTTCGTGGCGTATGCGTTCTCGACGCCGACCAGAAGGTCGACGACCTCGAAATACCGGTCCCAGAACGGCGTCTCGCGCAGCGCCTCGATGAGCAGTTGGTACGAGTGGTGGTCCTCGGCCTCCCAGACCCACACATCGGTCACTCGCGCGGAGTAGAACTCGGTGTCGAAGAACCGGGACCGGACTCCTTTCACCTTGCTCTCGATCGCCGGGAGCACCTCGGTCTTGAAGGCCTCCACCCGTTGCTCGACGGTGAGGCCGAGCCATTCCGGCGTGGTCTTCACCAGCATGAAAGCGGTCACTTCGGACATGGTGGTTCCTTTCGATCAGGCGTACGCGCCGGCTTCGATGTCCTCGGCGAGGCTCGGTCCGTACGGCGTCCACTTGAGGAGTTCGCGGGTTCGATCACTGGACGCGGACATGTCCAGCGCGAAGAACCGGCCGACGAAACCGAAGTGTTCGCCTGCCTTCTCCGGTGCCACGGAAACCACCGGGACGTCGAGCATCCGTCCGACGGCCTCGGCGATTTCCCGTGTCGTGACGGCTTCCTCGGCGACGGCGTGCAGCAGCGAGCCGGTGGGCGCGCCTTCCAGGCCCAGCCGGACGAGCCGGGCCGCGTCGGTGCGGTGCACGGCGGCCCAGGAGGCGGTGCCGTCACCGAGGTAGCCGGACACGCCGTGTTCGCGGGCCGCCGCGACGAGGGCGGAGACGAAACCGTGATCGCCCACGCCGTGCACCGACGGTGCGAAGCGGGCACTGATCACCCGCATACCTTTCTCGGCGTACTCGAGCGCGAGGTTCTCGCTACCGCCCCGATGGGTGCCGGGGCCGATGGCGGGGGAGAGGTCGCTTTCGGTGGCGGGCCTGCCCTTGGCCAGGGTCGAGAGTCCGGCGGCGAGCACGAAAGCCCGGCACGTCCCGGTCAAAGCGTCCGCGAAGGTCTGGACGGCGGCCCGCTCGGCCCGGTTGGATTCGGCGGGGTTGCCCCAGTCGTGTTTGTTCGCCAGGTGGATGACGGCCTCGGCCTCTTCGGCGCCCGCGCGGAGGCCGTCGAGGTCGTCCAGGTCGCCGCGCCGAATCCTCGCGCCCTTCCGCTCCAGCGCGGCCGCGGAAGCCTCCGACCGGGCGAGGCCGGTGACCTCGTGGCCGGCGTCGAGCAACTCGTCCACGACGGCCGAGCCGATCCAGCCGGTCGCCCCGGTGACGAATACGTGCATGGGAGTACTCCTTTTACTTGGTATCACGGGAAAGACGGGACTGCAGGACGACGAGCGCCCCGAGGACGAGCACGCTCACGCCGATCACCCGGAGGGCCGTGCTCGCGCCGGTGACGAACGCGGAGACCACTTCGGGCGCGCGGCCGGGCGCGGTGACGGCCAGCGCCTGCGCGACGGTGTGCGGATCGTGCTCGGCGTGGATGTCCGGCGGAAGCGCGGCCACGAAGCGTCCGGTGAGAACGGTGCCGATGACGGTGACGCCGAGTGCGCTGCCGAATTCGCGGGTGGTGGCCTGAAGTCCGGCGCCGACACCGGCCTGTGCGGGCGGCAGCGAACCGGAGATCGCGGCGGACAGCGTCGGAAGGGCCAGCGTGACACCGATACCGGTCACCACGAGCCAGGCCGCGTACACCGGGTACGGCGTCGAACTGTCGCTTGTGGACAGTCCGATGAGGCCGCAGCCGCAGAAGACGAACGCGATGGCGACCGTGGCGTCGACGCCGACGCGGCGGACGAGCCTGCCGACGTGCCGCGCGCCGAGGATGACCGGGACGGTCAGCGGGATGATCCCGAGCCCGGTCAGCAGGACATCGAAACCCTTGCCGTACTGGAGGAAGGACGCGTTGACGTAGAACAGCGCGAACATCCCGAAGAAGATCGTGGTCATGCCGAGACAGGCACTGCGCAGCGCGGGCACACGGAACAACCGGGGATCGAGCAGTGGGTGCCGGGCCCTCAGTTCGACGACCGTCCACAAGGTGAACAGCAGGACCGCGCCGGCGAATCCGGCCAGGACGATCGGGCTTCCCCAACCCTCTTCGGGCCCTTCGACGATGCCGAGTAACAACGCGACCGACGCGCCGACGAGGAGGGCGGCGCCGAGGAGGCTGAGCGGCCGGTCGTTCCGAGGGGACACCGGCGCGATCCGGGCGACGAACGCGGCGAGCACGACGGTGAGCGGGACGACGGCCGCGAACAACCAGCGCCACGATCCGCCCGCCAGCAGCGCGCCACCGCCGGCGTTTCCCACGACACCGCCGATCCCGGTCATCGACGCCCAGGTCGCGATCGTCACGCCCTTGCGCTCGGCGGGTACGGCGTGCAGCAGCACGGCGAGCGTGTTGGGCAGCACCGCGGCGGCCCCGATCCCGGTGACAGCCCGGCCCGCCAGCAGGATCGGCACGTTCGGCGCGATCGCCGACAGCAGCGCGCCGATCGCGAACAGGGCCAGGCCGGCGAGCAGGACCCCCTTGCGGCCGAAGCGGTCGCCCGCCGCGCCGCCGGGGATCACGAGGCAGGCGAAGAAGACGACGTAGGTGTCGACGATCCAGATCAGCGCCGACGCGGACGGGTGGAGGTCGCTCGCGGCCAGCATCGGGACGGCGAGGTTGATGGCGGCGACCATCCCGACCACGAGTACGACACAGGCGCACATGGCGGTCAGCAGGCCGCGTCGGTCCGCTGCGGCTTCGGGGGCGTCACGGAGTTGGAGTCGGAGTGGCATGTCCACGACGCTATGGGCCAGCACATTCTTCGTGCCACGCAACTTTGACAAGTAGTAGTTGCGTACCGTGCAACTATGGATCAACTGGACCTCAACCTTTTGCGGGTGTTCGACGCCCTGCTGCGGGAGGGCAGCGTGACGGCGGCCGCCGAACGACTGCACCTGTCGATCCCGGCGGCGAGCCGGGCGCTGGGCCGGTTGCGGCGGGCGATGGGGGATCCGATCCTGGTACGCGCCGGACGCGGGATGGTGCCGACGCCGTTCGCACTCCGGACCGCCCCGCGCGTGCGGTCGCTGCTCGACGAGGCATCGGCACTGATCAGCGCCGACCGTGACCTCGCGATCACCGACCTCGAACGCACCTTCACCATCCGCATCAACGACGGTGTCGCGGCGACGCTGGCGACGGCGGCCGTCGAGGCGACCGCCGCCGTCGCGCCGGGTGTGGTCCTGCGTTTCGTCGCCGAGGGCAGCGAGAGCACCGAGGCGTTGCGAGACGGATCGGTGGACCTGGACATCGGCGCGGGCGACATCGCGGCGCCCGACATCCATTCGACCCTGCTGTACCACGAACGCGTGGTCGCGATCGTCCGGGCGGACGGCCCGCTCGGCGGCGTACGTCGTCCGACGCTGGCGCGGCTTTGCCGATATCCCCATGTTTCCGCTTCCCGGCGCGGCAGAGGCAGGGGACCGCTCGACGACGTGCTCGAAGCGGCCGGTCTCCAGCGCCGGGTCGCGGCGGTCGTCCCCACTTCCGCCGTCGCCGCGTTCCTGGTCGCTTCGAGCGACTACATCGGTCTCGCGCCGCAGCGGCTCGCCGAGCAGTACGGCCGGTCACTCGGCATCCGCTGGTTCCCGGTCCCCGCCGATCTCCCGGCGATCGAGGTCTGCCAGCTCTGGCACGCGCGGCTCGACGCCGATCCGGCCCAGCGCTGGCTGCGCGACACGATCCGCGACGCGTTCAGCCCCCGGCCCTGACGCCGTTTCTTCCTGTTTTCCCAGTGCGGAAATGGCCTGGAACGACTGCTGTCCCGTTGTTAAGGTGATCTTGGTTCTGCGGCGTGTGCCGCAAATGGGGGAAGGAAACCTTTTGCGTACCAAGAGAACTCTGTCCATCGCCGGAGTGTCGGCTGTCGCGCTGGCCGTGCTCGTGCCCGGCTCGGCCTCGGCGGCCCCTGTCCTTGCCGAGCTTCCCGCGCTGCCCGGTTCGTCGGTCGCGGGCGCGGCCGGGATCAACGACAGCGGGGTGGCGGCCGGCTGGTCACGGGCGGGCGGCACCTCGCACGCCGTGCGCTGGAGCGCGGACGGCAAGGTCACCGATCTCGGCACCGCGGCTGGCGACACCCGGAGCGAGGCCACCGCGATCAACAACGCGGGCACCATCGTCGGACTGTCCTCGAACAGCAAGGGGAAGCGCGCGGTCAGCTGGGCCGCCGACGGCCGGGTCACGGTCCTGGACTCCCTCGCGGAGACCATGTATTGCCAGGCGGACGCGATCAACGCGACCGGTGAGATCACCGGCTACTGCTCGGCTTCCGACTCGAGCTACTACGGGCGCCCGGTCCGCTGGAGCGCCGACGGCAAGGTGACCGAACTGGCCACCCTCGCCGGCGGGACCTCCGGCCGGGCGTTGACGATCGCCGACGACGGCACCGTCGCGGGCTGGTCGAACGCGCAGGACCACGCGACGCACGCGACCCGGTGGTCGGCGGACGGCACCGTCGCCGAATTGCGATACCTGCCGTCGGGCTACTTCGCGGAAGCGATGGACATCGCCGCCGACGGGACGATCGTCGGCCGGGTGCAGCGGTCGATCGGCTCCAGCTATGGCGTGTCCGCCACGCGGTGGAAGGCGGACGGTGTCGTCACGGACCTCGGCGGGTTCCCGCTCACCGACAAGCCGTCCAGCGAAGCGCGGGCAGCAGGCCCGGACAACACCGCGGTCGGTATGTCGAAGGACACAGAAGGTCGCTACACCGCCGTCCGCTGGAACTCCGACGGAAGCCTCACCGACCTCGGAAGGGCGGCTGGAGCAGGGCCGGGAACCATCACCTTCGCGACTTCGGTCAACGTTCACGGCGTGATCGTCGGCCGGTCCGGCGCGGTCGCCGTGCGCTGGAAGCCCTGAGCGGCGTGGTATCTTCCGAAGGTTGATCAACACCGTTCGAGTACGAAAGCGAGGTGAGCGGCACATGCCGGAAGACAGTTCTGGATCGACCGGAAGCGGTCGCCGTTCACCCGTGTGCGCGGTGCGCTGACCTTTTCCGGTCGCCTTTCCCTGTCTGGCTTTGTGTACGCACGCCAGAAAAGAGCCGGAATCATGAACACCTTCGAAATGCTGCTCAGGGTCGGCACCGGCGTCGGCCTCGGCGCGGTCATCGGGATCGAGCGCCAGTACCGCGCCAGGATGGCCGGTCTCCGCACCAACGCCCTCGTCGCCGTCGGCGCGACCCTCTTCGTCCTGTTGTCCGCCCACGGTTTCGGCGGCCTGAACACCAGTGGTGACGCCGACCCGACGCGGGTGGCCGCCCAGATCGTCTCCGGCATCGGATTCCTCGGCGCCGGCGTGATCCTGCGGGACGGGCTCAACGTGCGCGGGCTCAACACCGCCGCCACCCTGTGGTGCTCCGCAGCCGTCGGATCCCTTGCGGGAGCGGGACTTTACGTCGTCGCGCTCGCCGGGACCGTAGTGATCGTCGGGGTCAACGTGTTGCTGCGGCCGCTCGGCCGCGTGGTGGACCGCCGCCCGGACCACCAGAACGAGGAAGAGCGGGAAACCGCCTAGCGTCGCCTGCTCGTCGGCTGGGTCGTGAAGGACTCCTTGAGGGACCCAGAGTCCCTCAAGGAGTCCTTCACGGACCGGAACCGCGACACGGCCTGCGGGGTCACCTCACGAGCAGGCCAGGAACTCCAGCAATATCCGCGAGAACTCGGCGGGTTTCTCCAGATTGGTCATGTGCGCGACCCCGGGAACGACGAGTTTCCGGGCGTCGCGTGCTTCGCTTTCGATCTGGTCAGAGATGGCGAGGATGTCCGAGGAATCCAGATCGCCCACCAAGGTCAACGTGCGCGGGGACAGGTCGCCGATGCGCTCGATGGCCCGCAGTTCGTCCATCAGCGTGAAGCCGGAGAGCCCGTGCCGCACGATCGTCTGCGTGTACATCTCCTGACACAGCCGCCGGACGTCCTGATCGACGGCCGCGGGCGCGCGCCGCGGCCCGTCCACCCACATGCGCAGGATGCATTCGATGGCGGCGGGAAGATCACCTCGCGCGCCCGCCTCCTCGAGTTTCTTGGTCTGCTCCAAGACGAAAGGGTCCCTTGTCACCATCGAGCTGAGGCCGGTGGCCACGAGGACGAGGTTCTCGACGAGGTCCGGGTACGTCAACGCGAAGTCGACCGCGATTCGCCCGCCGCCGGACAAGCCGACCAGTGACGCGCGGGGAAGTTCCAGCGCGGCCATCAGCTCGCGGAGATCCTCGTAGTGCTTGAACCGTTCTGTCGGCGTGGACGATTCGCCATGTCCGCGCGCGTCGTACCGGATGGCGGTGTGGTGCGGTGCGAGCGCCGCCATCTCGGCGTCCCACATCCGGGAGTCGAGGATCCCGCCGTGCAGCAGGATCACCGGATCGCCTTCGCCGCGGATCTCGTACGCCAATTCGCCGTTCTCGACCTGAATTCTCCCCGTGGTCATACCGCACGGTACCGAAGAACGACGAAGGCCCCTTTCCCTGAAGTGCGGGGAAAGGGGCCGACGTGGGAGGTGCTTACGCCTGGGTCATCTTCCGCAGGACGTACTGCAGGATGCCGCCGTTGCGGTAGTAGTCCGCCTCACCAGGGGTGTCGATGCGGACGTCCGCGTCGAACTCCACCTTGGTGCCGTCGGTCTTCGTCGCGGTGACGTGGACCGTGCGCGGGGTCTCGCCGTCGTTCAGCTTCGTGATGCCCGAGATGTCGAACGTCTCGGTGCCGTCGAGGCCGAGCGACGAGGCCGACTCGCCCGCCGGGAACTGCAGCGGGATGACGCCCATGCCGATCAGGTTCGACCGGTGGATGCGCTCGAACGACTCGGTGATCACCGCGCGCACACCCAGCAGCGAGGTGCCCTTGGCCGCCCAGTCACGCGACGAACCGGAGCCGTACTCCTTGCCGCCCAGTACGACCAGCGGGATGTTCCGCTCCGCGTAGTTCTGCGCCGCGTCGTAGATGAACGCCTGCGGGGCGTCGTCCTGGGTGAAGTCGCGGGTGTAGCCGCCCTGCACGTCGTCCAGCAGCTGGTTGCGCAGCCGGATGTTCGCGAAGGTGCCACGGATCATGACCTCGTGGTTACCGCGACGCGAGCCGTAGGAGTTGAAGTCCTTCTTCTCCACGCCGTGCTCGGTCAGGTACTGCGCGGCCGGGGTGCCCGGCTTGATCGCGCCGGCGGGGGAGATGTGGTCGGTGGTGACCGAGTCGCCCAGCTTCGCCAGCACGCGCGCGCCGGCGATGTCGGTGACCGGGGCCGGCTTCGCCTGCATGCCCTCGAAGTACGGGGGCTTCCGGACGTAGGTGGACTCCGCGTCCCACTCGAAGGTCTTGCCCTCGGGGGTCGGCAGCGACTTCCACCGCTCGCCACCGTCGAAGACGTCGGCGTAGTCCTTGGTGAACATCTCCTGCGTGATCGCGTAGTCGATGGTCTCCTGGATCTCCTTGGCCGAGGGCCAGATGTCCTTCAGGAAGACGTCGTTGCCGTCGGTGTCCTGGCCGAGCGGCTGGTTCTCGAAGTCGAAGTCCATCGTGCCGGCGAGCGCGTAGGCGATGACCAGCGGCGGCGACGCGAGGTAGTTCATCTTCACGTCGGGGTTGATCCGGCCTTCGAAGTTCCGGTTGCCCGAGAGCACCGAGACCGCGGTGAGGTCGTTCTCCTGGATCGCCGCGGAGATCTCGTCCGAGAGCGGGCCCGAGTTGCCGATACACGTGGTGCAGCCGTAGCCGACCAGGTGGTAGCCCAGCTTCTCCAGGTACGGCCAGAGACCGGCCTTGTTGTAGTAGTCGGTGACGACCTGCGAACCAGGCGCCATCGAGGTCTTGACCCACGGCTTGACCGCGAGGCCCTTGTCGACCGCGTTCCGGGCGAGCAGCGCCGCGCCGAGCATGACCGACGGGTTCGAGGTGTTGGTGCAGGAGGTGATCGAGGCGATCACCACGGCGCCGTGGTCGAGGACGAACTCGCCGCGGTCCGACGTGCTGACCTTGACCGGCTTGCTCGGGCGGCCGCTGTGGCCGTTCGCCGCGGACTGGATGTCGACCGCGCCCTCGTCCTTGAACGAGAGGGCCGCCGGGTCACTGGCCGGGAAGGACTCCTCGACGGCTTCGTCGACGTTGGTGTGCGGGGTGTCCTGCTCGCCGCCGACATAGTCGTGGATCGACTTGCGGAACGAGTTCTTCGCGTCGGTGAGCTCGATGCGGTCCTGCGGGCGCTTCGGGCCGGCGATCGACGGGACGACCGTCGACAGGTCCAGCTCGATGTACTCGGAGTACTCCGGCTCGTGCGACGGGTCGTGCCAGAGGCCCTGCTCCTTGGCGTAGGCCTCGACGAGCGCGACCTGCTCCTCGGAGCGGCCGGTGAGCTTGAGGTAGCGGACGGTCTCCTCGTCGATCGGGAAGATCGCCGCGGTGGAGCCGAACTCGGGGCTCATGTTGCCGATGGTGGCGCGGTTGGCCAGCGGCACCGCGCCGACGCTCTCACCGTAGAACTCGACGAACTTGCTGACCACACCGTGCTTGCGCAGCATCTCGGTGATGGTGAGCACGACGTCGGTGGCGGTCACGCCGGTCGGGATCTCGCCGGTGAGCTTGAAGCCCACGACACGCGGGATGAGCATGGAGACCGGCTGGCCCAGCATGGCGGCCTCGGCCTCGATGCCGCCGACGCCCCAGCCCAGTACGCCGAGGCCGTTGACCATGGTGGTGTGCGAGTCGGTGCCGACGCAGGAGTCGGGGTACGCCTGACCGTTGCGGGCCATCACCGTGCGCGCGAGGTGCTCGATGTTCACCTGGTGCACGATGCCGGTGCCCGGCGGGACGACCTTGAACTCGTCGAAGGCGCCCTGGCCCCAGCGCAGGAACTGGTAGCGCTCGCGGTTGCGCTCGTACTCGATCTCGACGTTGCGCTCGAAGGCGTCCGCGCGGCCGAAGACGTCGATGATGACGGAGTGGTCGATGACCAGCTCGGCGGGGGCGAGCGGGTTGACCTTGTCCGGGTCGCCGCCGAGGTCGGTGACGGCCTCGCGCATGGTGGCGAGGTCGACGACGCAGGGCACGCCGGTGAAGTCCTGCATGATCACGCGGGCGGGCGTGAACTGGATCTCGATCGACGGGTCGGCCTTGGCGTCCCAGTTGCCGAGCGCGCGGATGTGGTCGGCGGTGATGTTCGCGCCGTCCTCGGTCCGCAGCAGGTTCTCGAGCAGGATCTTCAGGCTGTAGGGAAGGCGCTGGGAGCCCTCGACCTTGTTCAGGCGGAACACCTCGTAGGAGGCGTCGCCCACCTTCAGCGTGTCTTTGGCGCCGAAGCTGTCCTTGCTGGCGGGTGCGGTCACTTCTAACTCCAGTGGCGGGTCAGTTCGGTGAGTTCTCCAGGCCGTTCGGGTCGGCCGGGAGCGAGTCTTGCGCACCCCCACCGTAAGTCCGGACGCGGGATGGCACACCTCGTTCGTCTCTTCAAACAGTACGCCCGTCCTTTTTTAAATTCAAGTCGGCCCCCGGTTCCGGACCCTTCCCGCTCACTTTGGGAAGCAAGCCGACACGCGGGTCGCGAAGGTCTCACCGACCTGCGGCCGTTCGAGTGACGAAACGTTCGTCTGTTCGTCCCCCGTTGAGGGGAAATGGTGCCTACGGTGTGTAAGTTCCTGGTGGTGCTTCTGGTAATGCTGTGACGGCAGTGGCACAGTGAGTCCATTGTTCAAGATCAGGAGGTGGGTGGATCGTGCGTGGTGAAGCCGGGTCCGGGGCCGTCGCCCGCCGTGGCATGACCATCGGCGCGCTCGGCATCGCCCTGTTGCTGGGGGTGACGGGCACGGCCGTCGCGGTTCCGCCGCCTCCGCCGAACCCCAGCGACTCCGAGATCAACTCCAGCAAGGCCGACGCCAACGCCAAGGCGGGCGACGTCGGCAGGCTCACGAACCAGCTGGCCCAGGCCGAGTCCAAGCTCGCTCAGCTCAACGACGACGTCGAGCTGAAGATGGAAGAGGCGAACAAGGCCAGGGTCGACGCGGAGACCGCGCAGGACGAAGCCGCGCAGGCCGATCGTGAGGCGCGGTCCGCGCGCACCGAATCCGACGCCGCGCAGGCGACCATCGACAAGGCTCGCGCCGACCTCGACAAGTTCGCCGCCGCCAGCTTCCAGCAGGGCAGCACCGTCGGCTCGGTGTCGGCGTACCTCACGGCCAACAGCCCGAAGGAGCTCCTCGGCCGCGCCCAGATGCTCGACGCGGTCGGCGGCAGCAGGCTCAACGCGCTCGACACGATGAAGCGCGCGCAGACGGACAAGTCCAACAAGGACGCGACCGCGCGCAAGAAGCTGGAGATCGCGCAGGAGCGCAAGCGCGCGGCGGAAGCGGCCAAACACGAGGCCGACAACGCGCAGAGCGCCGCTCAGCACGCGCAGGACAACCAGGCCACACAGAACCAGAAGCTCGAAGCCGACAAGGCGGGCGTCGAGAAGCAGCTCTTCGAAGCACAGCAGAAGGTCAGCGGCCTGCAGGGGCAGCGGCAGCGCTACGAGGACTGGAAGGCGCAGAAGGCCCGCGAGGACGAGGAACGCGCTCGTCAGGCCGCTCTCGCCGCGTCGAGGCCCAGCCCCAGCCAGGGTGGAGGCGGCCGTCCGACGGGCAGGCCCGTCCAGTCGGCCCCCGCCGGGGCGAGCGTCGAAGCCGTCGTCCGGCGGGCGCTGTCGCAACTCGGCGTGGTCTACGCCTGGGGCGGTGGCAACACGGCCGGTCCGACCCGCGGCATCCGCGACGGTGGCACGGCCGACCGTTACGGCGACTACAACAAGATCGGCTTCGACTGCTCCGGCCTGATGATCTACGCGTTCGCCGGGGTGCGGTCGCTCCCGCACTACAGCGGCTACCAGTACAACGCCGGGCGGAAAGTGCCGCTCTCGCAGATGCGCCGCGGTGACATGCTCTTCTGGGGCGGCAGCGCGCGGGGCATCCACCACGTCGCGATGTACCTCGGGAACGGGCAGATGGTCGAGGCGCCGCAGTCGGGTCTGCGGGTCCGCATCGCGCCGGTGCGCTACGGCGGCATCATGCCGTACGCGACCCGCTTGATCGGCTGAGCGTGACTCACGCGGGGGTCGTGCTGGCGGGCGGCGCCGCGCGTCGCCTGTCCGGTGTGGACAAACCCGCGCTCCCCGTCGGGGGAAAACCGTTGCTGGCCAGGGCGCTGGCCGCGCTCGAGGACGCGGATCCGGTGATCGTCGTCGGCCCGGAACGGCCGGGATTCGGCGACGTCGTCTGGACCCGGGAAACTTCGCCAGGAACGGGTCCGGTGGCCGCGCTGGCCGCCGGACTCGCGCTGGTGCGCACGGAGATCGTCGTGGTGCTGGCCGGCGACCTCGCCGGCGTCCGGAAGTCCACAGTGGATCGGCTGGTGGCCGCACTCGGTGCCGCCTCGGGCGCGGTTCTGGTCGACGGTTCGGGGGAGCGGCAGTGGCTGCTCGGCGCTTGGCGCGCGGAGGCGCTGCGCGCGGCCTTGCCGGAGACGGTGGAGAACGCCTCGCTGCGGCGGACGCTGGGCGGGCTGGACATCGTCGAGGTGCCCGAGGAGCCGGGTGAGAGCGACGACATCGACACGCCGGAGGATCTGGACCGGCTCTCCTAGGTGTGGTCGGTTCTGTCCGTTCCTACTACTCACGCGGCTTGACCGGCTCGGCACCGGTGTCCTTGCCCTCCGGCAAGGTGTGAAGGTCGAGTTTCCTCGGCTGAGCCGAGGGAATGGGTCCTTCACGCGCCACTGTTGTGACTGTTGGTGCATATGGGGCGAATGTGGCGATTGCCGCGTCCGTGAAGGCCTCCTTGAGGGACTCTGGGTCTCTCAAGGAGGCCTTCACGGACGCAGCGTGAGTCGATCGCAACCGGAAACCACGTAGGTGCCTAAGCCCCCTTGGTCCTGAAAGGGGCCTCCGTGTACTTGGGCCTTCGCGCGCCATGTTCGCCGTAGGCCCCCAGACGTCACCGAGGCCTTCACAGCCGTCATACCGCTGATCGGGTTGGCTACCTTCACGAACGGCTGTGTCACCGACCACTACGGTCACATCCGGACGCAAGAACGCAAGCGGGGAACACAGGAGGCACGAGTGACCGAGCCCGGCTACGCCGATGGCGCGCAGCAGCAGCCCGGAACGCCGGCGCGGGACGCCCAGTTGCTGGAGCGGACCGTGTTCGAGGTCAAGCGGATCATCGTCGGCCAGGACAGGCTGGTCGAACGGATGCTGGTCGGCCTGCTGGCCAGGGGGCACCTCCTGCTCGAAGGCGTTCCCGGCGTCGCGAAGACCCTCGCCGTCGAGACCTTCGCGCGAGTGGTCGGCGGCTCGTTCTCGCGCGTGCAGTTCACCCCGGACCTCGTCCCCGCCGACATCCTCGGCACCCGGATCTACCGGCAGGGCGCCGAGCGGTTCGACGTCGAACTCGGCCCGGTGGTGGCGAACTTCGTGCTCGCCGACGAGATCAACCGCGCGCCTGCCAAAGTGCAGTCGGCGATGCTCGAGGTGATGGCCGAGCGGCACGTGTCGATCGGCGGCCAGACCTTCGCGATGCCCGACCCGTTCCTCGTGCTCGCCACGCAGAACCCGATCGAGAACGAGGGCGTGTACCCGCTGCCCGAGGCGCAGCGCGACCGGTTCCTGTTCAAGATCGTCGTCGAGTACCCCACCGCCGAGGAAGAGCGGGAGATCATCTACCGGATGGGCGTCACCGCGCCCACCCCGCAAGAGGTGCTGTCCCCGGGTGAACTGGTCCGCCTGCAGGGCGTGGCCTCGCAGGTGTTCGTGCACCACGCGCTGGTCGACTACGTCGTCCGTCTCGTGCTCACCACCCGTACCCCGAACGACCACGGCCTCGCCGACGTCGCGGGCTGGGTGTCCTATGGTGCCTCGCCGCGGGCGAGCCTCGGCATCATCGCCGCCTCGCGGGCGCTGGCCCTGGTCCGCGGCCGGGACTACGTGCTGCCGCAGGACGTCGTCGACGTCGTTCCCGACGTGCTGCGCCACCGGCTCGTGCTGTCCTACGACGCGCTGGCCGACGGCGTCCCCATCGACCACATCATCACGCGGGTGCTGCAGACCGTGCCGTTGCCGCAGGTCTCGGCCCGTCCGCAGGGCGGCGCCGGGCAGAGCGGCCCGGTCCCGGCCGGCGCACCCGTCAGGTAAGGAACTCGCGTGAAGAACGAGAAGGGCGAACGTCCTTCCTGGGCTCCGCCGGTACTCCGCGGGGAGCGGATGGAGGCGGGCCTGCGCACGCTCGAACTCGACGTGCGCCGCCGTCTCGACGGTCTGCTGCAGGGAAACCATCTCGGCCTGGTGCCGGGGCCCGGGTCGGAACCGGGGGAGGCCCGGCCGTACCAGCCCGGTGACGACGTCCGCCGGATGGACTGGGCGGTCACCGCGCGCACGACGAGCCCGCACATCCGGGAGACCGTCGCCGACCGCGAACTGGAGACGTGGCTGGTGGCGGACGTGTCCGCGAGCCTCGACTTCGGCACGGCGCTGTGCGAGAAGCGAGACCTGGTCGTCTGCGCGACGGCCGCGGTCGCCCACCTGACCGGCGGTGGCGGCAACCGGATCGGCGCGCTCGTGTCCAACGGGGCGGGCAGCCTCACGCGGATCCCGGCGCGCGGCGGGCTCCCGCACGCGCGGGGACTGGTCCGCAAGATCGCCGAAACCCCGCGTGCCGAGGAAGGTGTCCGCGGGGATCTCGCCGCGGCGCTGGAGAAGCTGCGCCGCCCGCCCCGCCGTCGCGGGCTCGCCGTCGTGATCTCCGACTTCCTCGGTGACATGGAATGGCAGCGTCCGTTGCGCGCGCTCGGCGGGCACCACGACCTCATCGCCATCGAAGTCCTCGACCCGCGCGACATCGACCTGCCCGACGTGGGCACCGTCGTGCTGGCCGACCCGGAGACAGGGAAACAGCGCGAAGTGCACGCTTCGGCCTTGCTGCGCAAGGAATTCGGCGCCGCGGCGCATGCTCACCGGCAGGAGGTCGCGGCCGCGCTGCGCCGGGCCGGTGCCGCGCATCTGGTGCTGCGCACCGATTCGGACTGGATCGCGGACATGGTCCGGTTCGTGGTGGCCCGCAAGCGCCGCTGGTCCGGTGGTGTCGCGTGAGCCTGACCGGATTCGCGTCGCCGTGGTGGTTCCTGCTGCTGCTGGCGGTCGCCGCGGTGGCCGTCGGGTACGTACTCTCGCAGCGCGCGCGGCGCAAGCGCACCATGCGGTTCGCCAACCTGGAACTGCTGGAGAAGGTCGCGCCGAAGAGCCAGGGATGGGTGCGGCACGTTCCCGCCATCCTGATCGTGCTTTCGCTGCTGGTGCTGACCGTCGCGCTCGCCGGGCCGACGGCCGAGCAGAAGGTGCCGCGCAACCGGGCGACCGTGATGCTGGTGATCGACACCTCGCTGTCGATGGAAGCGACCGACGTCGCCCCGACCCGGTTGAAGGCGGCCCAGGAGTCGGCGCGGTCGTTCGCGCAGAACATGACCCCAGGGGTGAACCTCGGGCTGATTTCCTTCGCGGGGACGGCGACCGTGCTGGTCGCGCCGACCACCGACCGCGGTGGCGTGGTGAAGGCGATCGACAACCTCAAGTTGGCGCAGTCGACGGCCACCGGTGAGGGGATCTTCGCCGCGTTGCAGTCGATCGAGAGCTTCTCGGCGATCGTCGGCGGAGCGGAAGGCCCGCCGCCCGCCCGGATCGTCCTGATGAGTGACGGCAAGCAGACGGTCCCGGACGACCTGTACGCCCCACGAGGCGGTTACACGGCCGCCCAGGCGGCGAAGCAGGCCCAAGTGCCGATCTCGTCGATCTCGTTCGGGACCACGCACGGCTCGGTCGACATCGACGGCAAACCGCAGGACGTGAAGGTCGACGACGAATCGCTGGAGGAGATCGCCCGGCTTTCGGGCGGCGACTTCTACAAGGCGGCGAGCGCGGACGAACTGAAACGCGTGTACGACGACCTCGGCGAGCAGATCGGATACGAGCTGAAGGACGCCGACGCGAGCCGGCCCTGGGTGATTCTGGGGACGCTGGTCTTGATGATCGGGGCGGCGGCTTCGCTCTTCCTGGGGCAGCGACTGCCGTAGACGCTCAGGCTCTGCAATGAAGGGGCCTTTCATAGCAAAATTTGCTATGAAAGGCCCCTTCATTGCAGTGGGGCGAGAGCCCTCAGAGGGTCCCGAAGCCGTTCTGCCGCCAAGCCTCGTAGACGGCGATCGCCGCGGTGTTCGACAGGTTCAGCGACCGGCTCGTCGGCAGCATCGGCAGCCGTACCCGGTCGGTCACCTGCGCGGACTCCTGCACCTCCGCGGGCAGCCCGGCCGACTCCGGTCCGAACATCAGCACGTCTCCGGGCTCGTACGCGACGTCGGTGTGCAGCCGTGTCGCCGAAGCGCTGAACGCGAAGACCCGGGCAGGCAGCAAGGCCGCCCAAGCCGCGTCGAGATCCGCGTGGACACGGACGCGCGCGAGGTCGTGGTAGTCGAGCCCGGCTCGCCGCAACTGCTTGTCCTCCAGCGTGAAACCGAGCGGCTCCACCAGGTGGAGTTCGCAGCCGGTGTTCGCGGTCAAGCGGATCGCGTTACCCGTGTTGGGCGGGATTTCGGGGCGGTAGAACAGGATGCGGAACACGAGGGTTGATCGTCTTTCGTTCACGGGCGCTTCGCCTGAGCGCGGCCGGGTGGCCATCAAGCCGGACGAGCATGAGGCCCGCCCGTGACCATCCCACCACAGGAGGGCTTCATGCCTTCGCTCCCTCACCCCCTGTCGCGGCGTCGCTTCCTCGGTTATGGCTCCGCCGGCGCGGCCGCCGTCCTGCTGGGGACCGGTGCCTGGAACGCCGCCGGCGCGATGCCGCTCGCCAGCGGTGCCGGTAATCCGTTCACCCTCGGTGTCGCGTCGGGTGACCCGTTGCCCGGCGGTGTCGTGCTCTGGACCCGGCTCGCGCCGAAGCCCTACGAGGCGGACGGCTTCGGCGGTATGCCGAGGACGCCGGTCCGCGTCGAGTACGAAGTGTCGCTAGACGAGCGTTTCCGCGCTGTGATCCGCCGCGGCTCCGTGGTCGCCACGCCCGAACTCGGCCACTCCGTGCATCCCGAGATCCACGGTCTCGCGCCGGACCACGAGTACTTCTACCGCTTCCGCACGGGCGGTGAGATCTCTCCGGTCGGCCGCACCCGGACGGCGCCCGTCGCGTGGTCGTCGCCGCGCGAGCTGAACTTCGCGTTCGCGTCGTGCCAGAGCTGGGAGGCCGGGCACTTCACCGCGTACGAGCACATGGCGGCGGAGGACCTCGACCTGGTCGTGCACCTGGGCGACTACCTCTACGAAAGCGGCGTCACAGGGGTTGGCCGCGGAACGCCGGTGGGGCCGCAGTTCAAGGGCGAGACCTTCGACCTGGCCCGCTACCGGCTCCAGTACGCGCTCTACAAATCCGAAGCACCGCTGATGGCCGCGCACGCCGCCTTCCCGTGGATCCACGTCAACGACGACCACGAGGTGGAGAACAACTGGGCGGGCGACATCTCGCAGATCGACAAGGAACCGGACCAGGACCGCGCGGTGTTCCGGCAGCGGCGCGCCGAGGCGTTCCAGGCGATGTACGAGCACCTGCCGTACCGCATCGCCCAGCTGCCGAAGGGGCCGGACGCGCGGCTTCACCGGCGGCTGAGCTACGGCACGCTGGCCGACTTCACCATGCTCGACACCCGCCAGTACCGCGACGACCAACCGTGCGGTGACGGCCAGTCGGCGAACTGCACCGAGCGGTTCGACCAGGACCGCACGCTGCTCGGCTCGGCACAACGGGACTGGCTGCTCGACGGCTTCTCCCGGTCCCGCGCGCGGTGGCAGATCCTCGGCAACCAGGCGCCGATGGGCCAGACCGACACCGACGCCGGCGAGGCCACGAACGTCTACCTCGACCCGTGGGACGGCTACGTCGCCGACCGCGACCGTGTGCTCGCGGCCGCGCAGGACCGCGGGGTGCGGAACCTGGTGGTCATCACCGGCGACAGGCACCAGAACTACGCCTGGGACCTCAAACGCGACTTCGGCGACCCGGGTTCGCCCACCGTCGCGAGCGAGTTCGTCGGGACGTCGATCACCAGCGGGGGCAACGGCGCCGACATGACGCCGGGCGGTGAGAACCTGCTGAAGGCCAACCCGCACATGAAGTTCTTCAACAGCCAGCGCGGATACGTCCGGGTCAACGTCAACCGGCAGCGCTGGCGGAGCGACTTCCGGGTGGTGCCGTTCGTCAACACCCCCGGCGCGCCGATCAGCACGCGGGCCAGCTACGTCGTCGAGGATCGGCGCCCCGGCGTTCAGTCCGCCTGAGCGGGTAGGAGGGCGGCGTACACCTCGCGTACCGACGCGGGTGGCGCCGCCTTCTTGAGCGTCTTCGGGTCGACGAAGACGTAGCGGGTCTTCACTTCCGTGCACAGGTCGCCGCCGCGGGTGATCTCGAAATCGATGATCAGCGACGTCGTGCCGAGGTGGTTCAGGTACACGGCCACGACCAATTCGTCGTCGTAGCGGCAGGGCGCGCGGTAGCGGAGGTTCGACTCGGCGACCACGACGTCGACGCCGCGGTCCAGTGCCGCTTCATGGGAGCCGAAGAGGGCTTTCTCCACTTCGAACATGGCCATGTCGACGTAGGCGAGGTAGTTCGCGTTGAACACGATGCCCTGTCCGTCGCATTCGTGGTAGCGCACGCGCAGCGGCATTTCGACGATCGGTTTCCGTGGCTCTGTCACGGATTCCAACCTAGAGGCTGAAGGGCGCTTTCACCGCATCCACGCGATGAAAGCGCCCTTCGGCTACTCGATGAAATCGATATTCGGGTGGCGCGGCGACTCGCCGTCGAACAGGTGCCGGTCGCGGCCCTTCAAATGCAGATCGAAGAACGCGCCGATGTACTCCCGTTGCGCCGCCAGCGATCGGCGGGGATCGATGGTGCCGATGACCGCCTCACGTTTCTCCGGCGCCACTCGCGAACCGAGCTGTGGCACGACGATCTGAAGATCGCTGTAGGCCATGTGCGTGCTGCCGCCGCGCAGCAGCAGGTCCCGCTTCCAGCCCCGCTGGTTGGCCCAGAAGTCCGCCCAGCTTCGGTCGAAATCGGGCTGCTTGTGCGTGTGCTCCAGCGGCCTCCCGTTCTCGTCGACGCCCTCGGCGCCCATCAGCATGAACGGCCGGTCCAGGCCGCGTTTCGTGACCTCGCCGGGCACGTAGGCACTGCCCGGCGGGTAGCCGAACGCGGTCGCCATCGCGCCGTCCAGGTTGATTCCGGCGTCGATCCGGCGGTCGTGCACCATCGCCTCGCCGGAGGTGAACCCGCCGTAGGAATGCCCGTAGGCACCGACCCGGGACAGGTCGAGTGACCAGCCGAGGCCGCGGGGGAGCTGCCGTTGCTCCGCGTCGGGATTCTCGCCGCGGGCGATCTTCGCGAGCTGGTCGAGGACGAATCGGGTGTCACCGACCCGTGCGTCGAGCGCCTTCTTCATGTACTCGGGTCCCTCGCCCGGCGGCAGGGCCGTTTCGAGCCGCCCGCCGGGGAATTCGACCGCCGCGCTCTCGTAGGTGTGCGAAAGCGAGACGACGAGGTAGCCGCGGCTGGCCAGATCGTCGACGATCGCCGAGTACGTCTCCCGGGGCCCGCCGAAACCGGGCGAGAAGAGCGCGACCGGCTTGGGCGCGCCGTGCGCCGCGGGAACACCGAGCTCGGCCCGCCGCTTCGCCGAAGCCCAGTCGATGGAGCCTGCCGGGAGATCGAGGTAGTCCTTGCTCGCCAGCGTCTGGTCGACGACGCCGCTGATGCCGGGCGTGAGCCACGGCGCGCGCGGGCCGTCTGCGAACCGGTCCGCCGGATAGGTGACGGTGACCATGAGTTCCCGGCGCCGTTCCGGTTTCCACGGATCGGGGCGGGACTGGTCGACGAGGTGGAGGTCGGTGGTGCCGACGTCGTGGTGGCCGGTGAGGGCCGGTGCGGCGAGCTTGGCCTGGTCGGCCGCGACTGCGGGGGCCGCCGTGGCGAGCCCGCCCGCGAGCGCGAGGCCCGCGATCAGCGCCGAACCCCGCACCACCCTGGTGTGTCTCAATGACACTGCTGGAGTCCTTCCGGATCGGGGCGGCCCGGTGGCCGCCTGCCTCCGACCCTGGCAGTGCTCCAGGTCGGCGCGCATCCCTCTGAGGTTGGAGCGTGGGTCACCCGTGCAGGGCACGGTAGGCCGACGCGGCACCAGGGTGCAGCGGGACCTTGCCGGTGCCGATCAGCGTCCGGACGTCGAGGAACTGGGTTCCGACGGCGGGTGCCGGGACGAGGTCGGCGGCGTGTCCGGCCAGTACGCGCGCGACCGCGGCCGCCACGTCGTCGGGCAGCGAAGGCGCGGCCAGCAACAGGTTCGCGACGCCGATCGTCCGCAGTTCGCCGACGCCCTGGTAGGCCTGCGCCGGGACGTGGACCTGGTCGTACACCGGGCCGTAGCCCGCCCGCAGCGCCGGCAGATGGGTGTCGAGGGGGAGCAGGGTGATCGCGGTGGTCCGGTTGAGCTCGGTGAGCGCGGGGGTCGGGATCCCGCCGGACCAGAGCAGCGCGTCGACCTCGTGCGCCGCCAACGCGTTGATCGCTTCACCCAGGAGCAGGTTCTTCGCCTTCACCGGTACTTGGGCGCGGCCGAACAGCCGTGAGCTGAACACCGCCACGCCGGAGCCGCTCGCGCCCATCGCCACCGGCCGTCCGGCCAGATCGGCGAGCGACCGCACGCGGCCGTCCGCGCGGACCACGAGCTGGTGGTAGTTCTCGTAGACGCGGCCGATGGCCGAGAAGGCGATCGGGACGGAGAACGGCTCCGCGCCGGTGAAGGCGGCCTCGGCGACGTCGCCGAGGACGAGCCCGAGATCGGCCCGGCCGTCCCGCAGCCGCCGCAGGTTCTCGACGCTGGCCTCGGTGGCGACGGCCGTCGCGCGCAGCCGCGGCTCCGCCCGGTTCAGCTGCTGGGCCAGCAGCTCCGCGAAGGCGAGATAGAAACCGCCGCTCTCGCCCGCCGCGATGACGACCTCCCGCTCCGCCCCCCGGTAGCTCGCCGTCGAGCAGCCCGCGAGCGTGGCGAGCCCGGCGAGGATCGCCGTACGCCTGGTGACGGTCACGGTGTCCCTCCCGTGGCGAGAGGGAGTTCGACGCGGACTTCGAGTCCGTGCGGTTCGGCTTGGCGCAGTTCGAGTTTCCCGCCCCGGGCGAGCACGTGCTGGTTCGCGATCGAGAGGCCGAGTCCCGTCCCGCGCGGCGCGCCGTCGCCGCCTGCCCGCCAGAACCGTTCGATCGCCCGTTCACGATCCTCTGTGGACAGTCCAGGACCGTTGTCGGACACGAAGACCGTGGCGGTCGTGTCGCCGGTCTCGTAGCCGGTGGTGATCGTGGCGCCGCGGCCCGCGTAGTGCACCGCGTTGTCCAGCAAGACGTCCAGCACTTGGGCGAGATCGCTTTCCGGGCACCGCACGGGCACCGGCTCGTCGTGGCCTTCCGACCCCGCGAGGCGGACTCCCGCGTCGTCCGCCGAGGGACGCCACGCGTCGACCCGTTCGGCCAGTACGGCAGGGAGATCGCAGGGCTCGTCACCGGACTCACCCGCGGCGAGCCGGGTCGCCGCGCTTTCGGCGAGCGCCAGCGCGAGCAACCCGTCGAGCAGGGACTCGAGGCGCTCGACCTCCGCGACGGTCGCCCGGTAGGCCCGCCGGCCGTCCCCATCGATCCGCGCGGCCAGTGAATCCACCCGCAACCGCAAGGCGGCCATGGGATTGCGCAGCTGATGCGACGCGTCCGCGACGAGCCGCCGCTGCTGTTCGGAGGCCTCGACGACGGCGTCGGACATCCGGTTGAACGACGTCGCGAGCGAACGCAGCTCACGGGGCCCCGCCCGGTCGGGGACCTGGGCGCGATGCCCCTCGGTCACCGCCTGCACGCCGGTCTCCAGTTCGTGCAGCGGCCGCACCATCCAGCGGGCCAGCAGGACCGCGAGCAGCACGAACAGCGCCGCGACCAGCGCCGCACCCGCGACGATCGTGGCCCAGCGGGTGGCGACGTCGGCCGCGGCCGCGGTCACCGACGCGCGAAGGACGACCACTCCGGCCACTCGGGTCCCGGTGCCTACCGGGCGGGCGAAGTAGACCGGATCCGCCGACCACGGGCTCAGCTGCTCTGGTCCCTTCGCGGGCTGGTTGCGCAGCGCGGCCTCGACGAGTGAGCGAACCCCCGGTTCCGCGGCGGTCATCCCGCCGGTTTCGACCAGCGGCCCGCCGCGCGCGTCGACCACCACGACGGCCTCGCTGTATAACGACGAATACCGCGCGGCGTCGACCATCAGCGTGGTCGTGTCGCCGGCGTCGACGGCTTGCTGGGCGAGGACGACGAACCGGTCGACGTCGGCGTTGCGGGCGATCACCAGCTGCTGGGTCCGCTGCGCGGCGGTCGACCCGAACAGCGGGATCGCGAACGCGGCGACCACGGTCAGCGCGAGCGCGACGAGGACGACCAGCAGCCGGGTGCGCACCGGTCAGTCCCGGCCGAGGCGGTAGCCGAAACCCCGGATCGTGGTGAGCAGTCCCGGCCGGTCGAGCTTCGCGCGCAGCTGGGTGAGGTGCACGTCGAGCGAACGGGAGACGGCGAGGTACGCGTCGCCCCAGACCTCGTCCATCAGCTGCTGGCGGCTCACCGCGGTGCCCGGCCGCGCGGCGAGCACGGCCAGGACGGCGAATTCCTTGGCGGTGAGCCCGATGTCGGTCCCGGCGACGAGCACGCGCCGCGCGCCGAGGTCGATCTCGACGTCCTCGACGCGGACGACGCCGTCCTGCGGCGTTGCCGAGACCGCGGCACGCCGGACGACCGCGTCCATCCTCGCCAGCAGTTCGGCCAGGCGGAACGGTTTGGTCAGGTAGTCGTCGGCGCCGAGCCGCAGCCCGCGCACCACGGACCGCTCGTCCCCGATCGCGGTGAGCACGAGCACCGGAACCGGCGAGACCTGCCGGACCTTCCTGAGGACGTCGAGTCCGTTCATGTCGGGCAGGTTGAGATCCAACAGGATCACGTCGGCCGCGCGATGCCGGTGCAGCGCGTCGCTGCCGCGGATCGCGTGGGAGACGGTATGGCCGCGCGATTGCAGGGCTTCGGAGAGCGCGTCGGCGACACCGGCGTCGTCTTCGACGAGCAGCACCCGCACGGCCATACCTTCCCGCCTAGCCTTCGCGGCCGGACACGAGCTCGGGCTCGGGCCGGCTCTTCTTGTCCAGCTCCGAGGTCTTCGAGGTTTCCCGCATTGTGCCGTACACGATCAGCGACACCAGGACACAGCCCGCGACGTAGAAGAAGAACACCGATTCGTGACCGGCGCCCTTCAACGCCTGCGCGATGAGCTCGGCGGTGCCGCCGAAGATCGCCACGGTGAGCGCGTAGGGGAGACCGACGCCGATGGCGCGGATCTTCGTCGGGAACAGCTCGGCCTTCACGATCGCGTTGATCGAGGTGTAGCCGGTGACGATCACCAGCCCGGCCAGCATCAGCAGGAAGGCGAGCACCGGCTCCTTCGTCCCGCCCATCAGCGTCATGATCGGGACGGTCAGCAGCGTGCCGGCGATGCCGAAGAACATCAGCAGCGGACGGCGGCCGATGCGGTCGGAGAGTTTGCCCGCGAACGGCTGCAGGATCGCGGCCACGAGGATCGCGCAGAACAGGATCAGCGTGACCGTCCGGCGCGGGATGCCCGCGGTGTTCTCCATGAACTTCTGGCTGTAGGTGGCGAACGTGTAGAACGACACGGTGCCGCCGAGGGTGAGGCCGACGACGAGCGCGATCTCCTTGGGGTACTTGATGAGCGCGCGCAGCGTGCCCTTGTCGCCCGCCTCCTTGCCGGTGCCGGACGCCTTGGCCTCTTCGAAGCTTGCCGACTCGTCCATCCCGCGGCGCAGGAACATCACCACGACCGCGGCGAGCGCGCCGACGACGAACGCGATCCGCCAGCCCCACGAAGTCAGCTGTTGTTCGGTCAGGATGGCCTGCAGCAGCAACTGGAGACCGAGCGCCAGCAACTGGCCGCCGTACAGCGTCA
This sequence comes from Amycolatopsis sp. NPDC052450, assembly GCF_044547565.1. Classification (NCBI taxonomy): domain Bacteria; kingdom Bacillati; phylum Actinomycetota; class Actinomycetes; order Pseudonocardiales; family Pseudonocardiaceae; genus Amycolatopsis; species Amycolatopsis sp. NPDC052450. The sequence goes on along the minus strand of NZ_JBIUAQ010000016.1, from coordinate 29,369 downwards.
CGTACTGGAAGCTGGAGTAGAAGCCGCGTTTGCCCGGAGTGGCCACTTCGGACAGATAGGTCGCGGAGGTCGAATACTCACCGCCGACCGAGAGCCCCTGGATGAGCCGGGCCACCAGGAGCAGGATCGGTGCGGCGATCCCGATCGAGGCGTAGGTCGGGGTGACCGCGATCATCAGTGACCCCGCCGCCATCAACGTGACGGAAAGCACGAGTGCGCTTCGTCGCCCGAAGCGGTCGGCGAAGCGGCCCAGCATCCAGCCGCCGAGCGGTCGCATGAGGAAACCGACGGCGAAGACCGCCGCGGTGCCGAGGAAGGCCGCAGTCGTGTCCTTGGTGGGGAAGAAGGACTTGGCGAAGTACGTGGTGAAGGCGGCGTAGGCGTACCAGTCGTACCACTCGACCAGGTTGCCGATCGAGCCGCGCAGCACGTTGCCGACGACTCGCCTCTCGCTTACGGGCGGCGACGCTTCGCCGATCCGGGTTGTCATCTTTGACCTCCTGTGTTCCGGCTCACGGTGAACAATCCGTGACCGCCGGGCAAGGTTTCGGCGCGGTTCCTAACATCCGCTTAGGACGGTCGCGGTTACCCGGAGGTAGGGGTGGCGCGGCTCCGGCGGGCGCCGGGCGAGCCGATAACCTCAGTGCCGTCAGCGCGACACGACGAGGCGAGGAGAGCTCTGTGGGACGGTCGGTACTGGTCACCGGCGGCAACCGCGGCATCGGTTTGGCGATCGCGAAGGACCTCGCGGCGCAGGGGCACAAGGTCGCGATCACGCACCGCGGTTCCGGAGCACCCGAAGGTCTCTTCGGCGTGCAGGCCGACGTCACCGACGCCGAGCAGATCGACGCCGCCTTCAAGCTCGTCGAGGAGCACCAGGGCCCGGTCGAGGTCCTCGTCGCGAACGCGGGCATGACCGACGACACCCTCCTCATGCGGATGAGCGAGGAGCAGTTCACCCGCGTGGTGGACGCCAACCTCACCGGCGCCTACCGGGTCGCCAAACGCGCCTCGCGCGGCATGCTGCGCGGCAAGTGGGGCCGCTACATCTTCATCTCGTCCGTCGTCGGCCTCACCGGCTCGGCGGGCCAGGTCAACTACGCGGCGAGCAAAGCCGGTCTCGTCGGTCTCGCCCGTTCGCTCGCGCGTGAGCTGGGCTCACGCAACATCACCTCGAACGTCATCGCGCCGGGTTTCGTCGCCACGGACATGACCGACGAACTCGGCGAGGACCGGAAGAAGGAGATCCTCGCCCAGGTTCCCTCCGGCCGGTACGCCGAGCCGTCGGAGATCGCCGCCGCCGTCCGCTACCTCGCCTCCGAAGAGGCCGGCTACGTCAACGGCGCGGTGCTGCCGGTCGACGGCGGCCTCGGCATGGGCCACTGACGTCCCCGTTTTCCCGTACCGATCGAAACCACCCGGACTGGAGGTCCCGTGCCAGGACTGCTCGAAGGCAAGCGCCTGCTGATCACCGGCGTCATCACCGACGCCTCGCTCGCGTTCCACGCGGCCAAGATCGCGCAGCAGGAGGGCGCGAAGGTCGTGCTCACCGGCTTCGGCAGGCTGTCGCTCGTCGAGCGCATCGCCAAGCGTCTCCCCGAGGAGGCGCCGGTGCTGGAGCTGGACGTCACCAACCAGGAGCACCTCGACTCGCTCGCCGACCGCGTCCGTGAGCACGTCGACGGCCTCGACGGGGTGCTGCACTCGATCGGGTTCGCCCCGCAGTCCTGCCTCGGCGCGCCGTTCCTGGACGCCCCCAGCGAGGACGTGAAGGTGGCCGTCGACGTCTCGGCGTACTCCTTCAAGGCCCTCGCCGTCGCGACCCTGCCGCTGCTGTCGCGCGGTTCGTCGATCGTCGGCATGGACTTCGACGCGCGCGTCGCGTGGCCCGCCTACAACTGGATGGGCGTCGCGAAGGCCGCGCTGGAGTCGGTCAACCGGTACCTGGCCCGCGACCTGGGGCCGCAGGGCATCCGGGTCAACCTGGTCAGCGCCGGCCCGATGAAGACCATGGCCGCGAAGTCGATCCCCGGCTTCGCGGATCTGGAGAACGGCTGGGGCGACCGGGCTCCGCTCGGCTGGGACAGCTCCGACCCGGACCCGACGGCGAAGTCCGTCTGCGCCGTGCTGTCGGACTGGCTGCCTGCCACGACCGGCTCGATGATCATGGTCGACGGCGGTCTGCACGCCACCGGCTTCTAGGTTCTCTCAATGCGTGTGAAGGCCCCCTTCCCTCGGGCTCAGTCGAGGGAAGGGGGCCTTCACACGCATCAGGGCAGGACGGCGTTGGCGACGTGCCACGAGTCTTCGAGCAGCAGGTACTTGGTGATCAGCCCGTCGTCGTTCACCTCGAACTCGATGGTGAAGGCCGAATCGATGACCTTGCCGGTGCTGCGGATCGTCGAGCGCAGACGGCCGATCGCGACGGCGTGCGGCCCGTCGACGAGGACGCGTTCGACGTCGAACCGGTCCTTGATGAGTCCTTTGTCGAGCAGTTCGTAGAACTCGCGGATCTCCGCCCCGTTCCGGCGCGGGCCGATCCAGGGGACCAGCTCGGTCGCACCGGGGATGTCCCACGCGACGCTGTCGGCGAACAGTTCCGTGGCACCGTCGGTGTCCCCTGTGGACATTCGGCGGAAGAACTCTTCGAGGATGGCTCGGGTTCGTTCGGACATGATTCTCCTTACTGGGTAATGGGTTCGCGGAGCAGGCGGGTGTCGTCGGTGCGCTGGACACCGGCGGCGAAGGTGAGCGCGACGACAGTGGCGACACCGAGGCCGACGCTCACCCAGGCGACGCTGGGATAGCCGAGACCGGCGTCGATCGACTCGCCGCCGAGCCACGGGCCGACGGTGTTGCCGACGTTGAACGCGGCAGTCGTGCTCGCGCCGACGAGCGTGGGCGCGTTGCCCGCCACGGCGAAGGCGCGGACGTTCAAGGCGGGATTGACCCCGAATCCGGCGACGCCGAACAGGAAGACGGCGAAGATCGCGACCGGGGTCGCCGGGCCGGACAACGCGAGCAGCACGAGGGCGAGCAGGGCGACGGCGAGGCCGCCGTAGAGGGTCGCGAAGGGCCTCGCGTCGGCGAGCCGTCCGCCGACGGTGATACCGATCAGTGCGCCGAGCCCGAACAGGGAAAGCACGCCCGGAACCCAGCTTTCCGGCAGTCCGGCGACTTCGGTGAGCATGGGCGCGAGGTAGCTGAAGGTCGCGAAGATCATCGCCTGCGCGAACGCGATCACGCCGAGTGCCAGCCAGAACCGGCCGCCGCGGTAGAGCCGCAGTTCGGTCGCCACGTCGGTCTTGGTCTCGCCGTTCTGCGTCTCCGGGACCAAGGCGAAGACCCCGATCAGCGCGACGACGGTCAGTGCCGTGACCGCCCAGAACGCGGCCCGCCAGCCCGCGTGCTGGCCGAGGAAGGTCCCGGCGGGCACGCCGGCGATGTTCGCGACGGTGAGCCCGCCGACCAGGATGGCCAGCGCGCGGCCGCGGCGCTCGACCGGGACCAGCGCGACGGCGGTGGCCGCCGCGACCGCCCAGAATCCGGCGCAGGCGACGGCGCTGACCACGCGGGTCGCGAAGAGCAGGGCGTATCCCGAGCCCAGCGCGCCGACCACGTGCGAGATGCCGAAGACGACGAGCAAGGCCATGAGGGTGGCGCGCCTCGGCACCCGCAGCGTCGCGATCGCGAGCAGGGGAGCGCCGACGACCATGCCGATCGCGAAAGCCGAGATGAGCAGCCCGGCCTCCGGGATGCCGACGTTCAGATCGGCCGCCATCCCGGGCAGCAGGCCGGTGATCATGAACTCGGACGTGCCGAGCGCGAACACGCTCAGTCCGAGTACGCAGACTGCCAAAGGCACGGGGATTCCCTCCAGTTTTGTATTGATCAGTCCAAAATATGGGCAGCGTTGCGCACAGGGGTTTCGTTCCAGGTGCTACTTCGCGGCGATCGCGTCCAGCGCGATGGCGGCGACGGCCTCCATGGCCGCCCGTCCGGCGCCGCGGCGGGACATCAGCCGCAGTCCCGCGACGGTGCTGTGCGCGAACTCGGCGATGGCGCCGGGTTCGCGGTCGCCGTCGACCGTCCCGTCGAGCTGTCCTTCCCTGGCGCAGGCCGAGAGAAGGGTGAGATGCCGTCCGGTGTCGGCGTCGATCCGCGCCTTGATCTCGGGATCGCGATCACCGAACTCGGCCACCGTGTTGACCACGAGGCAGCCTCGGCCGTGGTTCGCGACTTCCTCGTCGATCGTGTACGAGAACAGGGTGCGGAACCGTTCGAGGCCGGTCCCGGACTCCTCCAGCAAGGCCGTCCTGGCCACGATCCCGCGTTCGGCGTAGTGGTCGAGCGCGCGCATGAACAGTTCGTGCTTGCTGGTGAAGGTGTTGTAGATGCTGCTGCGGCCCAGGCCGGTGGCTTCGCAGAGGGCCTGCGTCGACGTGCCCTCGTAGCCGCGAAGCCAGAACGCGTCCATGGCGCGCCCGACCGCGGCGCGCTCGTCGAATTCCTTCGGCCTGGCCATGGAAGTGACCGTACCAGGTTTTGGATCGCTCGGTTCAAAACGGGCCGGGTCAGCGTGCGGGGCGCCACAACGGCAAGATGACAGGGTGGGTTACGACGCGCTGCTTTGGCTTTCGTTCGGTGGTCCCGAGGGGCCTGACGAAGTGATGCCGTTCCTGGAGAACGTCACGCGGGGCCGTGGGGTCCCCCGGGAACGACTGCTCGAGGTCTCCGAGCACTACCAGCATTTCGGCGGGGTCTCGCCGATCAACCGGCTGAACCGGGACGCGATCTCCGCGGTGGAGAAGCAGCTCGCGGCCGCCGGGATCGAGCTGCCCGTCCACTTCGGCAACCGCAACTGGCGGCCGATGGTCGAGGACACCCTCGCCGAGATCACCAAGGCGGGGGCCCGGCGGGTCCTGGTCTTCCCCACGAGTGCGTACGGCGGCTACTCCGCCTGCCGTCAGTACGACGAGGACATCGAACGCGCCCGTGCGGCGGTCGGCGACGGCGCGCCGGAACTGGTGAAACTGCGGCAGTTCTTCGACCACCCGCTGTTCATCGCCGCCTTCGCCGACGCCGTTCGCGCCGCGCACGCGAAGCTGGGGAACCAGCCTGGGACCAGGACCGTCTTCTGCGCCCACTCGGTGCCCGAATCCGCCGACACCGCGTCCGGACCGCCCGCGGAAGGCGGCCGGCGCTACTCGCGTCAGATCGCCGAGGCCGCGCGCCTCGTCGCGGCCGAAGCGGGGATCGAGACCTACGACGTCGTGTGGCAGTCGCGCTCCGGCCCGCCGCAGGTGCCGTGGCTGGAGCCGGACATCGTCGACCACATCGACGCGCTGCACGCGGAAGGCGTTACCTCGGTGGTGGTCTGCCCCGTGGGTTTCGTGTCCGACCACCTCGAGGTGATCTGGGACCTCGACAACGAGGCCGCCGAACGGGCCGCGGAGCACGGCATGGGCTTCGCGCGCGCCGCGACGCCGGACTCCGACCCGCGTTTCGCCGAGCTCGTCGTGGAACTGATCCGGGAGCACACCGACGGGGTGCCCGCGCGGAAACTGTCGCCGTTCCCGTCTGCCGGGTGCACGGTCAACGGTGCGCCTTGTGCGATCGGCTGCTGCGAACCCGCGAAGAGGCCCGCACGCCCTTGAGGCAGCCCAGGCCTCGTGAGTGGTAAGACGGTTAGACCCTCCTTGTCACTCACGAGGCTTGACCGGCTCGGTACCTTGCCCGCCCGAGGTACATGAAGGTCGAGTTTCCTCGGCTGAGCCGAGGGAAGGGGCCTTTACGCGTAGCTGTTGTGACTGCTGGTGCAGGTGGGGTGAACGTGGCGGTTATCGAGTCCGTGAAGGCCTCCTTGAGGGACCCAGAGTCCCTCAAGGAGGCCTTCACGGACTTGGGCGTGGCATCAACCGCAGCCGGATCCACGTAGGTACCTATGACACGGCTGGCCCGAACCGTCATCACCACTCACGGGGTCGATCGTCGTCAGGTGGCGATCCTCGACAGGTGGAGGTCGACCAGGGCGATGGCCTCTTCGCCGGATTGATAGCCGAGCAGCACCGCGTCGCCGAGGCCGGCGACCAGCGCCAGCAGGAGTGCGGCTTCGGTGACCGGGTCGACGGTGGGCACGAGTTCGCCGTCGTCCCTGGCGGCGGTGAGCATGGCCGCCACCGCGTCGCGGAGCTGGCCGTGGCCGGTCCGGAAGTGGCCGGCGATCTCCGGATCCTTGAGCGCGCGCATCAGGAAGGCGTTGGCGACCAGCGCGTCGACCCTGGCGGCCTCGTCCAAGGGGAGCAGGGCGATGAGCAGGTCCCGGACGCCGAGTCCTGACGGGGTCGCGATGCGCTCCTCGAGCCCGCTTCGCAAAGTGGTCGTCGCGAAGCGCAGCATGTCGTCTCTCGACGCGAAGTAGTGCTGGACGAACCCTTTCGAGATGCCCGCCTCGGCCGCGACCTCGTTCAGGCTGACCCCTTCGAGTCCCCGGTCGGCCGCGATACGCCGGACGGCCGCGGCGATCTGCTGCCGCCGGTCCTCGTGATCGACTCGTTTGGGCACCCGCTCCTCCTTTTGGCAGTCCGATCGGATTGCAAACTTCTCACCAACTGTTTACAATCCGATCGTATCGTAAAAGGAGGGGCGCACATGAAGGTGGGCGGTTTCGCCTCGTCGGAGGCACGGGCCGAGTACGAGGTCGTCTATGAACGAGGTCTGGCGGCTTTGCCCGCGCCGGCCGGGATCCATGACGTCGAGACGGCGTTCGGGGTGGCGCGCGTGTACCGGTTCGGGCAGCCGGGTGGAACGCCGATCGTGCTGTTGCCCGGCCGTGCCGGGACCGCGGTGATGTGGGAACCCAACCTCACCGCGTTGCTCGGGCACGGCGAGGTCTACGCGGTGGACCTGATCGGTGAACCCGGTCGCAGTGAACAGACCGCCCCGATCCGGGACGGTGTGGACCAAGCCGCTTGGCTGAGTACGGTGCTCGCGGAACTCGACCTGGCGGCGGTGCACCTGATCGGGTACTCGTTCGGTGGCTGGCTCGCGGCCAACCTCGCCGCGCGGGCGCCGGAGCGGCTGAGGTCGCTCACGCTGATCGACCCTGTGCTGACGTTCGGCGGGTTGACCGCGGGGCTGGTCGTCCGCGCCACGCTCACCGCGATCCCCGGCATCAACCGGTGGGCCCGGCCGTCGTTCCTGCACTGGATCTCCGGTGGCGCGGAGGTCGACACCACGGATCCGGTCGCGCGGGTGATCGACGAAGGGATGCGGACCTACCGCATCGCCCTGCCGTCACCCAGGTTGATCACCGACGCGCAGTTGCGCTCACTGCGGATGCCCGTACTGGCCCTGATCGCCGGGCGCAGCGTCATCCACCACCCGGACCGCGCGGCCGCACGGGCTCGTGAGCTTCTGCCGCGGGGGCAAGTCGAACTATGGCCGTCGGCGACCCACGCCATCGCTGGCGAAGCGGCGGACGAGGTCAACGCGCGGATCCTGGCGTTCCTGGCGGTGGAGGAAACACCGTCATGACCGGGCACGGCAGGAATCCGACGCTTTCCTTGCTGCTCTGGGATGTCGCGCTCCCGTTGGCCGCGTACTACGGGCTCCGGCTCGCCGGGCAGAGCGAGCAGGTCTCCTTGCTGGCCGGGGCGGTGGTGGCCGCGGCCCGGATCGCGTGGGTCGCCGTCCGCGACCGGTCCTTCGACGGCTTCGCCGCGTTGCTGGCAGGCGTGCTCGGGGTCGGGCTGGTGCTCTCGCTGGTCAGCGGTGACGCGAAATTCCTGCTGCTCAAGGAATCCTTCGCCACCGCGACCGCCGCGATCGTGCTGCTGGTGAGCTGCTTCAGCCGCACGCCCATGGTGCTCGTCGCCGTGCGGGCCGGTTCCAACGCGGCCAAACGTGCCGAGATCGACCGTCTCACCGCCGAGGTGCCCGCTTTCCGCCGGGCGTTCACCCGGATGTCGGCGGTGTGGGGAGTGGTGCTGCTGCTGGAGGCCGCGGTCCGCGTGCCGCTGGTCTACACCCTGTCGGCGGATGTGATGAACGCGCTCAGCGTGGTCCTGCTGATCGCGGTCATCGGCGGGCTTTCGCTGTGGTCCGTCCGGTATGCCGAGAAGATCCAGAAAAAGCACTCCGTGACCACGTGAACGGCTACGGGTGCCTGTCCGCCTGCTCGGTGAACTCCCGCACGGCTTCGTTGATCGCCGCGCACCGCGCGTAGCGGACGGCTTCGGTCAGCGGCCGCAAGGCCTCCGCCCGCCGAAGCGCCGCCGACGCGGAGAGCGCTCCGCCTGGATCGTCGGATTCGGCGATGGCGAGGATCGCCGCGATCTCCTGGGATCGCTGGAGCACCCGTAGTGCCCTGCCGGGCATGCCCGCGGGCCAGGGCGCGTCGGTGACCGCCCGCAGCCGGGCCGAGAGCTCCGCCCGCACACCCGGCCGTTCGCTGGCGACGTCCAGGGTCTGGAGTGCGCCCGCGCTCGCCCGGATCGCGTCGGTCAGGCCGTGCTCGGCCTCGCCGAGCGGGCGGTACTCGAGGACGCCCGGCGTGGGCACCGAGTACACGGTCCACCGCATGAGACCTTCGGCGATGGCCTCGGGTACGACGCCGTAGCCGAGATCCGGCAGCAGGACGGCCTCACCGGTCCGAAGCGCGGCCTCGGTGAACTGTCCACCGCCGCCCAGCCCCCGCACGTCGCCGGGTACCGGGAGCAGCAGGTGCATGCTCTTGGCGCCCTGCGCGCGCAGGGCGAGCAGCAGCTGGACCGGGGTCGCCGCCCGGTTGAACGCGAGCGGCAGGTCGAACGCCTCGGCGGCCGCCGCGTCCGCGGCGACGAAGTCGTGGGCTTCGCCCCAGACCTGAAGGGCGTCAAGGATGTCGTCGGAGGCGGCGGCTCCGTTCAGCCACGCCGAAGACCAGACCGCGAGGGTCGCACTAGGACGGCACACTGGACTGATTTTAGTCGTGCTTCCGGCGAAACCCGGAAATGGGCGCGTTATCGAGGGGGAGGGCAGGTGAACGTACCGGAGCTGGAGTTGCTTCACGTCGACAGAGGCCACGGTCGCGACGTAGCGTCGAACGGGTGAACGATGTTCCCGCAAACCTGCCCCGGACCGCCGGGGACCTCCGCGCGGCGGGTCACCTGCCGCGGTCGGTCAAACAAGAACTGCACGACAACCTGCTCGCCAAGCTCCGCGCCGGGGAAGACGCCTGGCCCGGGATCGTCGGGTTCTCGCGCACCGTGCTGCCGCAGCTGGAACGCGCGCTGCTGGCCGGGCACGACGTCGTCCTGCTCGGCGAACGCGGCCAAGGCAAGACCCGGCTGCTGCGCACCCTCGCGGGACTTCTCGACGAATGGACTCCCGTCATCGACGGGGCCGAGCTGGCCGAGCATCCGCTCGACCCGATCACCCCGGAATCACGCCGTCGCGCCGCCGAACTCGGCGACGCCCTGCCGGTGACCTGGCGCCACCGCGACGAGCGGTACACGGAGAAACTGGCCACACCGGACACTTCGGTCGGTGACCTGATCGGCGACGTCGACCCGGTGAAGGTCGCCGAAGGCCGCAGCCTCGGCGATCCCGAGACCATCCACTTCGGACTCGTCCCGCGTGCCCACCGCGGCATCGTGGCGATCAACGAGCTGCCGGACCTCGCCGAGCGCATCCAGGTCGCCTTGCTGAACGTGATGGAGGAGCGCGACATCCAGGTGCGCGGCTACACCCTGCGCCTGCCGCTGGACGTGCTGCTGGTGTCGACGGCCAACCCGGAGGACTACACCAACCGCGGCCGCATCATCACCCCGCTCAAGGACCGGTTCGGCGCCGAGATCCGGACGCACTACCCGCTCGACGTCGAGTCGGAGATCGCCGTCGTCCGGCAGGAGGCGCATCTGGTCGCCGAGGTCGGCGAGCCGCTCCTGGAGGTGCTGGCCCGGTTCGTGCGGAACCTGCGCGAGTCGCCGGTGATCGACCAGCGGTCGGGCGTCTCGGCCCGGTTCGCCGTCGCGGCGGCGGAAACGGTCGGCGCGGCGGCGCTGCGCCGGTCCGCGCTGACCGGCGAGGAACCCGCCGTGGCGCGTCCGGTCGACCTCGACGCGGTGCCCGCCGTCCTGCGCGGCAAGCTCGAATTCGAGCCGGGCGAGGAGGGCCGCGAGACCGAGCACCTCGTGCACCTGCTGCGCCGGGCGGTCGCGGAGACGGCCCGTTCGCGGTTCGCCGGCCTGGATCTGCTGCCGCTGGCCGATGCCGTCGAGTCCGGGCATCTGGTCTCCACCGGGGAACGCGTGCCCGGCAAGGACGTCCTCGCCGCGCTGCCGGAACTGCCCGTGCTCCACGACGTCGCCGCGCGCGCCGGTGTCGGCCCGGACGAACCGGCGGGCCGGATCGCGGCCGCGGTCGAACTGGCGCTGGAATCCCTGTTCCTGTCGAGGAAACTCGCCAAGGACTCCGACGACGGCACGACCGTCTACGGCCGATGAGCGCCGCCCCGGAGGGCTACTCGTACGGGCCGTGGCACGACGGTCCGGATCCGCTGGCGCCGCCGGCGGATCTGCGGGACGCGCTCGACGAGATCGGCCGCGACGTCATGGCGGGCGCCTCGCCCCGGTCCGCGCTGGAAGAGCTGCTGCGGCGCGGCACCCCGCGCACTGCCGGGCTCGACGAACTGACCAGGCGGCTCTGGCAGCGCCGGTCGGAGATCCAGCGGCGGCACCGGCTGGACGGCACGCTCCAGGAGGTCCAGCGGCTGCTCGACCAGGCACTGGAGGCCGAGCGGCGCGAGCTGTTCCCCGATCCGGACGACGACGCCCGTTTCCGTGAGGCTCAGCTGGACGCGTTGCCGCCGGGGACGGCGGCGGCCGTACGCGAACTCGCCGAGTACGACTGGCGTTCGCGGGAGGGCAGGGAGAACTACGAGAAGATCCGTGACCTGCTCGGCCGTGAGCTGCTGGATTCCCGCTTCGAGGGGATGAAGGAGGCGCTGCGGAACGCCGGGCCGGAAGAGGCCGAGCGGGTGAATCGGATGCTCGCCGATCTGAACGACTTGCTGGCCGCGCACGCGCAGGGCCGTGAGGACGTCCCGGAGCGGTTCGGGGAGTTCATGCGCGAGCACGGCGAATTCTTCCCGGAGAACCCGAAGGACGTCGAGGAGCTGATCGACGTCCTCGCCGCTCGTGCCGCGGCCGCGCAGCGGATGCTCAACTCGATGACACCGGAGCAACGAGCCGAACTGGCCGAACTGTCGCAGCAGGCGTTCGGCGATCCCCGGCTCGCGCAGCAGCTGTCCACTTTGGACGCCCAGCTGCGCGCGCTGCGGCCCGGCGAGGACTGGACGTCTTCGGAACGGTTCCGGGGCGACGATCCCTTGGGTCTCGGTGAGGGTGCCCGCGCGATGTCCGATCTCGCCGAACTGGACGCGCTGGCCGAACAGCTCGGCCAGTCCTATCCCGGCGCGCGGCTGGAGGACATCGACGTCGACGCGCTCGAACGCCAGCTCGGACCGGACGCGGGCGTGGACGCTCGGCGGCTATCCGAGCTGGAACGCGAGCTCCGGCGGCAAGGTCTCTTCGAACGTGCCCCCGATGGCACGCTTCGCCTGTCTCCCAAAGCTTTGCGTCGACTCGGAGAGACAGCGCTCGCCGATGTCGTGAACGCGCTGCGCGGCAAGACGGGGCAGCGGGAGACCGAGTCCGCCGGCGCCGCGGGCGAGCCGACCGGTGCGACCAGACCGTGGCGGTTCGGGGACATGCAGCCGTGGGACGTCTCCAGGACGGTCCGCAACTCCGTCCTGCGCTCGGTTTCGGTGGGGGAGCGGCTGGTCCGGATGGACGTCTCCGACGTCGAGGTGATCGAGACCGAGCACCGGTCGCGGGCGGCGGTGGCGTTGCTCGTGGACACCTCGTGGTCGATGGTGCAGGAGGGCCGCTGGCTGCCGATGAAGCGGACGGCGCTCGCGCTGCACCAGCTGATCAGCACCCGGTTCCGCAACGACGCCCTCCAGTTGATCACCTTCGGCCGCTACGCGACATCGGTCGAACTGGCTGAACTCGTCGGGCTGGAGGGCGCTTGGGAGCAGGGAACCAACGCCCACCACGCCCTGCTGCTGGCCGGACGGCATCTGCGGCGGCATCCCGACGCGCAGCCGGTGGTCCTGATGGTCACCGACGGTGAGCCGACGGCGCATCTGGAACCCGACGGTTCGGCGGAGTTCGACTATCCGCCCCAGCCAAGGACGCTGCTCAAGACGCTGTCCGAAGTGGACCGGATGGCGAAGCTGGGCGCGTCGGTGACGGTGTTCAGGCTCGGGGACGACCCGCGCCTGACGGAGTTCGTCGACCTCATCGCCCGCCGCTCGGGCGGCCGCGTCGTCGCTCCGGATCTGGACGGGCTCGGTGCCGCCGTGGTCGGTGACTACCTGCGGGTCAGGAAGCGGTAGTGAGGGGTGGGCCACGGCGGCTCCGGCTTCGGCTGATCGCGGGACCGCAGGTCCGTGAAGGCCTCCTTGAGGGACTCTGGGTCCCTCAAGGAGGCCTTCACGGACTCGAAACATGCGCCTCCAGCCCCAGTAGCCCCACCAGGCACAACGATGGCGCGCGAAGTCGTTCCCCAAGTACGGCCAGGGTGCCGGAAAAGCGTCTTCGGTTACTCCGGCCGTGTCCGGCTCCCACCGGACGGGAACGGCGTGGCGGCTCCGCTTACAGTCGGGGTATGCAGACTTGGTCATCGGTCGACGTGCCCCGTATCCCCGGCACCCCCCGTCCGCTGCGGCTCCACGACACGGCGACGGGGCAGATCCGCCCCACGGCGCCCGGGTCGACCGCCCGGATGTACGTCTGCGGCATCACGCCGTACGACGCCACCCATCTGGGGCACGCCGCCACGTATCTGACATTCGACCTGGTGAACCGCCTGTGGCGGGACGCCGGGCACGACGTCCACTACGTGCAGAACGTGACGGACATCGACGAACCCCTGTTGGAGCGAGCGGAGCGGGACAAGGACGACTGGGTCGTCCTCGGCATGCGCGAGACGGCGCTGTTCCGTGAGGACATGACCGCGTTGCGGGTGCTGCCGCCGCGGCAGTTCGTCGGCGCCGTCGAGAGCATCCCGGAGATCGTCGAGGTCATCGCCAAGCTGCTGTCGAACGGCAGCGCGTACCGCGCCGACGACGCGGAGTACCCGGACATCTACTTCGCCCACAACGCGACCGGGCACTTCGGGTCCGAGTCGAACTACGACGCCGAGACCATGGCCAAGTTCTTCGCCGAACGCGGCGGCGACCCGGATCGCCCCGGCAAGCAGCATCCGCTCGACGCGTTGCTGTGGCGGATGGCGCGGCCGGGCGAGCCGTCGTGGGAGTCCGAACTGGGCGCGGGGCGGCCCGGCTGGCACATCGAGTGCAGCGCGATCGCGGTCAACCGGCTCGGCCTCGGCTTCGACGTCCAGGGCGGCGGCTCGGACCTGATCTTCCCTCACCACGAGTACAGCGCCGCGCACGCGGAGGCCGTCGCGGGGGACCGGCCGTTCGCGCGGCATTACGTGCACGCCGGGATGATCGGCCTCGACGGCGAGAAGATGTCGAAGTCGCGCGGGAACCTCGTGTTCGTCTCGCGGCTGCGTGCCGACAAGGTCGACCCCGGCGTGATCCGGCTCGCGCTGTTCGCCGGTCACTACCGCGAGGACCGGCCGTGGACGGAGCAGTTGCGCACGGACGCCGAAGCGCGCCTCGCCCGCTGGCGCGAAGCCGTCTCCATCGGCACGGGTCCGTCGGCGGAGGACACCGTCGCGCGACTGCGTGACCACCTCACCGACGACCTCGACACGCCCAAGGCGCTCGCGGCCGTCGACGCCTGGGCGGAGCAGGCGCTGAACCGCTCCGGCACCGACCCGGCGGCCCCCGGCCTGATCCGGAACGCCGTCGACGCGCTGCTCGGCATCGAGCTCTGAAAACGTCATGAAAGGGTCGTTCAGGACATCTTTTGTCCTGAACGACCCTTTCATGACCTCCGTATAACGCCCTACACGGCGACGCGGCCGGCCTCCAGCCGGAGGTGGTCACCGGCCCAATCCCGCCGCAGCCACCGATCATGCGACGCGATGACGACGGCACCCGGCGCGGAATCGAGTGCGGCGAACAGCTCCTCGGCCAACGTGAGCGAGATGTGGTTCGTCGGCTCGTCCAGCAGGAGTACCTCCGGCGGATCGGCGATCAGCAGCGCCAGCGCGAGCCGCCGCCGCTGCCCGACCGACAGCGCGCCCACCCGGGTCCCGAGATCGCGCGGAGCCAGCAGGCCAAGGCCGCGCAACGGGGGAGCGTCCTCGCCGAGGGCTTCGGCGTAGGTCCGCTGCGCGCTCTTCTCCGGCTCGGCGAACGAGACAGCCTGCGCCAGCAGACCGATCCGCACCCCGCGTCCGGAAAGGACGGTCCCGGAGTCCGGCGTCAGCGAGCCGGCGAGCACGGACAGCAGCGTCGACTTCCCGGCGCCGTTCCCGCCGGTGATCAGCAACCTCGACGTCGTCGTGACGTCCAGGGTCTCCAGCCGCAGCCGTCCGGCGATCTCGATGTCCCGCACCGAGATGGCCGTCTTGTCCTCCCCGGGTTCGCCGGTCAGGCCGCCCTGGAACCGCAGCGGCGCGGGCGGCTTCCGCACCTGGTCACGCTCCAGTTCGTCCAGCCGCAACTGGGCGTTGCGGACCCGGCGTGAGATCTGCTTCTGCACCCTCCCGGTCTTGAAGTCGTAGAGCATCTTGGCGTTGTCGCGTTGCGGCCGGTTGTGCGCGACGGCGCGCGCGGTGACGGCCACCGATTCGCGCAGTTCCTTGAGCTCGTCCTGCTCCTCGGCATAGCGCTGTTCCCAGCGCGCCCGCTCGGCCCGCTTCTGGTCCAGATAGTCGGAATAGGTGCCGCCGTACCGGGTCGGGCCGCCCAGCGCCGGGTCGAGGTCGACGATGTCGGTGCACACCGCGTCGAGGAACACGCGATCGTGCGACGACAGCACGAGGACACCGGTCAGCGACGCGAGATGCTGTTCCAGGAACTCCATCGCGGCGTCGTCGAGGTGGTTCGTCGGCTCGTCCAGGATGAGCGTGCCCGGCCGCCGGATCAGCAACGCCGCGAGGCCGAGCCTCGACCGTTGCCCGCCCGACAGCGTGCCCAGTTCGCGCGCCGGGTCGATCCCGGCGAGCCCCAGACCCGCGCAGACGATCTCAGCTCGCCGGTCGGCGTCCCAGAGATCGTGCGCCTGGGCCCATTCCAGGACGGTCCCGTACTCGTCGAGCACGGCGGCGTCGTCCGGATGCCGAGCGAGCGCTTCGGTCAGTTCGTCGAGTCTCGCCGACGCTTGCCGGATTTCGGCGAGTGCGTCGTCGATGACGTCGGAGAACCGCGCGGTCAACGCGAAAGGCAGTTCCTGCAAGAGGAATCCGAGGTCGTCGCCTCGCAGCACCTCGCCGGCGTCGGGCTCTTCGACCCCGGCCAGCAAGCGCAGGAGCGTGGACTTGCCGACGCCGTTCTCGCCGACCAGTCCGAGCCGCTGCCCGGCCGAAGCCGTCAGGTTCACGCCGTCGAGCACGACGCGGGCACCGTAGGAGTGGACGAGGTCCTTGGCGATCAGGGAAAGAGACATACGACATCACCGTGCTTCTTCGGACATGAGGGATCCCTGCCGGGCGTCGTGGCTTACGGGAGCAGCGCTCGACCGAAGCCGCCTCGGAGCGGGGAAGGTGCGATGTCAGTTGTCCATGATGCGAGCAGTCTAACGCAACCTATGTAGCGTTAGTCAACCCCTCTTTTCAGCGGAATCGGATCGCAGTCGCGCGGCCTCTTGTTCGGCGAACGCGCGCCCGTCGGTCATGACGCCGAGAAGCGCGGCGAGCTGACGCCGGTCGAGCCTGCCGAGGCGGTCGCCGAAGAACCTGGCCATGGGGGAGTAGAGGCCGGCGACGTCGTCGAGCCGGTCGGGCAGCGGACGGATCGCGATCCGGCGGCGGTCCGCGGGATCGGGGACGCGCTCGACCAGTCGCTGTGTCTCCATCCGATCGAGCATCCGGGTCACCGCGCCGGTGGTCATGCCGAGCGCTCGCGCGAGCCCGGTCGGCGAGGTCGCGGCGCCGCTGATGACCAGCTGGAGCCCGTGCAGTTCGGTGGCGCTGATCCCGAGTCGCTCCGCCATGGCCGTCTGGAACAGGACGGTCGCGCTGACGAACCGGGGGATCTCCAAAGCCGCCGCGGTGGCGAGTTCTCGCTGGTCGGGCATGCGCTTCCCTGAGTCAGTAGTTGATTGGCGCAGTTACTGTTACGTGCAGCAACTGTCCAGGCAAGGATACCCGGCGACTCGCTTGACATCCCGTCGGCCACCTGTGAATCTGAAAGATAACTTTCGAAAGAAGTCTTTCAGATTGGATCTGGCGATGACCGGGTTGCCGCCGCGCAAGCGGATCGAAGACGTCGAGCTGATGCGGGCGCTGGCGCATCCGCTGCGCTCGGCGCTGGTGGACCACCTCATGGCGGTCGGTCCACGGACCGCGAGCGAATGCGCGGCGGCCGTCGGGTCGACCGCTTCCAACTGCAGCTGGCATCTCCGGCAGCTGGCGCAGCACGGCCTCGTGGAACGGGTCGAGGGGGAGGACGCACGCGAGCGGCCCTGGCGGGCGTGTCAGGTCGGCATCGAGTTCGGCGACGACCCGGAGCTGCACGGCGCGCAACTGGCGGTCGTGGGCACCACCCTCGCGCGGGAGAAGGAGCTGACCGAGCGCTATCTCGACGCCGCCGACCGGCTCGACAAGGACTGGCGGGACGCGTCGGGGATCAACAACTACTCGCTGCGGGTGACCGCGGCGGAGCTGGACGAGCTGGTGCAGGGGATCGACGCGCTCGTGCGGCCCTACGTCAGCGCGATCCGTGAAGACGCTCCTACGGGGGCCCTGCCGGTCCACTTGGGACTGCGGGCGTTCCTCCGCATCGACGCCGAGGGGAAGCCGAGCAGATGAAACCGTTGAGGGAACCCGCCTTCGCGCGGTTGTGGATCGCCGCCTTCTTCTCCGAGACCGCCGAGTGGATGCTGCAGATCGCGTTGCCCGTGTTCGTCTTCCAGGCGACGGGTTCGGCGGCCACCACGGCGTTGAGCATCGTCCTCGGCCTGGTGCCCGCGGTGCTGCTCAGCCCGGTCGCCGGTGTGATCGCGGACCGCTGGAACCGGCGGCTGGTGCTGTGCGTGGTGTGCGCGGGCCAGGCGTTCGTGGCGCTGCCGCTGCTCTTCGTCGCGTCCGGCGGCCCGGTGTACGTGATCTACGCGGTCATGGCCGCGCAAGCGGGGCTGGCTTCGCTGTTCGAGCCCGCCCGCAACGCGCTCGTGCCCGAACTGGTCGCCCCCGGGGAACTGATCGGCGCCAACGGCCTCATGAGCATCAACGGGAGCGTCGCGCGGCTCGCCGGCGGCTGGGCGGGCGGTCTTCTGCTCGGCTTCGGCGGTCTGGGCTGGGTCGTGGTGGCTTATCTCGGCGTGCTGGTGATCGGTTCGGCCCTGCTGGCGCGCCCGTTTCCGCGCGTCGCCGCGCCGAAAGCGGCAGGACCGCACGAGCCGGTGTTGCGAGCGTGGATCGACGGGCTTCGCGAGATCGGCCGCGAAGGACGCCTTCGCCTCGCCGGGGTGGTCGTGGTGCTGACGTCACTGGCGCAAGGGATGTTCCTGGTCCTGTTCGTGGTCTTCGTGCTCGACATCCTCGACGGCACCGAAGGCGACGTCGGCCTGCTTCGCGGTGTGCAGGCGCTTGGTGGGCTGGCCGCGGGATTCGCCGTCGCCACCGTCGCCCGCAAGGTCGCACCCGCCGCCTTGCTCGGCTGGGGCGGACTGGCACTCGGTCTGCTGTCGGCGGTGATCTGGAACCTGCCGGCACTGACCACGTCGCTGGGTGTCTTCATCGGGCTCTTCGGCCTGGTCGGCGCCCCTGGCGTGCTCGCCGGCTCCGGGCTGCTCTCACTGGTCCAGACGACCGCGTCCCCCGAACGGTCCGGCCGCGTCCTGAGCACCGTTTTCGCCGGCACGGCGGGGTTCACCGCGCTGGGGGCGTTGTTGACGGGCGCGCTGGTGAACGTGCTGGGTACCGGAGTGCTGCTGAACGTCCAGGCGGGTCTGCACACCGTCTCGGCGTTGGTGGTGCTCGGCGTGTCGGCGTCGGGCCGGCCGCGTCGTGACGCGGTTTCGGTGATTCCCCGGTCCGGGTGAAGCTACGGTGGTGGAGTGCCGCATCTCTTCGCCACCAGCGACCTCCACGTCACCCATGAGGGCAATGCCCCGCTCGTCGACGAGGTCGTCCCCCGGACCCCGGACGATTGGCTGCTCGTGGTCGGTGACGTCGCCGAACGCGTCGAATCGGTGATCGGGGTGCTCAAGACCCTGCGTGAACGTTTCGCGAAGGTCGTCTGGGTCCCCGGCAACCACGAGCTGTGGACCACCCAGAAGGATGAATGTCAGCTGCGGGGCCAGGCGCGCTACGAGCATCTGGTCGAGCGCTGCCGCGAGATCGACGTCCTCACCCCGGAGGACCCGTACCCGGTGTGGGAGCACCAGGACAAGCCGTTGACGATCGCGCCGCTGTTCGTGCTGTACGACTACAGCTGGCGGACCCCCGCGGCCGACGGGCTGCCGATGCTGGCCGCCATCGAGCAGGCGCGCGAGGCCGGCGTGCTCTGCACGGACGAGTTCTTCCTGCACCCCGACCCGTACCCCAGCAGGCAGGCATGGTGCGCCGACCGGGTGAAGATCAGCACGGAACGGCTGGAGGCGATCCCCGAGGACCACGGGACGATTCTCATGTCGCACTGGCCGCTGCACCGCCACCCGACCGAGCCGCTGTACTTCCCGGAGTTCGCGCTGTGGTGCGGGACGACCGAGACCGAGGACTGGCACCTGCGCTTCCGGGCGGAGGTCGCCGTCTACGGGCACCTGCACATCCCGCGCTCCACCGAGGCGGACGGCGTGCGGTTCGAAGAGGTCTCGCTCGGCTATCCGCGGGAATGGCGGAAGCGGTCGCGGGGGCCGATCCCGCTGCGGCGAATCTTCTGAGCGGTCACCCGGATGCTATGAAAGGCCCCTTCATTGCAAATTTTGCAATGAAGGGGCCTTTCATAGCGCTTGAGAGGGCTGGCAGCCTGCGCCCGGGCCGGGGTGAGTCCCGGATGTCAGGAAAGGGTCGTTCAGGACGAAAAACGTCAGGAACGACCCTTTCATGACACTTGCGGCAGGGCGGTGCCGCTCACGAGACGGGGAACTCAGCCTCGTCCGGGACCGTCCTGACCCGGGCGCCGCCGCCGCAGGTACCGCTCGAACTCGGCCGCGATCTTGTCCCCGCTCACGTCGTCCAGCGTGAACTCGGTCTCCGCGTCACCGCGCTCCTCGAGTCCCCGGACGTACTCGCTGATCTCTTCGTCCTCCTCGGCCATCTCGGTGACCGTCCGCTGCCACTCCTCGGCCTGCTCGGGAAGCGCGCCGAGCGGGATCTCGACGTCGAGGACGTCCTCGAGTTTGTGCAGCAGCGCGAGGGTGGCCTTGGGCGAGGGCGGGTGCGAGACGTAGTGCGGCACGGCCGCCCAGATCGACACCGCCGGGACGCCCGCCTGCACGCAGTAGTCCTGCAGGACGCCGACGATGCCGGTCGGCCCCTGGTAGTTGTTCAGCTCCAGGCCGAACTGCGAAGCGGTGTCCTTGTCGTACGCCGTCCCGGTGACCGGGACGGGCCGGGTGTGCGCGGTGTCGGCCAGCAGCGCGCCGAGGGTGACGACGGTGGCGACGTCCAGTTGCTGGATGTACTCCAGTAGTTCGGCGCAGAAGGCGCGCCAGCGCATATTCGGTTCGGGCCCCTGGACCAGCACGATGTCCCTGCTGATGCCCTCCGGGCGGCACACCGAGAGCCGCGTGGTCGGCCAGTCGACCCTCCGGGTGACGCCGTCCACCATGCGTACGGTCGGTCTGCTGACCTGGAAGTCGTAGTACTCGTCAGGACTCAGCTCGCTCAGCGGGGTCGCATCCCAGTTGAGCTGGAGATGCTCGACCGCCCGGCTGGCCGCGTCACCTGCGTCGTTCCATCCTTCGAAGGCGACGATCATGATCGGCTTTGTGTCATCCGGTTGGTCGCGGCCGGGCCGCTGGGTCTCGTCGACGGGCTCACTCACCGGACCAGCCTACGACCAGGCGGCCGTGCGCCGTTGGGCATGTCCGATGGCGTTTCGCCGCGACGAAACGCGCGGAGCCGACGCAATGCGACATTTCGGGCAACGACCGCGGCGCCGACGTGAATCCGTCTCGGCTACCGTGGGCCCCGGAAGGTTTATCCGATCGTGAGGGGGAGCCGTGACCGAACCGTCCACACCGGACGGACTCGCCGCCGTGCTGTGGGATATGGACGGCACGCTGGTCGACTCGGAGAAGCTGTGGGACGTCGCGCTCTACGAAGCCGTCGAAACCCTCGGCGGCACACTGACCGAGGAACAGCGCCTGAGTCTCGTCGGGTCCAATATGGACGACACGGCCGCGTTCCTGCTCGAAGTGTGCGCCAGGCCCGTCACCCCGGAGTCGATCGCGGAGATGGGGGAGTGGATCCGCGCCCGCACGGCCAATCTCTTCGACGGCCCGCTTCCGTGGCGTCCCGGCGCGCAGGAGCTGCTCGAACTGTTGCGGGCCAACGGCGTTCCGATGGCCCTGGTCACCTCCACCGAACGGTCGCTGACCGAACTCGCCCTCAACACCATCGGCCGTGAGCACTTCGCCGCCACCGTCTGCGGTGACGAGGTCGATGGTCTGAACAAGCCGGACGCCAGGCCGTATCAGCTGGCCACGGAGTTGCTGGGAGTACCGGCTTCCCGGTGCGTCGCGATCGAGGATTCCCCGCCGGGCGCGGCTTCCGCGGCCGCGGCGGGCTGCACGGTGGTGGTGATCCCGAACGACGTCGACGTCGAACCGGGAGAGCGGCGCGTGTTCCGTTCCTCGCTGGTCGGTCTCGACGTGCCCGCGCTGACCGCGCTCCTGCCCTGACCGCCATGTCGCATTTCCGCTAGACCGCGGCCCGTGCGGTCGGTGATGCTGATCGGGTGCATGAGGATTTCGAGCGCTGTGTCCGCGCGGTCCAGGCGAAGGACGCCCGGTTCGACGGCTGGTTCTTCACCGCTGTCCTGACGACGCGGATCTACTGCCGGGCGAGCTGCCCGGTCGTCCCGCCCAAACCGGAGAACATGACCTTCTATCCGAGCGCGGCCGCCGCGCAGGAGGCCGGATTCCGCGCCTGCAAACGGTGCCGTCCGGACGCCAGCCCCGGTTCACCGCGGTGGAACGAGCGCGCGGACCTGGTGGCCAGGGCGATGCGGCTGATCGCCGACGGCGTCGTCGACACCGATGGGGTGAGCGGCTTGGCCGCCCGGCTCGGCTACAGCGTCCGGCAGGTGGAGCGGCATGTGCGTGCCGAACTGGGCGCGGGCCCGCTCAGCCTCGCCCGTGCGCAACGGGCGCAGACGGCGCGGCTGCTGATCGAGACGACCGGCCTGTCGATGATCGACGTCGCCCTCGCGGCGGGATTCGGCAGCGTTCGGACGTTCAACGACACCGTCCGCGAGGTCTTCGCGCTGTCTCCGACCGAACTGCGGGCCCGGGGCCGCACCGAGCCGTCGACCGCGCCCGGGACGCTGAACTTGCGCCTGCCGTATCGGAAGCCGCTGTTCCCGGACAACCTGTTCGGCCATCTGGTCGCGACCGGTGTCCCCGGCGTCGAGGAATGGCGCGACGGCGCGTATCGCCGGACGCTGCGGCTCCCGCACGGCCCCGCCGTCGTCGCCCTCAAACCGGAAGACGGCTATATCGGCTGCCGTCTCACGCTGTCGGACCTGCGTGATCTCTCGACCGCGATCAGCCGTTGCCGTCGCCTGCTCGATCTCGACGCCGACCCGGTCGCGGTCGACGAAGCGCTGGCCGCGGACCGGCTGCTCGGGCCGCTTGTGGCCGCGGCACCCGGCAGGCGGGTGCCGCGGACGGTCGACGGCGACGAGTTCGCCGTCCGGGCCGTGCTGGGTCAGCAGGTGTCCACCGCCGCCGCCCGCACCCACGCCGCCCGGCTGGTGCTCGCGCACGGCGAACCCGTCGACGATCCGGACGGCGGCCTCACCCACGTGTTCCCGGACGCCGCCGCGCTCGCGGAGATCGATCCCGAAAGCCTCGCGATGCCGCAGAGCCGCAAGCGGACCCTGCTCGGCCTCATCGCCGAACTGAACGACGGCGGACTCGACCTCGGCGCGGGAAGTGACTGGCAGCAGGCCCGGGAGAGGCTGCACGCGCTGCCCGGCTTCGGCCCGTGGACCGTCGAGAGCATCGCGATGCGTTCACTCGGCGACCCGGACGCCTTCCTCCCGACCGACCTCGGCGTCAAGATCGCCGCGAAAGGGCTCGGGCTCGGCCCGGCCGCGTTCGCCGCGCACGCCGAACACTGGCGCCCGTGGCGCGCCTACGCCGTTCAGCACCTCTGGGCGACCGGAGATCACCCGATCAACCGGCTGCCCGCCGCCTGAGTTCCGAGGAGCGCCATGCGCACGCACACCGTCATCGACAGCCCGTACGACAAGCTGACCCTGGTCGCGGACGGCGAAAGCCTCTGCGGCGTCTACATGGTCCAGCAGCGGCACCGTCCGGCCGAGGAGAGCTTCGGCCATCCGGATCCGGGCTCTCCGGTCTTCGTCGACACCGAGAAACAACTGAAGGAGTACTTCGCCGGCCAGCGGATGGACTTCGATCTCCCGCTGAGCTTCGGCGGCACCGCGTTCCAGCGGATGGTCTGGGAAGGGCTGCTGGGGATCCCGTATGGCGAGACGGTCTCCTACGGTCAGCTCGCCGACCGGCTCGGCAGGCCGACCGCGTCGCGCGCGGTCGGGCTCGCGAACGGGAAGAACCCGATCAGCATCATCGTGCCGTGCCATCGCGTGATCGGCTCCAACGGCGATCTCACCGGTTACGGCGGCGGTGTCGAACGGAAGCGGCACCTGCTCGACTTCGAACGTGGCGGCCCGGTGCTGTTCTGAAGTGTGACGCGACCGGCACCACACCGGCCCGGGGCAGCGCGACGCGGGCGCGGATGGAAGGATCTCCAGACTGTGAAGACCTTCGATGAGCTGTTCGCCGAGCTTGCCGAGCGCGCCCGTACGCGCCCCGACGGTTCCGGCACCGTCGCCGCGCTGGACGCGGGAGTGCACGCCCAGGGCAAGAAGGTGCTCGAAGAGGCGGGCGAAGTGTGGATCGCCGCCGAGCACGAATCCGACGACAGGCTCGCGGAGGAGATTTCACAGCTGCTGTACCGCGTACAGGTGCTCATGCTCGGCCGAGGACTGTCGACAGAGGACGTGTACCGGTACCTGTGACGCGTTCGCGTCCGGAGAACCAAGGAGAGACAATGCTGCGTGTCGCCGTGCCGAACAAGGGAGCCCTCGCCGCCGCCGCGTCGGAGATGCTCGGAGAGGCCGGCTACCGCAAGCGACATGAGGCCCGCGATCTGACCGTGCTGGACACGGTCAACGAGGTCGAGTTCTTCTTCTTGCGCCCCAAGGACATCGCGATCTACGTCGGATCCGGCGAGCTGGACCTCGGCATCACCGGCCGCGACCTCGCGCTCGACTCCGGTGCCCCGGTCGAGGAGATCCTCGGCCTCGGCTTCGGCGGTTCCACCTTCCGGTACGCCGCACCCGCGGGCCGGGACTGGAAGGCGCAGGACCTGCAGGGCAAGCGGCTCGCGACGTCGTACCCGCGGCTCGTCCGCGAGAACCTGAAGCAGCACGGGGTCGAGGCGGAGGTCATCCGTCTCGACGGCGCCGTCGAGATCTCGATCCAGCTCGGCGTGGCCGACGCCATCGCCGACGTCGTCGAGTCCGGACGTTCGTTGCGCCAGCACAACCTCGTGGCCTTCGGGGACCCGATCTGCGTGTCCGAGGCGGTTTTGCTGCAACGCGCGGGCACCGAACACACCCGGCCCAAGGACCAGCTGAAGGCGCGGTTGCAGGGCGTCGTCTTCGCCCAGCACTACATGATGCTGGACTACGACTGCCCGCGTCCGCTGCTCGACGCCGCCATCGCGATCACGCCGGGCCTCGAGTCGCCGACCGTCGCGCCGCTGGCGGACGAAGACTGGGTGGCCGTGCGTGCGATGGTGCCGCGCAAGGAGGTCAACCGGATCATGGACGAACTCGCCGAAACCGGCGCCAAGGCCGTGCTTGCCTCGGACATCCGGGCCTGTCGCCTCTGACCTCGGACGCCATGAAAGGTCCTTTCCTTGCGAATTTCGCAAGGAAAGGACCTTTCATGGCGTTGGTCAGCGGGGCCGGTTCGGCTTCTTGGGCATGAGGTCGTAGAGCTTCTTGCGCGTCCCGTTGTCCTTCGCGCTGCGAGTCACCGACACCTCGGTGATGAAATCCTCGAAGACGAAGTCCTCGTCCGCCGGCACGATCGCCGCGGCCGGATGGTTCCGCAGGTAGCCGTCCAGCGTCTCCGCGATCTCCCGGAACGACAGCGCCTGCAAGGTTTCCGGCGCGTACGTCGTCACGGGCACGCCGTGCGCCGCGGCCTCGTTCATCACGACGCCGAGCGGCACGTGCGACAGCATCGGGATCCCGAACGTGTACAGCTCCTGCAACGCCGCCGCCGCGTAGTGCGAGATCGGTCGGCGGTACAGGCCCGGCACGAGGCCGTAGTAGGCGATCGGCGGACGGCCGACGGTCTGTTCGACGTAACGCACCTGGTCCGAAAGCAGGCGCAGCGCGCGAATGCTCGTCCGGTCCGGCTGCACCGGTACGAGGATTCCGTGCGAAGCGGCCAGCGCGTTGTTGGTCAGCACGTCGAGCGCGGGCGGGCAGTCGATGATGACGTGGTCGTAGTTCGCGAACTGGATGACCCTGGCCAGCTGCCAGCCAGGGACGCGGAACTGGTCCAGCCGCCGGATCAGGTCGAACATGCCCGGCGACGTGGGGATGACGTCGAACGCCCCGCCCCGCCCGAGGTTGCTGCGCGGATGCCGTACGGCGAGCTCCTCGATCGGCCCTTTCCACACCTTGGTCAGGGCTTTCGCCAGGCTGGGCATGTTCGGAGCCACCTCGTCCAGCCCGAGGAGTTCGGTGGTCGCGTGGCCCTGTGGGTCGAGGTCGATCAGCAGCACCCGGCGGCCGCGTTCGGCCAGTGCGGCCGCCGCGCCCACGCTGAGTGAGGTCTTGCCGACCCCGCCTTTCTGGTTGACCACCGAGGTGATCTGCATGCCGAAGCGCTCCCTGCGTCTGTTGTTCCGGGAAGGCTATTGGAAACGGGCTCGGAAAGCGCGTCTATCAGCCCGCCTGTCGCGGCCGCACCAGCAACGCCTGCGCTCCCGAGGCGATCGGGCCCGAGGCGTCGTGCAGGGTGGTCGTCGCCGTGCCGATCCCGTTCGGGCCGACCAGCGTGGCCGCGTCGACGCCGATCCAGTCGCCCAGCGGCGGGCGGCGGAGGTGCACCGTCAGCTCCGAGTTGATGAACCACCACTCGCGCGGGTCGAGGAAGTTCGAGATCCCGTTGCCGGAGTCCGCCAGGACGAACAGCCGCTGCAGCGCGCTCGGCTTCTCCCCATCGACGAGGGCGACACGCTGGCGGCCCCAGACGGTCGCCGGCCCGGGCGTGTCCAGCGCGCCGCTGATCCGCCGCCATTCGACGGCGTCGAGGTAGCCGCCGTGCCAGCTTTCCGGCCAGCTCGACGTGGGCAGGCCGTCCGGCGACGGCAGCGGGGGACCTTCGGGAGTGGCCACCGCGGTGGTGTCCGAGGTCGCGATCCGCCACGCCGCGGCACGGGCGACGACTCGCTCGCCGTGGGAGAGCTCGGCCTCCAGCCACTCGACCGACCGGCCCGGTCGCTTCACCGAAGCTCGCACCGAAAGCTCTTTGAGCGGCGCGGGACCCAGGATCTCGACCGTCACTCGTGCCAGCTGGCTCGCGTGCGGCGCGTCGAGCTCTTCGAGCGCGCGGACCAGCAGCGCCGAGGGCGGCCCGAAGTGCTGCGCGTCCGGCGTCCACGGGCCGGCGGTGTGCGGGGTCGGGAGGAAGACGCCGTCACCTGACGGCACGTAGAAGGCTTCTGTCACAAAGGCACCCTAGGTCGTGTCCTAATCCGCACGGTCCAAAACGGACTCTTCACCGGGATCCGGCTCCGGCCAGCCGGGATACGGCGGGGGAGTGCCGCCGTACTGCGGGCACAGTGCCTGGTGATCGCACCACGCGCAGAGTTTGCTCGGATTGGGCCGGAAATCGCCGGTCTTGCCCGCTTTGAGGATCGCCTGCCAGATCGCTTCCAGCGTGCGCTCGAAGCGGATCAGCTCGCCCTCGTCGGGGGTGTAGGCCAGTGACTGCCCGTCGGTGAGATACATCAGTTTCAGCTGGCGCGGCACGACACCGCGAAGCCGCCAGAGGACCACGGCGTAGAACTTCATCTGGAACATCGCCTTGGCCTCGCCGATCTCGCGGGGCGCGGCGCCGGTCTTGTAGTCGACGACGCGGATCTCGCCGGTCGGCGCCACGTCCAGCCTGTCGACGTAGCCCCGGAGCAGCACCCCGGAGCCCAGCTCGATCTCGACGTGCAGCTCGCACGCTTCGGGCTCCAGCCGACGCGGATCCTCGAGGCCGAAGTAGGTGTCGACCAGTTGCTCCGCCGAGGAGAGCCACGAGGTGACGGCCTCGGGGTCCTCCTGGTCGAACAGCTCGATCCATTCCGGACGTTCCGCGGAAAGGTCCTCCCACGCCGGCGCGAGCAGCTCCTTGGCCTGCGGCGGCGTGCGATCGGCCTGCGGGAGCGAGAACAGCCGCTCCAGTACGGAGTGCACCAGCGTGCCGCGGAGCTGTGCCTTCGTCGGGGTCTCGGGGAGTCTGTCGACCGCGCGGAAGCGGTAGAGCAGCGGGCACTGTTTGAAGTCGCTGGCACGCGACGGGGACAGGGCCGGCCGACGGCGCGGGACTTCGGCGCCGGGCGGCGGATCGGCGGTGACCGTGTCGGTGTCGGGCATGGGGTGAGCGTATCGCCGGGCACCGACAGTTTCGGGACCGCAACGCACCGGAGCGGCATGACCGACACCACCCGGACGGGAAGGGCGGGTTACCGGCACCCCACACCTGGGCATCTACGCTCTCATCCATGGCGGTGACGGGTGAGCAGGGCCCGCCTCGACGAGGCGTGGCACCAGAGGGCGGTCTCCTGCTGTTCCGCGTCTCCGGGATCCCCGTGTTGCTGGCCCCTTCGTGGTGGATCGGCTCCCTGATCATCGTGGTGCTCTACACGCCGCTGGTCGGCAGGCTTTTGCCGGGCGCGACGACTTTGACCTCCTGGCTCCTGGCGGCCGCGTTCGCGGTCCTTCTCGGACTCTCGGTGCTCGCGCACGAACTCGGGCACTGCCTGGTCGCGCTGCGCCTCGGCATCCCGGTCCGGCGGCTGCGCCTGTTCCTGCTCGGCGGACTCTCCGAGGTCGCCAGGACACCCCGCCAGCCGCGGCAGGAAGGGCTCGTCGCCGCCGCGGGACCGGTGGTTTCGTTGCTGCTCGGCGGTTTCTGCGCGCTGCTCATGTTCGCCGTCCCACCGGAAAGCGCGGCATGGCTGCTCATCGCCGAATGCGCCGTCGCGAACTTCGCCGTCGGGATCTTCAACCTCCTCCCCGGGCTCCCGCTCGACGGCGGCAGGCTGGTCCGCGCCGGGGTCTGGGCGGCGACGGGCCACCGGGAGAAGGGCACGCGAGCGGCGGTCGTCGGTGGCGGTGTCGTCGCGGCGGGACTGGTCGTCTGGGCGCTGTGGGGGCTGGCCGCGGGCAGCGAAGACCGCTGGCTCCGGCTCGGCGTCTGCGTCGTGACGGCGTGGTTCGTGATCCTCGGCGCACGAAGCGAACTCGCCGCCGAAACACGTCGAGGCTGGCCTGAAGGCGTGCGGTTGAGCGAACTCGTCCGGCCTGTTCTCCAGCTTCCCGCGGAAAGCCCCGTCTCGGACGCGCTGGCCGCTTCGGCGGGCCGTGGGGTGGTCCTGGTCCGTGCCGACGGCGTCGCGGCGGGGCTGCTCGACGAGACGGCCGCCGCGCAACTGGCCGGGACGTCACCACACGCGCCCGCGGAGATGGCGGCGGAACCGATCCGCGCCGACACGGTGCTGCTTTCCTCGGAGTCGGGGGAGGAGATCGCCGAGCGGGTCCGGGAAACCGCCGCGTGGCAGTTCCTCGTCGTGGACGACGAAGGCAGGCCCGCCGGGGTGCTCCGGCGTGAGGACCTGCGTGCCGCGATGACCCGGAGCCGACCCCCGGCGTAGCGCGGTGCGGCCACCTGCGAGGATCGGTCGTCCCGTCCGAGGCACTCTTTCCCGCCGAGGACGCAGGGGCTCAGCAGTTGTTCGCGCGCGTGTGGAGGTTCAGTGTCGGTCCGTGGGCCGTTTCGTATTGGTGACCGGGTTCAGCTGACCGACTCCAAGGGGCGGCACTACACCATGGTCCTCGCCGAGGGGCAGCAGTATCACACCCATCGCGGCGCGCTGGCGCACGACGACGTGATCGGAGCGCAGGAAGGTTCGGTCGTCACCTCGGCGGGCGGCAGTCACTATCTGGCGCTTCGCCCGCTGCTTCCGGACTACGTGTTGTCGATGCCGCGTGGCGCGCAGGTGATCTACCCGAAGGACGCCGCGCAGATCGTGATGTGGGGCGACATCTTCCCGGGAGCGCGGGTGCTCGAGGCGGGCGCCGGCTCCGGCGCGCTGACCTGTTCGCTGCTGCGGGCGGTCGGTTCGGAAGGCACCGTGCAGTCCTACGAGATCCGGGACGACCACGCCGAACACGCCGAGCGGAACGTCGAGAAGTTCTTCGGCCACAAACCGGACAACTGGTCGCTCACGGTCGCTGACCTGTCGACGCACACCGGTGAGGTCGACCGGGTCGTCCTCGACATGCTGGCGCCATGGGACCAGCTCGAGACGGTCGCCGCGCATCTGGTGCCCGGAGGCGTGCTGACGGTTTATGTGGCGACGGTCACACAGCTTTCGCGGATCACGGAAGCCTTGCGGGACCAGCAGTGCTGGACCGAGCCGGAATCGTTCGAGACCCTCATGCGGCCCTGGCACGTCGTGAGCCTCGCGGTGCGGCCGGATCACCGGATGGTCGCGCACACCGCGTTCCTGCTGACGGCGCGCCGTCTGGCCGATGGGACCGTGTCACCGCGGGTACACCGCCGCTCCGGCAAGGGCTAGCCGCTCGGGTTGTCGCGCCGGCCGGCTGTCCGTGAAGGCCTCCTTGAGGGACCCAGAGTCCCTCAAGGAGGCCTTCACGGACCAAATCGGCGCGATGTCAGGGCACACACCATTCG